>JAAYIC010000111.1 GCA_012735195.1 Bacillota bacterium
CCTGCTAAGACCTACAGTAATTTTACACTAACTTATGGAGCAAAGCCCGATTTTCCTTCTGCGTAATGATTGGTTTTTTCTCCGGCCCCCGACAATTATTCTCGCATACTCTGTTGCGGAACTCCGCCCCCTTTTAACAGAAAATTCTTTGCTTCATTAATTTATTTTAAATTAACTACTAAAGATCTATAAATGAATCTTCGATAATTGTAATACCTGATAGATTGAACTTCTTGGTAGTTTTTTGTAAAGAAAAAAAATAATGGAACCCGGGATGTAACGAAGGAGATAATCAGAGAATAACCCTAAAAACCGGCGTCTTCGCCACCGCGAAAACCGGTTTTTAGTCGCAGGTATTCACAAGAATACATAAAGGGGGTTTCATCTGCCATGGACGGGAGAATTATTTGGAAACGACTGCTGTAAACAGAGTCTATAGGATATCTTACAAAAAGGAGGCCTTACCATGCTAAACAGGCTGAAGCTGAGGCCAAAGACGATGCTCCTTTTTATGCTGCTTGGCTTGATCCCCATGATGATCACAGTATTAATCAGTTATCGGGCCTCGGTTGAAGAATTAAACAACCAAATCAACAGTCGAATCCACTTGTTTTTCGTAGAAAAGGCCGCGGTTTTTGATTATTGGTTTGAAACACACCGCCAGGCGGCCCACGTCTTCGCGACTAGCCGTGATATCTATGAGAGCATGAACCTCTATTACCAAGACCGGGAAGAATGGGAGTCATATAATGCCCAGTTTACCGTCCCCTTCATGAAAAAGATCGTGGATGAGTATGGTTACAGCGGTGTTTTTCTCACCGATGTTAATGGGGAAATAATCACCTCCACTTTAGGCATAAATATCGGGGCCAACCTGTCTCATCGTGACTACATCCAAACCGCTCTGAACGGTAGGACATTTGTAACTGAGATGTTCTATACCGACGTTATTAAACAGAACCTAATCAATGTGGTCACCCCGGTTTACAGTGATAAACACCGCGGCCAAATTACCGGTGTGCTCTGTCTGGAGTTGTTTGCCGATAAAATCACTCAGAGCCTCATAACACTCTTAGATGAGATCGGTGCGTCCGGCGATGCTTATCTCATTAACAAAGATCAAATGTTGCTAACCATACCCCGATTCCTGCCGGGCTCAAGAGTTTTACAAACCCGGATTGACGTGGAAGGAGCAGCTGAGCTTGGTAATGCGATCCGGACAAGAGACCTCAATTACTCTGCTTTTAAACGTTACAGGGATCAAAAAGGCAACAGAGTTATCGGATATCATAGGGTCATGATGCTTGGGGGCCATCCCGCCGGTTTTATTCTCCAGGTTAACTACGATGAAATTTACGCCAGGCTTTTTAGAGTCCGCCGGGCCTTATTTATTATTTTGGGTTTCATCATTTTAGCCACTATACTCCTGGGCTATGCGTTTGCATCCTCTTTAACCCGTCCGATCTTAAGAATCAAAGCCTGGTTAGAACAGATTGGCACCGGTGATCTGGCAACGGTTATGGAGATTGGCAGGAATGACGAAATCGGAGATATTGCCCGTCAAATCAATGCCACCAACGAACAGATTTCCGATCTGATCTCCGAAATTGCCGCCAGCGCCGACCAAGTACAAAACGCCTCCCGGCAGATCGCCACCGGCAATCAGGACCTTTCACAGCGCACCCAAGAGCAGGCCTCCACCTTGGAAGAGGTGGCCGCCACCATGGAAGAGGTTAACGCCTCCATCCAGCAGACTGCGGCCAATTCCGACCAAGCCGACCAGCTTGCCCAAAGCACCTTGGAGGCGGTGCAAGAAGGCGAAAGAGCCACCCGCGAGACAATCGACGCCATGGCACAGATCTCTGCCAGCAGCAAACAGATTGCGGAAATTATCAAAGTGGTAAATGACATCGCCTTCCAAACCAATCTTCTGGCATTAAACGCCGCCGTGGAGGCGGCCCGCGCCGGTGAACAAGGCCGCGGGTTCGCAGTAGTCGCCGCTGAGGTCAGAAATCTAGCGGGACGGACCGCAGAGTCGGCAAAGGAGATCGAGGCCTTGATCCAGGAGAGCGTAGACCGGATTGACCGCGGTAATCTCCTGGTGAATAAGTCCGCAGAGATCCTTGAACAAATCGTGGCCAACACCAAGCGCACCTCGGATGTGGTAATTGAGGTGGCCGCTGCCATGCGTGAGCAGCCGGCGCTTCCCAGCAAATCCAGGCCGCCACCGACCAGTTGAATCAAGTAACCCAGGAAAACGCCGCCATGGTGGAAGAGATCTCCGCCTCCAGCCAGGCCTTGCACGCTGAGGCGCAAAAACTCCAGGATGTGATCAACAGATTCAAGGTAAACTCGCACGCCGGTGATTCGTCCATTGAAGAATCCCGGAAAGAAGGGGTTCCCGGCGGGCAAAAAAACGGAAAACCGGTTCCTTATCAACCGCCGGTTCATGAAACAAACGGTTTTGTCCAAGACAGCCTGGAGAATTTTTAAGGTTTAAAAATAAAGGATGGCCGATAAGGGCAAACCCGTCGAAAGGCGGGGACGCAAAACTGCGGGTCTACGGTGCATAAAGCGCCAAGACAGCCGGGTTGCCGAAGTACTCCTTTTTTCTGTCCCAAATTTACAGGAGAAGATCGACATCCAGATTGTCTGCAGCCCATTGCTCGCTTGGAAACCGGGCCTGATCCGCGCTCAGAATTCTACAATTCAAGGGGGTTCACCAATGCTCAACAGGATGAAACTAAGACCGAAGCTGATTCTCCTTTTTATGCTGGTCGGTCTGGTTCCCATGTTGGTCATAGCTATTATCTCTTATGACGTTGCCGTTAATGAATTACACGACCAAACAATAAAGCGGGTTCAGTTATTTGCGACTCAGAGCCAAGAGATCTTTGAAAGCTTGTTTGAATCATACCGTAATTCCGCCTATGTCTATGCCGCCACCCGCGATATCTATCAAAGCCTGAATGTATATTATGAGGACCCTGAAGAATGGCGGCTTCGTAATGAAGATGTGGTATTGCCCTTTCTTAAAGTGGTTAAAGAGCGTTATGGGTACAGCGGTATGTTTCTCTGCGAGCAACGGGGGAAAATAATCAGTAGCACCAATAGATCGCTCTTAGATAAAAATGTGTTAATAAGCGACTACATGCAGGGCGCCCTGGCCGGACGTGTGACAGTATCCAAGGTTTTTTACTCCGACGAAATCCGGGAGGGGGTAATCGTTGTCTCCGCTCCTGTGCGCAGTGGGGGAGAAAAAGGACAGATCATCGGGGCCCTCTGCCTGTTTCTCAACGCCGACCTGATAAGTGAGATTCTCACGGCAAGTCTGGAGCAGATCGGTGATTCGGCGGAGGTCTTTATCATCAATCAATACCAGATTCTCTTGACAAAGCCCCGTTTCAACAAGGACCTTGAGATTTTGAAAACCCGGATCGTAACAGAAGAAACCGATGAACTCGGCGCTGCCATCCAAGCCGGTAATTTTGATTACGCGGTAATCAAAAGGTATCGGAATGACCAGGGCGCCAGAGTTTTGGGGTACCTGAGCGTCGGCATGCTTGGCGATAACCCGGCAGGTTTTGTTCTCCAGATTGACGAGGACGAGGTTTTTTCCGCCACCGACAAACTGCGCAATACCATTATCATTTTGGCGGTATTCATTATCCTGGGCACCGTGATTCTGGGTATTATTTCCGCTTCGTCCTTTGCCAAACCAATCTTAAAAATCAAAAGCAATTTGCAGAAAATCGCCGCCGGCGACCTGACTTCCTTTGTGGAGATAAAGCGGGGAGATGAAATCGGGGAGATGGCCCGCGAACTCAATATCGCCGTGGAGAAGTTCTCCAATATAATCCGACATGTTATCCAGAGTGCCGATCAAGTAGAAAACGCCTCCCGGCAGATCGCCGCCGGTAATCAGGACCTTTCACAGCGCACCCAAGAGCAGGCCTCCACCTTGGAAGAGGTGGCTGCCACCATGGAAGAGGTTAACGCCTCCATCCAGCAGACTGCGGCCAATTCCGACCAAGCCGACCAACTTGCCCAAAACACCCTGGAAGTGGTGAAAGAAGGCGAAAGAGCCACCCGGGAGACAATCGACGCCATGGCACAGATCTCTGCCAGCAGTAAGCAGATAGCGGAGATTATCAGGGTAGTAAATGATATCGCCTTCCAAACCAATCTTCTGGCGTTAAACGCCGCCGTGGAGGCGGCCCGCGCCGGTGAACAGGGCCGGGGGTTCGCAGTAGTCGCCGCCGAGGTCAGGAACCTGGCGGGCCGGACCGCAGAGTCGGCAAAAGAAATCGAGGCCTTGATCAGGGAGAGCGTAGAACGGACCGACCGCGGTAACCTCCTGGTAAAAAAATCCGCAGAGATCCTTGAGCAAATCGTCGCCAACACCAAGCGCGCTTCGGATGTGATAATTGAAGTAGCCGCCGCCATGCGTGAGCAGGCTGGCGCCTCCCAGCAAGTCCAGGCCGCCACCGACCAATTGAACCAAGTAACCCAGGAAAATGCCGCTATGGTGGAAGAGATCTCCGCCTCCAGCCAAACCTTGCACGCTGAGGCAGAGAACCTCCGGGATGTGGTCAGTATGATCAAGGTGAACTCAGACGCCGGTGATCCGGACATTGCAGAATCCCGGGAGATGGAGGTTTCCGGTGAAGACAAGAACGGAGAACCAGCCTCTCAGCAGCCACCGGCTCATGAAACAAACGGTTTTACCCAAGACAGTCTGGAAGATTTTTAAGGAGTAACCCTTGAGGTTATCTTTGAGGGGTTCCCCTCAAGGGTTATCCTTCCCCGTAATTGTCTAAGAGAGACTCTACAATATAGGAGGAGATGAAATCATGCAGCAAGCTGAAAACACATGGGAGCTCGTTGATCCGGAACTGTTCTCTGTTTTCATGACCGAAACTAACGAACAGATAGAGCAGTTGGTTTCCATCCTCCTCCACCTGGAACAGGAGCCACAGCAACAGACCGTCTATATCAATGAAATGTTCCGTATTGCCCATAATATCAAAGGCTCTTCCGGAATGGTCGGCATGGATGACGTCAAAGAGACCATGCATGAACTGGAGAACCTTTTTGGTCTGGTCCGGGACGGCAAGCGCCTTTTGGAGAAATCCGAGATCGATCTTCTCCTCCAATTCACCGATGCCCTGAAGGATTACTTCCAGGGAAATGCCGGTGCTTCTTCCCTCTTGTCATGGAAGGAAAGATTTGAGGGGATGATGACGGCAACCGGCCCGGCTGCTCTCTCCAAGCCGCTGCAAGAAGTGCCGCTGGTCCTTAGTAGACAAGAAAAACTGACGGTCGCTTCCTGGCAAGAAGAAGGGAAACCCGTTTACGGCGTGGAACTCTTTTTTACACAGGAAAGTCCGATGCGTAGTTCCGTGGCCACCGCCTTCTTTCGTCATCTGCAAAACTACGGCAAGATCCTCACGGCTGCTCCCCCCCTCAATCAGCTGGCAGAGGATGACTTTGCCGCTTTAAAACTGGTTCTCCTCAGAGAGACGCCGCTGTCGTTGGAAGATGAAGAGGCGATTTACGGTTTTCCTGCAGAAGGGATCCGGGAGATCAAAATCCGCCTCTGGACTTACCATGAAGAAGCGCGGATCGGTGACAGGGAAAGATTTGTGGAGACCCATACCATCCGGGTGGAATCGGACCGGATTGACCATGTGATTAACCAAGTAGGTAAACTCCTCACCTTAAAGACTTCCCTTCGTCACCTTTATGACCACGGTTACCAGGGGAAAGCCACATGGCAGCAATTGGGTAAATCTATACAAGAATTGGAGCAAATTACGAATAACCTCCAAGACAGAACCCTGGAGTTGCGGATGATTCCGATGCGGCGCCTCTTCGCCCGCTTTCCCAAGATCGTCCGGGACATAGCACGGCAAAGCGGGAAAAAGGTGGAGTTAAAGTTCTCCGGCGAAGATACGGAGATTGACAAAGAAATAGCAGAAGAACTGGTCGATCCCCTTACCCACCTGTTGCGTAACTCCGTCGATCACGGCCTGGAAGAAAGTGAAGAACGAAAAAAGCTGGGTAAAGACGAGACCGGTCACATACTTGTCGAAGCCCGCCAGGAAGGCGGACACATTGTTATTAATGTCACTGACGACGGCCGGGGAATTGACTTGGAGAAAGTCCGGGAAAAAGCATTGGGCTTAGGGTTAATCTCAAATGAGGAGTATTTATCCAACAGGGAATTAACCGCACTTCTCTTTCACCCCGGGTTTTCCACTGCCGAACAAGTCAGCGATGTTTCCGGCCGGGGTGTAGGCCTGGACGTGGTTAAGGACAAAATCAACGAGTTAAAAGGGAGTATTGAAGTGAAAACCGAATTCGGGCAAGGTACCACCTTTTCACTGCGGCTCCCTCTCACCCTCGCCATTATCCAGGCCTTCATGGTCAAAATCGGCGATCAGGTATTCGGCCTTCCCGTCACTGATATGGAGCGGAGTCTTGTGATCAAAGAGAGCGAAATCCATTATGTCAACGGCAGACCTATTTATTACCGTTATCCGGAAGTTATCCCCCTCCTCGACCTTGGGAAGCGGTTTAACTTCCCCTTTAAGCACGATCCTCTTCGCATGCCCGTGGTCATAGTTAACTACGGCCGCAGCAGAGTGGGGTTTGTTGTTCAGGAATTGTTGGGTCTGGAAGACATCATGATCAAATCTCTCCAAAAAAGCATGGGGAAGATCACTGATATTTCCGGCGCCGCCTTCCTCGGCAGCGGCGATATCGCCTTAATCCTGGACACGCAAACGCTGGCCCGGGATTTAACCGCATTGAACTAATGACAATAAGCACAGCCTGGTGTAAAATAACTATAAGGAGGGTGCTAAAGAGATGGCCGCGAAGACCGATAACACGATGAACCTTCTGGACCTGCAGTTTACAGGGTTGGAAAATGAACAGCAACTAATCCTTTTCACCGTAGGTGAAGAAGAATACGGCCTTGATGTCTTACGGGTGCAAGAGATTATCAGGTATACACAGCCGATAAAGGTCCCGCATGCTCCGGCCCACGTCGAAGGGGTCATTGATTTCCGGGGGGAAGTCATCCCCGTTCTTTGCCTGAGGGATAAGTTTGGCCTGCCGGTTTTGGAGAATAAGGAATTACAAGTCATTATCGTGGTGGAAGCCAACGGAAAGATTTTAGGTCTCACTGTCGACCAGGTCTCCGATATTCTCAACCTTCCGGAAGAGAAAATCCAGGAGACCCCGGAGTTTTCAGCGCGCGAAAAAACCAAATACTTGAAGGCCGTGGGTAAACTCGGGGAACGATTGATTCTCCTGCTCGATCTGGACAAGATCATCAATCTTGAGGATCAAGACCAAATCGAAGAGTTTATTGCTGAAAAAGAAGATGAATTACTGGCCGGGGAAAAAATCGAAGAAAAAACCGGGGAAAAAGCCGGTTTGAACTGAGGAGACAGACTGGCTGCATGCAATAATCATAATATATGAGGTTGTGACCCAATGGAAACCATGGCCTTTATTACCTCCCCTTCCGACCGGGAAGTGGAGGAGATTTGCCGGTTGATCAATACCAACCTTGGCTTCAAATACAATATCAGCAAAAAATATCTAATCACTTCCCGCCTCAACCGGCGCCTAGTCCAGCTAAAACTGAAGAGTTACCAGGAATATCTGGAGTATTTGCGTACTCATCCGGAAGAGCAAGGCATCCTTTTTGAACTTCTAACAACCAACATAACATCATTTTTTCGGGAACCGAAACAGTTTGCTTATCTCCAAACCCGGCTCTTGCCCAAACTGAAAAAAGAGAGGAAAAACGGAGCGAAACTGCGCTGTTGGTCGGCGGGCTGCTCCTCCGGGGAGGAAGCATACAGTATCGCCATTTCCTGCCTGGAAACCCTGGGCGCTACATGGGATGTCAGAGTACTGGCTTCCGATATTAATACCGCCCGGTTAAAAATCGGGGCTGAAGGGAAATACCCGGCTGAACAACTGAAGACGGTTCCCCCTGAATTGCTCAGGAAATACTTCCTCGCCCTCACAGAGGAAAAAGGGTTTTACCGGGTTACGCCCGAGCTTCGGAAGAAAGTCTTTTTCCGGCTGATGAATCTGCTCGATGACCAATCTTTGCCCCCCTTTATTCGCTTTTCCATTATTTTTTGCCGGAACGTTTTCATCTACCTCAACGACCAGGCTAAACAGAAACTGCTTGATATCTTTTACCGGCGGCTGAATCCCGGCGGTCATCTTTTTTTGGGGCATTCGGAATCCATAAATACCTCTATGGATCGCCGCTGGCTTCCCCTGGGAAACTCTATTTACCATAAAAAGGCTGGTGAAAATGGAACATAAGACTGGTAGCGAGCGCGCGACTAATCCCAATCGCAAACCCATCCGGGTCCTAATAATTGACGACTCCGCTTTTATCCGCCAGTTTCTAACTGGCATTCTTAACGAAACCGGCGATTTTCAGGTGATTGCCGCTGTCAGCGACCCCCTAAAGGCAATAAAAAACACTTTATACATGAAGGCCGATGTCATCACCCTGGATCTGGAAATGCCACATATGGACGGTTTGGAATTTCTCCGTCTCTTGATGCGGACCCAGCCCAAGCCGGTGGTGATGATTAGCTCCTGGACCAGAGAAAACAGTGAAATCGCCTTAAAAGCCCTGGCGCTGGGTGCGGTGGATTTTGTTACCAAACCCACCATGGGGTTGCGGGAAGGAATGAACAGATTAAAAGAGGAGATCATCACAAAAATCCGGGCGGCGGCGGCCGCCCGTATTCCGGCCCCGGCCTTGCCTGCACAAAAACCAGCCGGGGAAAGCCCTTCTTCCTCCTCTGCCCAACCGGTGGCCGACAGGTTGGAGGAGACAACCGACAAAGTGATTGCCATCGGGGCTTCAACCGGTGGTACGGTCGCCTTGACAGAGATCTTTAAAACCCTTAACCCCAACGTCCCGGGGCTAATCCTCGTTCAGCACCTCCCGCCGATGTTTACTGCATCCTTTGCCGCTTCCCTGAATGAAGCCGGCCGGATACGGGTAAAAGAGGCAAAAAGCGGCGACCAGATACTGCCCGGCCACGCCCTGGTGGTTCCCGGCGGAAAAAATCTGCTGGTCAAGAGGAGCGGCGCAAAATACTTTGTGGAGTTAACCCCGCCAATTGAGGGGTCAATCTATAACCCATCCATTAACCAAACATTTTTCTCTGTTGCCAGGGAAGCGGGGAAAAACGCGATGGGGATTATTCTAACCGGCATGGGTGACGATGGGGCTGAAGGACTGAAGGCCCTCCGCGAAAGCGAGGGCTATACGATTGCCCAGGACGAAAAGACCTCAGTCATCTATGGGATGCCGCAGAAGGCTTGGGAGATCGGGGCAGCGGTCAAACAGGTTCCCCTGGAAGAAATCGCCGATGAGATCCACCTCTGGGCGGAACGCCTCAAAAAAGGAGAATAGCACTTTTTCACGACTTCAACCACTCTCCTCGAACGGGCTTTCTCCGCAAAACCGCAGAAGCCAGTCCCGCCAGTGTTTCAACCCCACACCGGTCCGGCAAGAAAGGGCCAACTCCTCCGCATCCGGGTTGACCTGCCGGAGGTGGGCGGTGAACCGCTCCCGGGAAAACCCGGAAAAAGGCAGAAGGTCAACCTTGTTTAAAAGGACAAGGTCAACCCCGGCATAAGCCCGGGGAAATTTTAAAGGAGTGAGATCCCCTTCAGATATACTATGGATCAGTATCCGGCAATGCTCACCCAGATCAAAATTAACGGGTGAGAACAACTCCCCCGGATTTTCGATAAAGACCAGGCTACCCGGGGAAAGCGGCAGCCGCCGCAAGGCGGCGCCAACCTCTCCGGCCTTTAAATATCCTCCTTGCCGCTCCGTCCTGGCCGCACAGGAAGGAATCCCTACCGCCTGTAACCTTTCGATATCCAGTTGCGCGGCGGCCGAACCTTGTAGTACCTGGATGCAAAACCGGCCTTGCAAAACCTCGTGGGTTCTCCGGATTATTTCGGTCTTGCCCGCACCGGAGCTTCCGATCAGGTTAAAGAGGGTGACTTTCCGTGAGGTCAAAAAGAGCTTATTCTCCATGGCCTGTTTCCGGTTGCTCTCAATTATTTTCTCCCAAAACCCGGATCCCATCCGGCCGCCTCCTTCTCCATGCTGATGCTTATTTTTGGCTTCCTTATAATTATTACACAGAATTGTTTTTTTTTAGACATTTTCTATTAAAATCCTGTTGCTGTTGGCAGTAAGATTTTACCAAATAAAAAACGCTTACTCCAACTTACTGGCTTAAGCGTTTAGAAAAGCCTGTTTTAAATGTTATGCCAACCCCGGTAAAACCCGCAGGCCTCTCCCGGGCGTTAATATTAGGAATTCACTCATTTTCCCGGGAAATAACCGTCACCCGGCAGCGGCCGGAAAGATCCTTATATGTGCGGGCATACGGAAATCCCTCTTTTTTTGCGATCGCCGTCACCTGCAGGTGTTGATCGTCGCCATGTTCCAGAGCAACGAAGCCCCCCGGCATCAGGTACTCGCCGGCCTGGTGCAAAATATCTTTAATCACTTTCAGGCCGTCCTCTCCCCCGTCCAGAGCCACCCGCGGCTCCGCCCGGACTTCCCTGGGCAGGGCGGGCCAGGCTTTGCTCGGAATATACGGGGGGTTGGAGACAACCCCTAGATAGCCGCCTTTCTTCTCCGCCGGCAAGGCTGAGAAGAGATCCCCCGTGTAGAAAGTGATCCTTTCTTCCATCCCGAGTACCCGGGCGTTTTCTTTTGCCACCGCCACCGCGTCCGGGGAAATATCGACCGCATCGATCCGGCATTCCGGAAGATAATGGGCAAGGGCGACCGCCACCGCACCGCTGCCGGTCCCCAAATCCAACAATCGGCATGTGCCCGGGCCTTCCCCTCCCGTTCTCCCGGCGGCCATTGCCACCGCCTTTTCCACCAGCAGTTCCGTTTCCGGCCGGGGGATCAGCACCTCCGGAGTTACTTTAAACTCCCACTTTAAAAAAGACTTCTTACCTGTGATGTAAGCTGTGGGCGTTCCCAGGAGCCGGAGCCGGATTGCTTCTTTATACTTCCGTATTTCCTCCGCGTCCAACGGCCGGTCGGGCATTAAATACAGATGGAGCCGGTCGGTCCCGAGAACATGGGCCAAAAGGACCTCTGCCTCCAGGCGGGCGGCATCCATGCCTTTACCGGCAAAAAAATCGGCGGTCGAAGCAAGAACCCACTTGATATCAGGCACCTTCATCAACCGCCCGTTCCGTCCGCCTGTTTTAATTTCTCTGTTTGCTCCGAAAGCAGGAGGGTGGATATGATCTCCTCCAGATCTCCGGCGATAATCGCATCCAGGCGGTGTAGTGTTAAACCGACACGGTGGTCGGTCACCCGGTTTTGCGGGAAATTATAGGTACGGATCCTTTCACTCCGGTCGCCGGATCTTACCAGACTCCGGCGGGTACTGACCAGTTCCTCCTGTTGTTTCTGGCGCATCTGATCCAAAAGTCTGGCCCGTAGGACCTTCAGGGCTTTCTCCCTGTTTTTTAATTGCGACTTTTCATCCTGGCAGGTGACAACCATCCCGGTGGGTAAATGGGTGATCCGCACCGCGGAATCGGTGGTATTCACGTGCTGTCCCCCGTGGCCGGAGGCACGGAAAACATCAATCCGCAGGTCGTTGGGGTCCAGCTCCACCTCGACCTCTTCTGCTTCCGGCAGAACAATGACGGAGGCGGCAGAGGTATGGATCCTGCCTCCGGCTTCAGTCACCGGTACCCGCTGGACTCTGTGGACCCCGCTCTCAAATTTTAAGCGGCTATAAGCGCCTTTTCCTTCAACCATAAAGATGATCTCTTTAAAGCCCCCCAGTTC
>JAAYIC010000096.1 GCA_012735195.1 Bacillota bacterium
CTCCTACCCCCTTACTCCTTAATACCTGAAGTGGCCATGGTTTCCATGATATTGCTCTGGGTAATAACAAAGAGCACAATCGGGGGGATCATCATTAACAAGCCTACGGCTCCGCTTACCCCTGCCCGGGCAATGGTGACGGCCCCGCCTATAAGTATCTGATTAAAAGCATAAGAGAGGGTCTTCAGTTGTTCACTGTAAATGTAAACGCCCCCTTGCATCGTCCAGAGCTGCTGGAAGATAAAGATAACCAAGGTCAGCCAGGCCGGTTTGACCGACGGCATCACGATCTTCCAAAAAATCCTGAATTCACCGGCCCCGTCAATTCTGGCCGACTCCAGCAGTGAGTCGGGGATCTGTTCCATAAACTGTTTCATTAAAAACAATCCCAGCGGATACGAGAAGTAGGGAACGATGAGCGCCAGGTAAGTATCGACCCAATTAATCCGGGCCATGATCAGGTAGTTGGGGATTGCGGTGACGTGATAGGAAAACATCAAGGCCAGGATGACTATATTAAAGAAAAGGTTCTGCCCGGGAAACTTATGTTTCGCCAGGACAAACGCGGCCATTGACGCAACGATGACATGGCCGACGGTGCCGGTAATAGTAACAAAAACCGTGTTAAAGAGGTAGCGGGAAAACGGCACCCACGACTCCCCCATCATAACCAGGAGTTGCACAAAATTATCGAGTGTCGGGTTGCGCACATAAAACCGGGGTGGAAAGATAAAGATCTCGTCCAGCGGTTTCAGTGCCTGGAAAACCGTATAAAGCAAAGGTAAAGCCATAAGGGAACCGCACAAAACCAGGAAAAACAGGTTAAGGAGGTCCCCGCCTATCGAACGACTGAGATTACTTGGTCTTAGTAGCTTCATGATCTCACTGCCCCACTTTTCTCAACAATCTTTGCACAATCTTGTTGGTCCCGACCATTACCAGAAATAAGATGGTGGCAATGGCCGAGGCGTATCCCATCTCAAACCGGAAGCTGCCGTAGTCGACAAGATGGGAGACAACGGTATGAGCCGCATAGTCCGTACTGGGAAAACCGACCAACGGGACCAAAACATCATGGATCGCAAAGGACTGCGTAATCGACATCACCGCGCCAAACATCAACTGCGGCCGCATTGAAGGCAGGGTAATGTACCAGAGTTCCTGCCACCGGTTTCTGATTCCGTCGGTATACCCGGCCTCATAGAGGCTGCGGTCAACAGTCTGCAACCCGGCGACAAAAGCCAGAAAGCCGTGGCTCAGGCTCATCCATAATACGACCACAAGCAGGACGGGCAGCATGTAGTTGGGGTCGGTCAGCCAGTAAATCGGCTCTCTGATGATACCAAGCTTCATCAAAAACCCATTCATCCAGCCGTAGGCATCCCCGCTGAAAAGAATGCCCCAGATTTGGGAGACGGCGTATCCGGCCAGAGCCGGGGCATAGAAGACCAGGACAAAAAGGGGCCGGATCCTCCGCGGCAATTCATTGATGAGCCAGGCAAAGAAGAAGGAGGCAAAATAGCCCAGGCTGCCGGTGATCGCCGCCAGCAAGAAAGTGTTTTTGATTGAGATGAGAAACACCTCGTCCGCCAGGAACAGGTTGATGTAGTTGCGCCAGCCGATCCATTGGGGCGGTTCCAGGATATTATAATAGGTAAAACTGAACCCAATGGAGATCAAGACCGGAAAGACGGTAAAAATCAGAAAGATGATACCGTACGGGGCCAGGAACAAATAGGAAACCTTATTCTTTTTAATATCCGCAAGTAATCTTCCTAATCTACCCCGCTCGGCCAGTCTTCTCTTGTATGGCATGGAAAGCGAGGTCTGCATGGGTCGTGACGGCATCTTTATTCTCCCACTCCTCTCTCTTTTTCTCTGTCCTCCAGGGTTTCAAGGCCAAATTCCAGGCGTTTGCTGGTCAACTCGTCATTGATTGTAACAACATAATCCAACAAGGTTTCCCGGGGGTCTTCTTTTTGGTAAACAACCTTCCGTAAGGCGTTGGTAATATGCCGCGGTGTGAAATAACCGCCCGGGACTTCCTGGATTCCCTTAACCCATTCCCACTGGTCCATGATGGCCCGGTAATCTTTGATCGGCCACGGCAGGCGGGAAACCGCCTCCATGTTGGCGGTCGGATGCCGGGCGGCCGCGCCGAGGAGGGTCTCCATCTCCCGGCCGAACCGTTCCTGGGTCTCCGCACTTGTCCACCATTTCAAGAATTCCCAGGCGGCTTCTTTATTCTTGGTCGCTTTGATCATCATCGACGCCAAAGCGCTGGAGCCCACGGAACGGTCGATGGTACCGTCGGGGCGCCTGACCCCGGGTACCGGGGCGAACCCCCACAATCCCCTGATTTCCGGGGCAAAGACAATCAACTGGTTGTAGTTCTGGTAATCCTGTACGGCCAGCGGCATCTCGCCGATGCGGAACCGGTTGACAAAATCATACCATAAGGGGAGGCCGTAATTGAGGAACAACTCAGTCCAGAAGCGGAAGGCGCCAATCGCTTCTTCGGTATCGAGGGCGCTGGCGATCCCGTTCTCATAGTAGAGCTCCCCGCCCCATTGGAACAGGAAAATGGCGTACGACTGCATGGCTACTTCCGGGCCGGCATAAGGGTTCGCCTGCAACTGGACGGAGATGGGGATGCCAAACTCCAGATGGTTTTTTTGGAGGATCGGCAGGATGTGGTAAAGGTCCTCCCAGGTTTCGGGGATTTCGATCCCCAATTCCTCCAAAATATCGCTCCGGTAAAAGAGCACCGGAAAGGTTTGGGTATCCGGTAGGCCATAAACACCGTCTTCAAAGCGGAACGGTTCGATAGCGCTGGGATGAAAAGACTTTTCCACCTCGGGAAAATCGGGGAATTCGGTCAGATCCACCGCCGCGTTACGGATGGCGTAGTTGATCGGGTCGTTCCGGTAGAGCTGCGAAGCCAAGTCCGGGCCTCGTCCGGCCACCACCGCCGGCATCAAGACCTGCTGCTGGATATACTGTAGATTAACCGGGATCCCGGTTTGCGGGGTAAAGGTATCGTCAATCATCTGTTTGAGAAGTTGCGCCTGGTCACGCCCGGTTATCGCCCAGACCCGTACGGCTTCGCCCTCATAAACATCACCGATGGCCTGGTAATCTTCGAAGAAGGAAGCCACCATGCCCCGCAACTCATGCCAGAGTTTTCCAAAAAAGCCCGAATCCGCCCGGGGGACTCTCTGCTCGGGCGCGGCGACAACAAAATAATCTATATCAATGGGCTGGACTTTCATCTCCCGGAGCCAGGCGCCGAGGGCGCCGATATTCTCTTTAAAAGAGTTCATCCGCCTGTGGATGGTGTAGGGTTTATCCGCCATATCCCTTAATTGGTACGCCATCTGCGTAAGAATTGCCGTCTGGGTCCCGCGCTCGCCGGTGTAATCCCGGAGCTGTATGGCCAGGTGATCAAGGAATTCCCCCTGCTCGGCCAGGAGCTCAATCACATCCGGCATCAGCTTATCCAGTTGGTAGTCGCGGTAGGGATCCGGGTTGGCCGAGGTTACCATCAGGATCTTCCGGTAGGCCCTGTTCAACTGGAAGATGCTGTCCTCAACCGCCCGGAGGAGGTCCGCCAGGTGCCCCAGGGTGACCTCCATGTGCAGTTCGTTTTCACCCTCTTTCAGATAGAAGAGGCAGGGCTCGCCCTCTGCAGTCGCGACCGTATAATTCTTCCAACTACTACTGTATCTAAACTCAAGGTTTTCGGCTTCCGCAAACGGAACCTCGCCGTTGATTAAGAGCCGCCGGTTACAATAGGACCCCCGCACCGTGCTTTGGCGGACCTTAAAAACGATCTTGTAGAGTCCGCTCTCCGGCACCTCAAAACGCCATTTGATCCACTGGCCGGGAAGGTTCCAGCGGTACCCGCCGATGGCGTTGAGGCGAATCTTGGAATGGTGGTAGGGCTCGGTGGTCGGCGAAGTCCGGTCATTAATCGCATAAAGGGTCGGTTCCGACCGGAATTGGGCCGACTCTCCCTGGACCTTTATGAAACGGCCTTCGACCGGCCGGCGTCCCTTGGCCAAATGGTCCCGGAGGTATTCCTCATAAGTGGGAGGCGCTTCTTTCTGGCAAAGCGTGATGTTGCCGATGACCAAAGGTTCTTTTACCGCCGTAAAGCGGATGGTATTTTCCCCGGCGGGAAAATAGAAGTGGTACGGTTCGGGGTAGTAACCCGTGTTATAGTCGCCCAAATAAAGCTCCCGCCAGAAGGGGGCCTCCACCTGCCTGGGCCGGATATCGTTCTCCCGGTTGTCACGCCGCACCGGGCCGCCGTCGGTCCAGATCCTCTTTATAATCAACTGATTGGCCTCAAAAAAGGGAAGCTCGCCGTTGATCCATAACTCCCGCTCAACGCTGGCCCCTCGCCCTTCGACCGGGTAATACTCGATTTTTATCTGGTAAAGCCCGGGGGTATCCACATGGACTTTCCACTCGATAAACCCTTCTTCACCGGTTTTTACCGCCCGCCCGGGACGGCCGGCAAAATCCGTCAGGATCTCCACGTCATGGTCGGCACGGACGAAATCGGCCGCCTCGATTTTAATCTCCCGCGCCGGCTTGGGAAATCCGGCATACTGTGCCTGGTATGAAAAATAATCATCTCCCCGGCTGCCGATAACTACGGCTTCCAATCTTTCCACCAAATCGGAGTGGGAGGAATCGGAAGCCTCCGCCTGCAACTGCATGTTTGTGCTCCACGGGAAAATTAATACCGAAAAGAAAACCACCGCAAGCAATATTTGTAAAAACCTCTTCATCCTCATCCCCCTCATGGTCTTAGCGTTTTTCCCCCAAACGGAGCAGCCGGAAGGCAAACGTTTGTTTTCCCATTTATTTATAAACAGCCTCCCATCCGTCGTGTTTTTTCTTAATTGCCCTGATTGTTACAGAGTTTATTCGGTCTGAAACCTATTCTTTATTCTCCAGCAACTTTTCTGCAACAATAAATATTATAATACAGCAATTTCCCTATAACCATAACGAATGTGACATAATTTTCCGACGGAAAAATAGTACTTATACCGGACCGGCGCTGTTTTCTTTCAGTCGCACCCGGTATTCCGAGGGAGAAACGCCAAAGGCTTTCTTAAATTGCCTGGCAAAATAGTTGCTGTCGGAAAAACCGCTCTCATTGGCCACCTGGGTAATGGAGCAGTTTTTTTCCGCCAGCAAAAGGCGGGCCCGTTGCAACCGGCAATTGGTGATGAAATTCATGGGGGTTGTCTGGAAATACTCTTTAAAGATCCTCGTGAAGTGCCTGGGGGAAAGGTAGGTCATCTCTGCCAGTTGACTTACTTTTATCGGTTCTGCGTAGTGTTCTGTTATGTATTTGACAACCTCCCGCAGCTGCAAATCACCGGCGCGGGTCCGGACGGCCGCATTAAGGTCCAAGCGCTTTTCCTGTCCGGCAATAAAGGCGGCCAGGGCCAGGAAGTACGCTTTTATTTTGGCCAAGGAATCCCGGTCCTTCTTTTTGCCTTCATCAATAACCCGGTCCACCAGCCACTCAAGGTATTGCAGACCGGAAGGGGACAAATGAAAGCCCTCCCGGAATTCGGGCGGTTTCCCTGCGAACGACCCTTCGGTAAAAAAACGCCACGACCCGGGCGACTTCGGTAATTCTTGCGCCCACCCGGCGATTCTCCCTATTTGATAATGAAGAATTCCGGCTTTTAACTGGCAGGCATCCTCGATCCGATGTTCGAGGCCGCCCTTGATCACCAGTACGTCCCCTTTTTTAATAAAGTACTCACCGCCGCCGACGACAAGGCGGCAAGCCCCGGCAAAGACCGCCAATAATTCAAAATACCCTTGATGCCGGTGGACCGGCCGGTTCTCCGTGCCCGTAGTTATCTCGGCAAAGACCGGTAATTCTGCATTCCGGAGCTGCTGAAGATACGCGTGTGCGGCTCCCCTATTCATCCTTGCCAATTAATTACCCCTATCTCTCCCGGGTATTTCCGGTCCGGAAGTGAAGCCCGCCATTCCCCTTGAAAAAAACTTCAATATATATATAATATATAATATCATATAATCTTAAATATTTACCATAAATTCTATACCATCTCACTCATGCCATAAATTTCATTAACAGGCAACGGTTTATTCGCCATTTTGTTCCTTGCCTATAATGATTCGACCGGTTCTCGCTTATTTCCTCTTTTAATTTCACTTTATTTCCGCGGAAATGTTTGACATCGAATCAGGCCATGCCCGGTAAAGTAAAAAACCGCAGCCGGCTCCCAGTCCGGCGCCTTGCCCCGGTCTCTCGGCCGCCTTTTATTTTGTCATTTGCTATAATTGCAATTATTTTATGTGTTTAGCAAAATAAAGAAAGGATTTTCCCGGACCAACTAGAATAATAAACCATGTGAGGATATGTCCAACTTCACCTGTGCTTAACAGGAAAATTATTTGAAAGGAGGGAATGCGAAACCGCACAATATCCGCCGCGCCGCAAAATGACGGAACCTGGCAAGTCTTTTGCAGGCACGGTAATTTTACTTCCAGATATAATGGCTTGCATTCTTAAGTAAATTTTTTAGGGAGGGTTATTGCTTAAATGAAAAAGCTGTTATCTGTTCTTTTGACTTTGGTTCTTACCTTGTCTCTGGCTGCTGCAGCCATGGCTCAGATCGAGACAACGATCAACGGGCAATGGTCGGCTGGGTACCTGAACCATCCTGGATGGACTGATGAACATGATAACACCGTCTTAGCCGATGGCGGTTTCTTTGGCCAGTACCGCTGGTTCAGCGCCCGGTTTAAGAAGGAAGTCTCCCCGAGAGACGACATCACAGCCGGTGTTATCTTCCAGATTGAGTTTAACGATGTTGAGCAGGCC
>JAAYIC010000102.1 GCA_012735195.1 Bacillota bacterium
GTCTTCTATATACCTGATCACGACCTCCCGCCGGTATTCGGAGAGCAAATCCCCACCCCCTGTCCCGGTTACATAATTATGAAAGGACAAGGGAGGATATGCCGGTAAGTTGATAAGTTAAATCAAGCCTTTTCTTTGCGCCCGTAAAAAGGCGATGATAGTCTTCGCGTCCATGATCAATCCTTCGTCAATCATCTGCAAAACCTCGGCCAGCGGGTGGATGACCACAGAAAGGTATTCGTCCTCATCGGGGTTGGCCGGTTCCTCCCGCCCGGAGGGGCGGGGTTCAAGATCGGCGGTGTAAAAGAGATGGATTATTTCATTGGTAAACCCCACAGTGGTAAAGAAAGCGCCCAGATTTTGCAGGGAGTTGATGTGAAAACCGGTTTCTTCCGCCGCCTCGCGTTTCGCGCATTCCTCAGGGGATTCCCCCGGATCGAGCTTCCCGGCGGGTATCTCCAGCATCTCCCGGCCTATAGGGTACCGGAACTGCCGCACCAGTACCACCCGGTTCCCGGGGAGCACCGGGATAACCGCTGCCGCCCCCGGATGATCAATCCACTCGCGCGCCGCTTTTTTCCCTCCGGGGAGAAGCACCTCGTCCCGGTGCACTTTCAGCAAACTCCCGTCATAGACCAGTCTTCCCCGGAGCTTCTTTTCAGTTAAATCTTCCATCACCTTTTTCTTCTCTCCCCCTAACTTTACGGTTTGACTTTTTCGTCTAATTTGATATGGAATGAGTGGTTCCGTGATCTTCTCCCTTTCCTAACTCCCGGGTTTAACTCTTTCCAGTTCATCCTCTTTGCCGGCGTCTAAGGCGGCGGCCAGGATACCGGAGACGGCGGCGGTTTCAAAAAAAGAAGGGTCCTCCTGCCAAGAACGGCCCATGGTCTTTACCTCCAGGTCATAGCCGGCAAAAAGCCCGGCCAGCGGCGGGGGATCAACAAAAAAAACCCGATGTTTCCCGGCCAGCCGTTCATCGCGGATCTGCCCGGCCAAGAGCCGCCCGCGCTCATCATGCCAGCGGGGAAAGGCGATGAACGCCTTGGCGTAAGTAAGTTGCGACAGAACGGTCCGGCTGTGGTGACTGAGCCCGCGGTGCCGGGACCGGGGATCGGCAAAACTGACCCTGGGGATGGCCACCGGTTTTCCACCCAGCCTTTCCACGGCCTCAAGCATGTACGCCTGTTCAATCCCGGAAAAGCCGTACCTGGTTCCGGTCCCCACAATCCCCGGTCCCATTGCCGCCAGGATCAACCCGGCGCCGGCCGCTGCCTTTGCCGCCGCCAGCGCCGAATAGAAATTCACCGTCTCCAGGTCGCCCCCGAAGGCATGACCGCAGGTGATGGGTGTTTGCAGCTGCCCGTATGCTTTCAACTTCCGCACCAGCCGGCTGAAGGGGAGCGGCAGGGCTGCGCCGTCCGTCATGATGTAGGCCACCCGGACCGGGGCGGCCTGCAGCGCCCGGTAGGCCAGGAGCGCCGGTGCGATCATACTGTGCAGGCCGCCGACGATCACCGGTGTGCCGTCCAGGGAAGCAAAACTTTTTATCCTCTGGTGGTGCGGGGATTCCTCTTCTTCGGCCGCTCTTACCTTAATCTGCCAGGGGGTATACCGCAGTTTCATAATGTGCCCGCCCGCGGCGGCTCCCTTTTCCGCGGCTCCCGCAATGCCCATGATAAAATGGTAGCCGCCTGTTCCCAGTTGTAAGCGGACGGCTGTGGTATTAAGGAGGACCCGGTCGCCCTTTTTGACCTGGGCTGTCAACGCCGGATAATTGAGGGCCCGGGCGGTTTCCTCCCCCACCTGCACCACGGCCTCTTGGAGGTCGGGCAGGTCCCGGGTAACCCGGAGGACCACTCCGTATTCTGTCTGAAACATCATCCCACCACTTCAAGGGTATTCGCCCGCGCAATAGTCCCTCAAGATAACAAACTCCAAACAATCCTAAACCAACGGCTTTCGCGCGCGCAGCAGTCCCTTCGCTTTGGCAAAACTATCCGGTTTCTCCGTGCATTAGGCAGCAGAGGTGTTCACCGGTACTCCCTTTGCTGCGGGAAAAACCTCTCCTGTACAGTTTGTCCGGGGGTTGGGAAAAACATGAATGGAACCAAGCGCTTTAAAAAGCATGAAGGGAACCGGAGCAGTCCGGGATTAAAAAAGAGGGAGAATTTATTCCTCCCTCTTTTTTCTCATAACTTTCCTTTTAATTCCGCGGTATTGTCAACTGGGCCTGCGCTGCGGCCAGGCGGGCCAGAGGCACCCGGAAGGGCGAACAGGAGACATAATTCATCCCCACCTCGTGGCAGAATTTCACCGAGTCCGGATCGCCGCCGTGCTCGCCGCAGATCCCGATCTTCAGGTCGGGCCTGGCAGCGCGCCCTCTCTCGACCCCGATCTTCACCAATTCACCTACGCCCTCCTGGTCCAAGGACTGGAAGACGTCAAAGGGCAGGATCTTCTTCTCGACATAGAGCGGGAGGAACCTCCCGGCGTCATCCCGGCTGTAACCAAAGGCCAGCTGGGTAAGGTCATTGGTGCCGAAGGAGAAGAACTCCGCGTCCTGGGCAATCTCGCCGGCAAGCAAAGCCGCCCGCGGAATCTCGATCATGGTCCCGATCATATACTCGACTTTTGCGTCGTACTCTTTCATGACCGCTTCCGCCACTTCAATCGCATACTCCTTGATCAGCTTCATCTCGCCGGTGGTCCCGATCAACGGGATCATAACCTCCGGCATGACCTTCTTCCCTTTCTTCGTCAATTCACAGGCCGCTTCAAAAATCGCCCGGACCTGCATTTTGTAGATCTCCGGATAAACCACGCCCAACCGGCAACCCCTGAAGCCCAGCATGGGGTTGAATTCCGCCAGAGCCTCCACCTTGGTCGCGAGAACCGACGGCTCTATACCGATCTTCGCGGCAATCTCCGCCCGCGCCTTTTCATCATGGGGCAAGAACTCGTGTAACGGCGGGTCCAAGAGCCGGATTGTCACGGGCAGGCCTTCCATCGCCTCAAAAATCCCGATAAAGTCCGACTTCTGGTAGGGCAGGAGTTTGGCCAAGGCCGCTTCACGGTCCTCTGTATTATCAGCCAAAATCATCTCCTGCATATATTGGATCCGCTCTTTTTCCGGGCCAAAGAACATATGCTCCGTCCGGCAGAGCCCGATGCCTTCAGCGCCGAATTCCCGGGCTACTTGCGCGTCATGCGGGGTATCGGCGTTCGTGCGGACCCCGAGGTCACGGTACTTATCCGCCCAGGACATCAAAATCCCGAAATTCCCGGTGATCTCCGGTTCCACCAGGTCGGTTTGGCCCAGGATCACTTCGCCGGTTGACCCGTTCAGGGTCAGCCAGTCGCCTTCCCGCAGGACATGTTCTTTAATGGTCAAGGTCTTTTCGTTGGTATTGATGATGGCGTCACCGCACCCGGCAACACAGCATTTGCCCATTCCGCGCGCGACCACCGCCGCGTGGGAGGTCATGCCGCCACGGGAGGTCAGGATCCCGACAGCCGCGTGCATCCCGCCGATATCATCCGGGCTGGTCTCCGGACGGGCCAGGATCACCTTTTCACCGCGGGCCGCCCATTCTTCGGCATCAGCGGCGGTAAAGACCACCCGGCCGACGGCGGCGCCGGGAGAAGCCGGCAAACCTTGCGCTACCGGTGTAACCTTGGCCTTGGGGTCAATCATCGGGTGCAACAACTGGTCCAACTGTTCCGGCTGGACCCGGAGGACGGCGGTTTTCTCGTCAATCAAACCTTCTTTCTGCATCTCTACGGCAATACGTACCGCGGCCGCCCCGGTCCGCTTCCCGGCACGGGTCTGCAACATATACAACTTCTTATCCTGGATTGTAAACTCAACGTCCTGCATCTCGCGGTAATGTTTTTCTAGTTTTTCCCTAATCCCCATCAGTTCCTGGTAAATCTCGGGCATATACTCTTCGAGGGACGGGTATTTCTCTTTCCGCTCTTCTTCGGGGATCCCGTTGCTCTTCGCCCACTCCCTGGAGGCCTCCAGGCTGATCTGCTGCGGCGTCCGGATCCCGGCCACCACGTCTTCACCCTGGGCGTTGATGAGGTACTCGCCGTAGAACTTGTTCTCGCCGGTGGCCGGGTCCCTGGTAAAGGCCACACCCGTAGCGGAACTATCGCCCATATTACCAAAGACCATCGCCTGCACGTTTACAGCGGTCCCCCAGTGTTCCGGGATCTTGTTCAGGCGCCTGTAAGTAATCGCCCTCGGGTTCATCCATGAAGAAAAGACGGCGTTTATAGACCCCTTCAACTGTTCCCACGGGTCGGACGGGAACTCCATCTTCATTTCTTCCTTGAACAACTGCTTAAACTGAACCACTATATCCTTCCAGTCTTCCGCCGCCATATCCGTATCAAGCTTATATCCTTTTTCTTTCTTCTTGGCATCGAGTAAAGCTTCGAACTTGTCGTGGTCGATCCCGTAAACCACATTGCCGAACATCTGAATAAACCGACGGTAACTGTCATAAGCAAACCACTCGTTGCCGGATTTTTTAACCAAACCCTGCACCGTCTCGTCATTGAGGCCGAGATTCAAAACGGTATCCATCATTCCCGGCATGGAAACCCTCGCGCCCGAACGCACCGAAAGCAGCAGGGGGTTTTCCGTATCGCCAAACTTGGCTCCCATGGCTTCTTCCACTTTACGGATATTCTCTTTAATCTCTTCTTCCAGTCCTGCCGGCCACTGCTTATTGTTTTCGTAGTAAGCCGTGCAGACCTCTGTCGTAATCGTAAACCCGGCCGGAACCGGTATGCCGAGATTGGTCATCTCAGCCAGGTTGGCGCCTTTGCCTCCCAGCAGATTTCTCATTTCCGCGGTGCCGTCGGCTTTCCCGGCGCCAAAGAAGTACACCATTTTCTTCGACATTTGCCGTCCTCCTTCTTTTGCCTTTATTGTTTTGTCATCGTTAATGCGCGCACAAGACGCCCGGCGCACCTTTCTCCGGAGCCGGTCCCGGAGAGTGCCCGGTGTACGAAAGTGCCCGCATACAGCAGTGAAAATCTTCACCGGCAGGTAAAACCAGCATTTTTACGTACCTGTTGGCTCCATTTAAATTTTATTCTGTATTTTCCCCTATTCTCCTGCCATTTATTAAATTTTAGCCTATTGATAACAATTTGCTAATCCAATGTTTGCACAGTACGGCGCGCCGCCGCCACCGTATTCTTCATCAGCATGGCGATGGTCATCGGCCCCACCCCGCCGGGAACCGGGGTTATCGCCCCGGCTTGCTGTTTTGCGGAGGCGAAATCCACATCTCCGGTTATTTTCCCCTCCGCCGTCCGGTTGATCCCGACGTCAATAACGACCGCCCCCGGTTTGATCATCCCGCCGTGCACCAGGCCGGGCCTGCCGGTGGCGACAACAAGAATATCGGCCCGCCGGCAAACCTCCTCCAGGTTCCGGGTGCGCGAATGACAAACCGTTACTGTCCCGTGTTCCTGCAAAAAAAGAAAGGCCAGGGGTTTACCGACAATATTGCTCCTGCCCACAATGACACATTCTTTCCCGGCGACATCAACGCCGCTCTCTTTGACCAGTTCCATAACGCCCGCTGGGGTGCAGGGGACAATTCCCGGCCGGCCGGCCGCTAATAAGCCGAGGTTAACCGGGTGGAAACCATCCACGTCCTTTGCCGGGTCGATTACATCCAGCACCGCTTCGGTCTGAATATGCGCAGGCAGTGGCAGTTGCACCAAGATTCCGTTTACTTCAGGATCGGCGTTAACCTTTTCCACCAGTTGCACCAGGTCTTCCTGGGAAATATCCGCCGGCAGGTGGTGCTTCCAGGATCTAATCCCCAATTCCGCACAGGCCCGTTGCTTATTCCGGACATAAACCTGGGAAGCCGGATCCTCCCCGACCAGAATAACGGCGAGGCCGGGAGTAAATCCTTCCGACGTCAACCGCGCCACTTCTTTTTTCAATCCTTCCTTGATCCGGGCGGCCAGAGCCTTACCGTCGAGTATTTTTGCGGAGATACTGTTCACGATTATGAATCCTCCTTAATATGAAAACTGAAATATGAAAAATGATACAGAGATCAGAAGACCTCGCCCTTTATGTTCTGCCAGAAATGATGCAGAGATCAAAAGACCTCGCACTTTATGTTATTGTTATGCCAAGAGACTGGAGAACCGGATGGCGGCCGGCGGCAAAGCCCCTTAGTCAACGGGTATCACCTCCCGCACCGGCCTTGGCCATAAACGTCTAAGCACCGGGGCCACCCTTTCCGGAAGACCGCTGGTAAAGAACGACTCCTCCCCCCCTTCCTGCCGTGATGAAAGAAGCCCGCGTCTTTCCAAGACCCTCATTACTTGCCGGGCCACGGGTTTTCCTGTATCCAGGATCTTGACCTCCGGGCCGACTATCTTCTCCACCAGGGGACGGAGGAAAGGGTAATGGGTACATCCCAGGACAATAACGTCCACATCATGCTCGAGCAAGGGTTGAAGGTATGTTTTGAGCAGAGCTTCGGTCTCTTCTGTCTCCAACTTCCCCGCTTCCACCGCCTCCACCAGCCCGGGAGAAGGCTGGGTAACAACGGTCAAACCGCCGGCAAACTTCTCCACCAAGGCGGAGAACCTGTTCCCGGCAAGGGTTAAGGCTGTAGCCAAAACCCCGACCCGCTGTTTTTTTGTATATGCGGCTGCCTGTTTTACAGCGGGTTCCACCCCGACAAAAGGGACCGCGGGAAAGGCATCCCGCAGGGCGCCCAAGGCCGCTTCGGAAGCCGTATTGCAGGCGACGACAATCATTTTGCAGCCGCGGGCAAGGAGAAAACCGGTGATGGCAAAGGCCCGTTCCCTGATGAAATCCGGGGTTTTCTCCCCGTATTGGCAGTACCGGGAGTCGGCAAAATAAAAAAGATCCTCCCCGGGCAGAAGCGCTCTGATCTCTTTGGCCACAGAAAGCCCGCCCACTCCAGAATCGAAGATACCGATGGCCTGTTCCGGTTTGTCCCGTGCCCCTGAAAAGCCCGGATTATGCCTGCCGGTTGTCACCCCCATCCTCCTTCCACCCGCGTAAAAATAACCATTATCTATCCTATTTTACCAAAATACTTTATTAAATACCACCGGTTTTGATTCTTCGATAGTGTCAAGACACTGTAGGTTTTTTCAACCTCACATTCAGCAAACATGCACTAAATAACAGCATTTTGTTCAATAAGGTGTTTTAGAGCCATCCTGGTTAAGTTGTGACCGCCACGGAATAGTGGAACATTATCAATATTTTCTACCCCTAACAGCTTTCTTTTGGGTAAACGCTTCAGTTTTTCCTGCACTGCTTCTTTTATCTCGACAGGGAACAGA
>JAAYIC010000025.1 GCA_012735195.1 Bacillota bacterium
GGAGATGGCGGAGTTCACCAAGAATCAGATCCTGCTCCAGTCGTCCACTGCCATGCTGGCCCAGGCCAATATGAAGCCGCAGGTTGTCCTCTTATTGCTGGGATAAGGGTACCCGGTTGACGGCCGGCCGGTCAGACCGGCCGGCTCTTCTTTTGACAAGCAGGGTTAACGGCCGCTGAGCCCGATTTTTGGAGGTGAAATTATGCGGGTGGAAAGGATTCAACCCGAAACCGTAAGGGCGGACGGATCCGCCGGTGTTCAAGAAGAACAAAAAGTGCTGAAACAGTTTAAGACCCCGTTGGGCTTAGCCGATAAAGAAAGGCGCGAAGCGAAAAAAGAGGAGCTCTCGCGGAATGAATTATTGGGGTTGCTGGAGGAGAAAACCGGGCAGCTCAACCGGACCATGGAGATCTTCAATAAACGTCTCCGTTTTGAGGTCCATGACGAAACGGAACGGATTATGGTAAAGATCCTGGAAAAGAAGGCCGATAATACTGATGAGGTGATTAAGGAGATCCCTCCGGAACGGGTCCTGGATATGCTGGCCCGTTTGGAGGAGATGATTGGTCTTTTGATCGACGAACGAATTTAGGAGGAGAGAAAAATGGCTGGATCATTTGGCATTGACGGCCTGGCCTCCGGGCTTGACACCACGCAACTGGTTAAAGCCCTGGTCGACGTGGAACGGCAGCCGGTCAGACAGTTGGAGGCGAGGAAAAGCAAACTCCAGGCGCAAAATGACGCCTGGCGGGAGATCAATTCCCGCCTGTACAGCTTGCGGGAGGCTGCTCTGGCTCTCCAATCGGTCTTTACTTTCCGGGGTCGAAGCGCTACGGTGACAGGGGAGAATGTTTTGACCGTTTCCGCGGGCGCCGGGACGCAGAAGGGCGTTTTTAACATTGAAGTTTTGCAATTGGCCCAGGCTCATAGTATCAGTTCGGATCCGCAAACGACGGCCGACGATCTTTTGGGGCTGGCCGGAACCATCTATATTAATGGTGAAGAAATCAAGGTTACCGCCGGGGATACGCTGGAGAGCATAACCCGGAAGATCAATCTCCACGCGGCTGCGGAGGTGGACGCCACTATAGTGCGCGTGGATGAGGAAGATTACCGGCTTGTCTTGACCGCCAAGGAAACAGGCTTAGCCAACAGGATAACCCTGGAGGGCGACGAAGGCGTCCTGGCCGGACTGGGTTTTTTAGACGGTGAGGGAGAGATCAAAAACCAGTTACAAGCAGCGCAAGATGCATTCCTCAAACTAAACGGGCTCACGATCTCCCGTTCCACCAATACCATTGACGATTTGATTAACGACGTAACTCTGGAATTGAAAAAGGAAGGTACCGCCACCCTTACCTTGGATGTGGATATAGAAAAGGTGGTAAAGGCCGTTGAAAAGTTTGTTAGTGAGTATAACGGAGTCATGAATCTGATCCAAAAGAACCTGGCATATGATGCCAGCACCAAAGAAGCAGGCATTCTGCTTGGCGACTCTGCATTGATTCGAATCCAATCACAGTTGCGGGGGTTTATTAGCCAGGTTGTGGAAGGGGTGGACCCGGAAGTAAACCAACTGGGGTTGGTCGGGATCCAAACCGCTTCCGGGGTGGAAGGAGCAAAAAGCGGGCGTTTGGAGTTTGACGCGGCCAAATTCCGTGAAAAACTGGAGACCCATTTTACCGAGGTAACCAAACTTTTTGGAGCGGAGGCCGTTCCTGAAGGCGAGGGGGTCTTTTCCGCTTTAAGCGAGACTCTTTTTGAATGGACCCGCCCAACCGGGTTCATAAAGGTAAAAACCGATTCCCTGGGAGCACGTATTGAAGACGTGGATGAAAGGATTGAAGCCCTGGAGCGGCGCCTGGAGCAAAGAGAGGAGTACTATATGCAGAAGTTTATCGCCCTTGAGGTAATGCTCTCCCAGATGCAGACCCAGTCGAGTTGGCTCTCCGCGCAGGTTTCTTCACTCAGCTCCCAATGGGGGTTTAAGAAGTAGCTAGGGGGGAACGCAGATGTTAACTGGGAATAATCCTTACGAGCGTTACCGGCAAACCCAAATCCAGACCGCCGGCCAGTTGGATCTGATCATTATGATGTACGACGGGGCGATCCGCTTTATTAACCAGGCCAAGAAGGCGCTGGCGGATAAGGAGTTCATCCCGGCGAATAAGGCCATGCAAAGAGCCCAGGATATTATCGACGAGTTGAACATCAGCCTCAACCCGGAGGCCGGCGAGATCGCCACTAATTTAAGGAATCTCTATGTGTTTATCAACCAGCGGTTGATCCAGGCCAATGTGAAGAAAGACGAGAAAATTTTGGATGAGGTTTTACAACTCTTGACGACACTGAGAAGTTCCTGGACAGGGTTGCAGGCGTCGAGAAAACCGGCGGCGGTGCAGAAATGAGCGGTAAAGGGGATGCTCTTGCCTACTATCAGAAGTTAGAAGAGTGTTACGACCGGTTGGCGCAGGTGTTGGCTGCCGGAGACGCTGCAGACCCCAATGAGATTAGGGAATTGGCGGCCGAGAGCGAATGCATAATGACAGTGCTGGCCGGTATGGCGCAGCCGGAAGGGGAGCCGGGGGAGATCATGGCCCGGCTTACTTCATTGCAGGAAAAAGCCGGCAGCCTCTTAACCCAACTACAGGAGGAACTGGAAAAAACCGCAGAAACCCGTTCCTTGCTGAAAAAGGGACGGCAGGCGGTTTCGGCCTATTATTACGCTCCGCAAAAAACCGGATATGAGGAAGGGAAATTTGTCGACCGGAAAAAATAAATCTTTGTTCTGCTTGCATAATTTCTATTTTGCGTTATAATAAGAATGTCCGTGCGGTGATGCCGGGGAAGAATTCGCCGAATAGCCGCTGCGACAAATAAATCCTTGGAAGGGGAATCAAATTTTTATGTCTTATGAGGACAAGACGTTGGTCTGTAAGGAATGCGGCGCCGAATTTATGTTTACCGCAGGTGAACAAGAATTCTACGCAGAGAAAGGTTTTACCAATGAGCCTGCGCGGTGCCGGGAATGCCGGAGGCAGCGGAAACAAAGGGGACGGGTAATGACGGAAGTGGTCTGTGCCAACTGCGGCGTCACCACACAGGTTCCGTTTACGCCTTCCCAGGACAGGCCGGTATATTGTAAAGCCTGCTATGATATGATCAAAGCGGGTTGAAAACGGGAAGGCGGTGAATATTTTGGAAGCAGCGACAATGCAAGGTAAGGTTAAATGGTTTAACGCGGAAAAAGGTTACGGGTTTATTGAATATGAAGGCGGGAAAGATGTGTTTGTCCATTTTTCCGCTATTGAGATGGAAGGCTTTAAAACCCTGAAAGAGGGTCAAGTGGTAAACTTCGAAATAGTGGAAGGGGAACGTGGTCCACAAGCCGCCAATGTTGTTGTTGTTGAAGGTTAAATCTCAACAATAATAGATAAAAGACCTCCTTTATTCCAAAGGAGGTTTTATTTTTTGGGAAAGGATTTTATCGCATTTAAGGGAATAGATCTAATAAGGCATTAAATCGAAGGAAGGAGTTGTGAATAATGGAGATCAAGGTTCACGGAAAGAATCTGGAAGTCACAAAGGCTTTGCAAGATTATGCCAGAAAAAAAGCGGCAAAGATCAGTAAGTTTTTTGAGCAGGAGCCGTTAGAAATCCAGGTAACAATGAGCGTAGAACGGGAAACTCATATCGTCGATATCACTGTTTCTGTTAACGGGCTTTTGCTACGGGGGGAGGAAAAAACCGGCGACATGTACGCCTCCATTGACGGGGCGGTGAATAAGATCGAGCGGCAGGTTCACAAGTACAAGACCAGAATCAACCGGCGCCTGCGGGAAGAAAACCGGGTGGTTCTGCCTTCCCCGGAAGGAGTGGAAGAGGCTCCTGAACCTAAGATCGTCCGGACCAAGCGTTTTGCGATCAAACCAATGTCTGTTACTGAAGCCGTGATGCAGATGGATCTCCTTGGGCACGACTTTTTCGTATTCTTCAATGCCGAGAGTGAAGAGGTGAATGTGGTTTACAAACGACGCGGTGGGAATTACGGTCTGATTGAGCCGGAATTTTGAACGCGTTTTTGCCGTGCATTGGAAGGCCGCAACTTTCCGTAAGTTGCGGCCTTTATTTATCTTCCTTATTTAGCGTGAGCGTTATTTTCCGTAACCCTTGACAGTTTTTTTTGAAAAAGAAGAAGGCAAAAAGAGAAAAATGTCGAATAAAAGCAGAAGAAATAGTTGACATGTTTGCTAAATTTTAAAAATATTCTCTTTTTTCTGATCGAACAAAACCAGCGCTGCGTGGTGAGGACTATGCTGAAGGTTGGAGATATCATGACTCCCGATCCTCAAGTGGTGAGGCCGGGACAGACGGTGGCGGAGGCCAGCCAACTGATGGAAGAGAGAAGGATCGGAAGCCTGCCGGTGGTGGAAAGGGGGAAACTGGTCGGGATTATTACCTCACGGGATCTGCGTCTTACACCCCCGGATTGCCCGGTGGCCGATGTGATGACAAAAGAAGTGATTACCGTTTACCCTGAGACCACACTGGAGCAGGCGCAACAGATGCTGGAAGAACACAAAATTGAGCGTCTGGTGGTAGTGGACAAAGCCGGGCGGGTGACCGGGATCATCACCGAAACCGTTCTTTACGGTGAGTTTTGGCGGTATTGGGATACTTTGACCCGCCTCCCAAAAGTCACGGTTCTCCAGAAGAAAGGGGAGGAATTGCTTAGGCAGGGACGGGAAATCTCCTTAATTTTTCTGGATTTAAATGAATTTGGCCAGATCGACAAGGAATACGGGCATGTCTTTGGCGACCGTATTCTTCAGGAGGTCGCTACGATTTTTCACAACCGGATTGATTCCGCCCGGGATTTCCTCTGTCGTTATGGCGGTGATGAGTTTGCGGTGGTCAGCACCAGAAATCTCCGGGGTGCCGTCGCCCTGGCCTGGCAAATGGTCTGTTCATTACAGGAAAACCAATGGCCTGCCGGTGCATCGGTCAGTTGTGCAGCGGGCATCGCCGGCGGACGGCGGAGAAAGAGCCGGCCGGAACGTCCCGATCTTGTCGTCTCCCAACTGCTCAACCTGGCCAGCCTGGCTTCAACCCGCGCGAAGAAAAGTAAGAAATTAATCTCAGTGGCCAGCCGGGTGGAGTGCGAGGCGGCTTATAGCATAGCATATAAATAAGACTGTTTCCGCTAGAAGTAGTCGTTTATGTATAGGCTGCTTTTGGGAAAGAGTTGGAGAAAAGAAGAAATCAGCTTGTCATCGCCGTTCAGAAGGCGTTTTTTTGTTGCCTCCTCCGGGCTTATAGTCCCGGAGAGGAGGCGGGCCAGTCCGCCAATGGAGCAGGTGAGATCGGCCTCTCTGCCCCGGGCTGGGGTGACCTGCATTTTCCCGTTGCCTTCCCGGGCAAGAAGAAAAACCCCGTGGTTTTCGGGGAGAAGGGGATCCTCAACCCGCAGGCGCCAGCGGCCTGAGAGACCCGGCGGGTACAGAGAAGACTCCAAGGCGGCTTTGAGATCGGTGATCCGTCCCAAGAAAACCGGTTTGACCTCCGGATCAGGTAAAGAAAAAGGCATGGCTGCATCCGGCGCACTCCAAACCAGAGGCTTGCTGTTTCTTACTGCCAAATGCTGCAATAGGCGGCGGCCGGCCGCGGGCGTCAGGTACGCCGCTTCCCGTAGGAGATTCTCTTTTGTGCCGGGATAAAAGAGGGCGTAAGCCGTTGGTCCGGAACCGGTCTCCTTGAGGAACCATACTTCCCCCCCGTCGAGGAAGTGGTCAAAAAGCAGGCCTTCCCAGTCCTCTTCTCTCCGCAGCAGGCAACCGTCAAGGCGCAGGCTCCAATTCCGGTAGATCCGGTCCAAAACCGCCGGGTCCGGCGAGGTCTCCTTTTTGGCTCTTTCCGGTTTTTCCAGGCCGCCGGGGGTCTTGTTCCCCGGGATCTTAGCTTCCGGCGGCAGGCGATAAATCCGGTGTTGTCCACAGATACCCCAGCCCAGATGGGTATAGAAGGGGATCGCAAAGGGCATTAAGAACGTAAAAAAGACCCCTTTTTCCCTTAGGGTTCTCAGGGCGAAGGTCAGAAGCTCTTTGGCCAGTCCCTGCCGGCGGTATTCTTCTCTTGTGGCCAGGCCGATCAGATAGGCGGAGGGAAAAACCCGGCCGCGCAGCCTGAGCCGGTACGGGGCCAGGTGCAGGTTGCTCAGAAGCAGGGAACCGGAGAAGATCCCCAATCCCTCTTCAGGCCGGAAACGCCGGCGAAAATACCAGTCAACAAAGGCCGGTTTGTCGTCAAAAGACTCTTCCCAGATCTCTTTGGCCTGGCGCATATCCTGCTCTTGTAAACGCCGGGCAATCAACAGAACTCCTCCTGCCTGGCAAGGACGGTGTATTTCTTTAACATCCGCACGGGATGGTAGCGCTTCTTCGCCTGGCGCAGACCGGGCAGGCCCAGATCATTTTCCCTGTTGACATAGAGCGTATCTTTCCAGGCATTGGCCAGAAAAAGCTGGTTTATTACCGGGTAGATCCCGGGGAGCTCCGGGTTGGCCTTTTCAAAGTGAATTAAGGCGATGGGCGCCCGCGTCGCTTCATTTAAAAGACTGCCGATGGAAAAGGCCTCAAACTTCCCTTCCACGATCAATGCCCCGCCTTTAAGGCCCAGCGGCTCCATGTTTTCCAAGGCTTCTTTCAGGGCCGTCCTCTCATCTTCCGGGGAGAGCAGGTGTTTTTTTGGTTCCGCCCAGCGGTCGAAAAGGTCGAAACAGGCGGAGATCGTTGCCGGTTGCAGCGGCGGGAGCAAAGGAATATATTCGTACCTGTATTGTTTCTGAAACTTGTTGATCTGATTCCTTTTCTGCTGGTATTTACGGCCTTTCAGTTCCAGCAAATCTCTGGTGTTGTATAAATAATCCCAATTATCGCGGTCAGGTATGATTTTGTAACGGTCGGAAGCTTCTTTAAGCAGCAGGCAAGCGGTTTCCTCCGGTACGGTCCTCATTTGAAAAGGGCGCCCGCAGGCGTGGGAGTAGGCGGCTAATTTATCGCAGAGGGTGACAAATTGCTCCCGGGGGCCGCCGACCGGGGTCATAAAAAAGATATTCCCTTTATAATTACAGTAAGGGATGAAGAAACCGTGATCAACGGCGTATTGAAGTTGGTGCGCGTGGCGCCAGATGAAAAGGTTGACAAAGGAAAAATCCGCACTTTCCAAGTACATGTTGCGGGTCAAACGGTTATAGAGGGTTAAAGCGTCCAGGGTAAGCGGTTGAAAGGTTAAGTGCGATTGCAAGGTAAAGATTATTAATCCTCCTTAGATCATGGCGGATGGATAGAGAAAAACCGTATGATTTAATATCAAACGGTTCCTTCACCAATGATTTATCATATATCATAAAATTATTATATCCCGGGAATCGGTTTTCGGCAAGGGTGAGTTTGGCAAGAGAATCTTCTCTATCCTTTTTCCGGTACCCAAGGGTTCACCCTTTGGGCCTGGTTACCAGGGCCATGAGGAAAGAAAAGATGATTGCCGCGGTAATTCCGGTACTGGTCAACTCAAACATACCGGTTAAGACCCCCAAGACGCCTGTTTTTTCGGCTTCGGCGATCGCGCCTTTGGCCAGAGAATTGCCAAAGCTGATAATCGGCATGGTTGCCCCTCCACCGGCCAGTTTGATCAAGGGGTCGTAAAGGCCCAAACCCCCGAGGATTCCTCCTAATACTGTCAAGCCGGTCAGGAGATGACCCGGGGTGAGTTTGGTCAGGTCCAAAATTAATTGACAGAAAAAGCAGATCCCCCCGCCGACCAGAAAAGCAAAGAAATAGGTTTGCCAGTCCATATTCTTCCTCCAATCAGGCCTCAATTCTTACTGCATGGGCGATACAGGGGATGTTTTCGCCTTGCATGAAAGAGGTGGGGCTATGGAGAGCGCCGGTGGCAACCAAAAGCACCCGGGATAATTCGCCCCTTTGAAACTGCCGGAAAAGCCGGCCAAAAGTGACGAGGCCCGCAGTTGCGCAACCGCTGGCCCCGGCATGGACGTCCTGTTTCTCCCGGTCATAGATTAGCAACCCGCAGTCGGAGAAGTTTTCACCGAGATGGATGTTTTTTTCGGCCAATACTTCACGGCAGAGTTTAAAACCGATCTCACCCAGGTCGCCGGTGAGAATCAGGTCGAAAGAGTCGGGATCCCAGCCGGTGTCTTCAAAATGACAGGCGATGGTTTCCGCCGCCGCCGGCGCCATTGCCGCCCCTAAGTTCAGCGGGTCTTTACAGCCCATGTCAACAACTTTGCCAACGGTTGCGGCGGTAATCCGCGGCCCTTGGCCCGTATAGCCCAGGAGTCCGGCGGCGGCCCCTGTTACTGTCCATTGCTGGTAGGGACGGCGTTGTCCCCCGTATTCCGTTGGGTAGCGGTATTGCCGTTCGGCGGTGGCGTTATGACTGGAGGTGGCGACCAAAACCGCGCCGGCAAAACCGCCGTCCAGGATCATGGAGGCCAAGGCCAGGCCCTCGGCCACGGTGGAGCAGGCGCCGTAAATACCCAGATAGGGAATGCCGAGAGTGGCCGCGGTAAAGCTGGAGGAGATGATCTGGTTTAAAAGATCGCCGGCCAGAAAAAGGTCCACTTCCGCACTGCCACGGCTGGCATGATCCAAAGCCAAACGGCAAGCCTGGATCAGCATGGAGCGTTCGGCCTGTTCAAAGCTGTTTTCCCCGTTGCGCAGGTCGCTCAGAACAACATCGACCTCTTCCGCGAGGGGCCCCTGGCCTTCAAAGGGGCCTGCCACCGTACCGGTGGCGATAATCACAGGAGGGGTGGCAAACTGAAAGGTCTGTTTCCCGGTTTTTTTACCCATCCTTCCTATCTCCCAGGGAGTATGGCATGAATCAGCCCGACAATAAAGGCGGTAACCACACCGAAGGTAATGACCGAACCGGCCAGGGAAAAGAGTTTGGCGCCAATACCCAGGATCGGACCTTCTTCCCGGAATTCCAAAGCCGCGGAGACCATGGAGTTGGCAAAACCGGTTACCGGAACGGCGACACCGGCCCCGGCAAACCTGGCGATCCGGTCAAAAAGCCCGAGGGAGGTCAGGAGGGCGCCGAAGAAGATCATGGTTGCCACCGCCGGGGTGGCCGCTTTTTCCGGGGGGAGATCCATCACCGCCCCGAAAAAATCGGTTAACGCCTGTCCCAACAGGCAGACAACCCCTCCGGAAAGGAAGGCCAACAAAGCGTTGCGCAGGGCTTTTGGTTTCGGCTCATATTTTTTTACCTTTTTTTGGTAAGCCGCCTGTTTCGGGTTGAGTTTTTTTGCGGGCATCTTTTCACCTCACTTAGATCAGCTTTTCCGCACAGGATAAATTTATAATTGATAAAAAATGGTTAACATGGAGGTATTTACCCTTTTGCAATCATGCCTTTTTATATTTGTTACCGGCCGGGTGTATTATATTGTTGAATTCACAAGAGAGGAGGAAGAAGAATGAAAAAGTGTCCCGATTGCCGGCAAATCGTCCAAAGCTGGCAGAGTTACTGCCCGCAATGCAGTGCCGATTTGTTGAAGAGGCGGGAGATGAAACCCAGCCGCAAGAAGAAGAGATTGCTCAGTTTCTGAGCAATCTCTTCTTCTTGGAACAAAATTACATATACAACCGCTTGACGGTTCCCTCCGCCAGGATATAGGATAAAAGTGAAAATATACTTTACGGGAGATAAATTTTAAGGAGGGGCGAGATGGGAAAATCTTGGGAGCGTTTTGTGGCGTGGATGGGGAGCTCACGGCGGGCAAAACCGGTCTTTATCCTTTGCGGCCTCCTGGTGGCTGCTTTATTTGTTTTTTCTGCTATCATCTTGCTTAATCCCATGGCAAGTCAAAACAGGCAACTGGCAGCAAGAGACAGTGCCGGTCCGGAGTGGGCCACGACAGCCTTTTCTACTGCCCTGAAGGAGTCGGCCGCAGTTCAGCCCGGGGAAAGGCGGGCGGATTTAGCGGGAAACGAAGGCGGGACGGGAGAAAGGAAAATCATTTACAATGCCGGTTTGACTTTGGAGGCCCCGGATCCGGATGGTGTTTACGCTTTTGTTATGGAATATATGAAAGAGGAGAATGGATATGTTGCCTCCACCCGCCGGTGGGTTGACCGGGATGAACGCTTGCATATCCAGATGCGGCTGCGCCTGCCTGCCCCGGCTTTGGAAGCCGCCCTTGCGGCCATTGGCGGTTTGGGAAAGATTGTTGAAGAGTCCCTGACCGGCAGGGATATAACGGAAGAGTATTATGATTTGGAAGCCAGGTTGAAGAATAAAAAGCGGCAAGAAGAAAGGTATTTGGAGATTTTGCAGGCGGCAAAGACCGTGGACGAGGTTTTAAAGGTCGAAAGGGAACTGGAAAGGATCCGTGGTGACATTGAAAGCATGGAAGGGCGGTTCCGGTACCTACAGGACCAAACGGAGATGGCCACCTTGAATCTGCTCTGCCGGGAACCGTCCCGGTTTGGTACGGGAATCTTCCGCCCTGGAGAACTGTTTCGGGAGATCGCCGGGGTCTTCCTGAAAAGTCTGCGCCTGCTTGCTCTGGCAGTAACCGGGGTGTTGCCTTGGCTGGTCATCGCCGGCCTGGTGTTATTTGCGGTTTTCGCCGGGCGGAAACGGAGGCGCGAATAACAGGGAGGTACGCACACAGGTACCGGCCGGCGGCGGGATGAGAGAAGGCACACGCGGATAATGCAAGAACCGGCGGCAGGCAGGGGATAATAGGAGTGAAAGGGGTTATCTTCCGCCTTGGGCGCTACTGAACGAAGAGATGAGAAAAAACGCCGGTTCCCGCGGGTACGGGTACGTCTTCTTCTCAACCGGTTACGGTGGTTGTTGGTCCTCTTTTTCCTGGCCGGATTGGGCCTGGTCGTCTTTCTCATTTACAACCCCTGGGTGGGCGAGACCGATATCCACCTACTCTTGGCGGAGAACCGCCGGGCTTCGGTTCTTTATGACCGGAACGGGGAGACAATCACCACCCTCAATCCGGCCCGGGTGATCTGGCTTCCTTTGGAAAAGATCCCGTTTCTTTTCCGGAAGGCCGTCATTATCCTGGAAGATCAGCGCTTTTATGAACACCGCGGGTTTGATCTGCAGGGGATTATCCGTGCTTTCTACCAGAATCTGCGCAGGGGCCGGCAGGTGCAGGGCGGGAGTACGATTACCCAGCAATTGGCGAAAAACCTCCTCTTGTCCCAGGAAAGAACGGTCCGGCGCAAACTGGCGGAGATCAGTTATGCGGTCCAGATTGAGCGGGAGTACACAAAAGACGAGATCTTGGAGTTTTACTTGAATGATATCTATTTCGGGCACGGTGTTTACGGGGTTGAAGCCGCGGCCCGTTTTTATTTCGGACGGGGTATAGACCGGCTCGGCACAGCGGAAATGGCTTTATTGGCCGGGTTGATCCGGGGCCCGGAATACTATTCCCCGTTCCGCCACAGGGAAAGGGCAAAGGACCGGAGGAACCTGGTCCTTTCCCGTTTACAAGAAGAAGGTATTTTGACCTCCAAAGAACTGGAGGAACTGAAGGAGGCGCCCTTGGGGGTCAAGGCGGCGCCGGAGCGAATGACCCGCGGCGGTTATTTTGCCGATTATGTCCAGGAGGTTTTGGCAGGGGAATACGGATGGTCGACCCGGTATATTCGCGGCGGGGGATTGCGGATCCACAGCACAATCGATCTTTTCATTCAAAGAACAGCCGAGGAGATCATATCTTTACTCCCTGGTGACGAAAAGGCGGGGCCCCAGGGGGCGCTGGTGGCTTTGGACCCTAAAACCGGGGAGATCCTGGCCATGGTCGGCGGGCGGGATTACAGGTACTCCCAGTTTAACCGGGCGACGCATGCCCGGCGGCAAATCGGCTCCGCTGTAAAACCCCTGGTTTTTGCGGCGGCGGTGGAGGAAGAGGGTTATGACCGGGATACCCGGGTGATCGACGAACCGGTGGTCTATACGGTTAACGACCGGGAATGGCAACCGCAAAACTATGATCAGCGTTACCGGGGGGTAATCCCCCTATGGCAGGCCCTGGCTGAATCCGTGAACACGGTTCCGGTCCGCCTCGTCCACGAAATGGGTATTGACCGTGTCTTTGCCTTTCTCACCCGGATGGGCCTGCCGTTGGTCGGGGAGGGACGGAGGAATGACCGGGCCTTATCGCCCTTGGCTTTAGGCGGCTTGACGCAGGGGGTTACTCCTCTGGAATTGGCGGCGGCCTATACCCCGCTGGCCGGCGCAGGGATCCGATCGGAGCCCACGGCTGTATTGCGGGTGGAAGACAGCAGCGGCCGGGAACTCCGGCGGGGGCGCCTCCGCCGGCAACAGGTCATCCAGCCGCGTACCGCCGCAGTGGTTACCGGGATGATGCAGGAAGTAATCACCGGCGGGACCGGTGTGCGGGCGGATCCGGGGCGCCCGGCTGCGGGTAAAACCGGCACTTCCAGCGAGAATACAGACGCCTGGTTTGTTGGTTATACCCCGGATTTACTGGCGGTTTTGTGGATCGGGAATGACGACCGCTCCCCGCTTCAAGTTGGCGACCAGGTCCTCGGTAGCGGAACGGCCGCCTGGTACTGGGGAGAGTTTGTGCGGCGGGCCCTGGTCCGCCGGCCGGTGCAGGAGTTTGAAGAATAGGGGACGGTTCCTGTCCCCCAATATTTACGGAAAGTTATCTTTTTCGCAACATGGTTTACCCCCCTTTTAGCAGGGGGTTTTTGTTTGGTTGGCGTGAAGAATGGAAAACCGGCATAGTCCGGGAAAAACAGGCATAATTTTGACCGAGGGGAGATTTGGTACCCCGGAAGGATTCTTTTCCTCTTATTCTTGACCGGCGGCGGCCAGTGGGTCCTTGATTTTTGTGGAAGCGGACCTTAAAATTGTGACAACTTGTTTATTTTTGCGCGTGTCCGCGCAGCGGAGAAAGGAGTTAAACTCATGGGTGGTCGATTGTTGCTGGTGGTATTTTTTGCCCTGGGCGGACTCTTATTTTGCTCCCTGCCTTTGCTGGCTCCCGAACCGCCGCACTCAACAGGAAAAGGAGATAGTCCCTTACTTGCGCAGATTGAATTATTTATCCGTAATTATCAGCCCGCTCTTCCCCAAGCGGAGCTGGATGAGATTATCTTAGGAATCTTGGAAGCAAGTGAGCGTCATAAGATCGACCCGCGGTTGATTACATCGCTGATTGCTGCGGAAAGCGGGTTTCGAAAAACAGCTGTTTCCCGGAAGGGCGCCCGTGGTCTTACACAGATAATGCCGGATAAAATCAACGGGTTTGACTGGCGCGAAGCCCGTCCCAACATCGACTGTGGCACGGCTTATCTCCGAAAGATGTTGGATCGCTTCAATTCGGTGCCGTTGGCCTTGGCCGCTTATAATGCCGGTCCTACCCGGGTCGCAAGGAATGATGAATGGCCGCGGGAGACCAGATACTATGTCTCACGGGTCCTTGCCAATTATGAGGAACTTATGGGAAAATAGACCTTTGGGGTACGTGCCTTCCCGAACCGGGTTGCGCAGAAAACTCCGGTCACACCGGAGTTTTTCCATTTTCCCAGTTAAATTTGGTTATTTATTCATCAAACCCAATAGTGAAAAAATAACATCTTGATTTCTTCCGGAAGAATGACGATTATTAAGGAGGAGATTTAGGGAGGAAACAAGAATAGTTAATAGATAAATATGCGAACACCAGTAGTGTCGCGGGTTTTTTCCCCTTAGAGCAAGACGACGGCTTTTAGCAAGAGATAAAAGTAAAATATATAAGGGATGGTTAAAAATGAGATTATTCCAAAAGAGTTGGTTTTTATTCCTTTTCTTTATCCCGTTTCTTCTCACAAAAGCGACAGGCGAGACGGCGCCCGATTTCTTCCCGCTGGCAAAGATCGAGCCCGGGATGAAAGCCCAGTGTTATACGGTCTTCAAAGGGGATAAGGTCGAGTCTTTTCCCGTGGAGATTGTTGGGGTGGTCGAGGGGAGCGGTCCGGTACGCCAGTTTATTTTGATTAAATTTACTGGCGAAAACAACGGGGCGGGTATTTCCGCGGGGATGAGCGGCAGCCCGGTCTTTATTGGAAACCGGCTGGCCGGAGCGATCGGTTACGGTTTTCATAATGCCGATCCCCGCTACGGGTTGGTGACCCCCATCGAAGACATGCTGAAACTCTGGGATGAACCCGTAACCGACCTTGCCCGGGAGGTATATTATTTTCAACGGGGCGGTCTGGACGGTTTTAAAGGAGTGGCCTTCGGGGAGAACACCAGTGATCTTTTCTTGCAAGCCCGGCCGGTAGCCACCCCCCTCTTGCTTTCCGATCCAAATCCGCGGGCTTTTCGTCTGCTCTCAGCCTATTTCCCGGAGGACCTGGTTTTTCCGGTAGCCGGTGGTTTGCGGACACGGGTGAAAGGAAAGGACAAAAACGCGGAGGATTTTGCCCCCGGCAGCGCCCTTTCCATCCTTCTGGCCGATGGTGATTACCAGGTGGCGGCCTTGGGTACTGTCACTTGGGTTGAAAACCGGCGCTTTCTTGCCTTTGGGCATCCGTTTTTGAACCGGGGTTATGTGGAATATGGAGCGGGAGGGGCTTATATCCATGAAATAATTGATAGCAGAGTCATGCCGTTTAAATTGGGATCGACGCTTCCCGTCCGGGCCCTGGTGACCAGGGACCGGGGGGCCGGCATTGCGGGGGAACTGGATGCGATACCGGAAACGGTGAAAGTGTCGACACGGGTTTTGGATAAAGAGACCGGCCGGGAAGGCGAGTATGTTTTTCAGGTTATCCGTGATGAAGAGTTTTTACCCGGCCTGGTGTTGGCGGGAGTTATAAGTTTTATCGACCGGACTTTAGACCGGATCGGACCCGGCACGGCTGCGGTCCGCTTCATAGTGACCGGTGAGAACCTCCCCCCTATCGAACGGGAGAACCTTTATTACGGTGAAGATATCGCCATCTTTTCTATTAATGAAATCGGCAGGTTTATCCAGTTACTGACAGACAATGAATTTCTGCCGGTAAATATCGAAGAGATTGCCGTGGAAGTTGAGGTTGTTCCGGAGCGTTTGAGTGCCAGGTTAACCAGGCTCGACCTGCCCAAGAAAGAATTCTTTCCCGGGGAGGAGTTGACCGTGACCGGGGTGGTTTTTCCTTTCCGCGGAGAGGAAGTGGAGATCCCGGTGGAGATAAAGATCCCGGAGGATTTCCCCCCCGGCGAATGGATCCTTTCCGCCCACGGCAGCAGCTACAAAATGACTGTGGGCGAGGAAGAGGAAGAAGCCGGGGAGATACCGGCGGTCAATGCTGAAGGAGGGTTGGAGGGTTTGGAGTCCGTTACTTCCCTGGAGGAACTGGTGAAGAAGTTTCTTACCCGTCCGGCCAATAACGACCTGGTGGTGGAGGTTTATCCGTTCTATCCGCCGGAAAAACCCGGCGATGACAACGGCGAATCTTCTTCCGGGAAGAAATGGACGGTTTCCACCGACTATTATTTGCTCGGCGAGAAGCAAGTGGCGATTAAAGTCATTGGCGAGGAGACCATGGAGAACGAGGAGAATGGGGAAGAAGTTTCCGAAACTTCCGGAACAAAGTCCGCGCCTGAACGTTGAATTACCTAGGGTACGCACAGGGGAGGGATGGGGGTGGCCTTTCTAAAAAAGCTCTTGATCTTTCTGCTCTGCGCAGGCTTGCTTTTTGGCGGGGTGTTTTTTTTCCTCTCCACTCCGCAGGCCAAATCCATCTATAGCAAGACACTGGCGACCTTGACGGAACGAATCGAAGATGCGCTGGAAGAGACATGGCTGGTTCAGGTTGAGATCGAAGGGTTGCGTTTTTCTTTTTTCCGTCCCGAACTGGTGGGTGTCAAAGCCTATACCCTGGACGGCCAACCATTGCTCACCGCCGAACGGGTGCGTATCCGCTGGAACTGGTTTACTCTTCTTTTCAGGCGAAGAGTAGATGAGGCCCTCCGGGGCGTGGAATTGGACAAGCCCGTTTTATGGTTGGAGGCCACGGAATGGGGCGGTTTCAAGTTTCCCAAAATCACCAAGGGTGATACCGGCATCGCCACCTCGGCCATGCCGCGGTTTGTGATCGAGATAAGCGGCGGTGACCTTAAGGTAAGACCGGGAAAAAAACCGGCCGCGCCTGTCCAATGGCCCTGGGGGGATTTTACCGGGATCGACGGACGGGTGGACCTGAGAGGATATCCGCAGGTCACTGCCGCCGGGCGGTTTTTCAGCAGTCTTGACCCCCAGGCCCGGGGCCGGTTGTTTTTTGAGTATTGTTGCCAAGACAGGCATGGCTACTTTGAAATAAGCAGTATGAATTCCTCCGCAGAAATATGGGGGGGGTTGGTCAACGCCCGTTTTCAGCTTTTGCCAGAGCTTTCCCTGGTTGAAGGGAAGGCCGATTTTTCCCTGCGTTTGCTTTGGCAAGCGAAAAAAGGCCTGTCCTTGGATTATCTCCGGATAAAAACAACCGGCGTGACTGCGGAGTATCCCGGGATTCCTGACCCTTTGGAAGAGATAAAAACCGAATTTATTGTCTCTCCGGAAAAGATTGAGGTCAAGGAGTTTAGCGGGGATTACCGCGGGGGGAACCTGGCTTTTTCCGGCCGGATCCAGCCGGAAGAGACTTTCCATGTGGATCTGCAGTTGACTACGGAAGACTTCCCCTTGGCGGAGTGGACAAGTCTCTGGCCGGCCCTGCGCGACTTGGAACTGGCAGGAAAAGCCGGGGTGAATCTGGAGATCCGGGGAACCCTGCCCCGTCCCGAAGTCAAAGGAGAAATCCACTTGGCCGGCGCCGGGTTACGGGTGCCGGGAACCGGCTGGCAGATTGAGGATCTCTGGTTGACCGGCAAATATTACCTTGAAAAGGACGGATTCGTTATCGACCGCCTGGAATTCGGCTCTTTTGGCGGCAGATTCCTGGTGACGGGAGAACTTGGCGGCCTGGCAGAAGAACCTGTGGTTAACCTGAAGATCACAGGCAGGGGAATAAATCTGGCGGATTTCCCCCTGGCGGAACTCTTCCCCGGAAGCGATTACCGGCAAAAAATACCGGCCCTGGCCGGGCGGGGGGATCTTCAAGCCACTCTACACGGGCCTTTATCCCGCCTGCAGAGCGAAGGGCGGCTGGCGGTTACTGGCGGCGCCATCGCAGAATGGGAATACCGTAATCTAACCGCAGAATACTCTTGGAACGGCGTCCGGCTCACCTCCGGGTTGACTCTGGAGGAAACCACAGGCGGCCGGGGCATTCTAACCGGCTGGTGGGAGCCGGAGAGCGGCCGTTATTACGGGGAGGCGGTCTGCCGCAACCTGGACTTCCGCCCGGAGTGGCTGGGCCGGGCGGCAGCCCGGCTCTCCGGTTTTTCAGGAAAGCTCTCCGGTACGTTGTTTATTGAACGTGCACACGAAGAATCCCGGCAACCTGCAGGCGCCGGCTGGTTGGAGTTTCATGACCTCCGTCATGAAGAGGGTTCGCCCCTGACCGGCCGGTTATTGTTGCGGGCGGAGATGGAAGGCGACCGGCTGCGGATCGCCGACTCTTATTTCCTGGCCGGCAGCGGCCGGTTGGCGCTTGCCGGAGAGGTATCCTGGGAGGACGGCCTGGCCTATGAGATGAGGGCGGAAGGGGACAACCTTTCTTGCGACGACCTTATCTCCTTGTTGCCGTTGACCGGTGGTCCGGTGCGGGAGTTGCCCGACCTTAAAGCTATAGTTGATTTGGCGATCGTAGCCCGCGGCGGCCCGCGGCCCGTAGTCACCGGTTATCTTGCTGCTGAGGATTTACTCCTCGAGGGTTTTCCGGTTGACCGCGGGGAACTCTCTTTTTCCTGGAAGGACGGAGAGATTCACCTTAGCGACGCCAGACTGCAAAAGGGAAAGGAAGAACTGATGGTTAGTGGGGTCATCAGCGATAAAAGCCTGGACCTCGCGGTGACCGCGGATGGTTTTTCCTTGTCCGCCTTGGAAATTCCCGTCTATGACCAGGAACTTGCCGGCCTTTTGAAACTGAACGCCAAAATAGACGGTACCTTTGCTTCACCGGTGGTTTCCGGTAGGGCCGAGGTTGATCAGTTGACAATCGCCGGGTTTCTTCTGGAGAAGGTCACCGGGGAGGTCCGGTGGAAGGAAGAAGTTCTCTCAATCGAGGAGATGAAAGTCTTCCGGGGATCCCAGGAAATGCAGGCTTTCGGAGAGATCGACTTTAGGAACGAGCCCACAGCGGATTTGGAGTTGTGGCTGAAAAAAACAGAAATTACCGAACTTTTCCGGCTCTTTAACATCTCACCGGCGGTAGCGGTGACCGGGGAAGTTACCGGCTCTTTTCAGCTCTTGGGACTCTTGAAGAACCCGACAGTCACAGCCATGGCCCGGCTGGAAGAAGGGCGGCTGGGAAGCCTCCCCATAACCGGTGAGGCCGATTTTGAGATCCGCGATTCTACGGTAGCCCTCAACAACCTGCTCGTTACGGAGTCAGGTGGTGAGGGGCAA
>JAAYIC010000053.1 GCA_012735195.1 Bacillota bacterium
CCCATCCCGAACACGGCAGTTAAGCCCCTCAGCGCCGATGGTACTGGCCGGGAGACCGGCTGGGAGAGTAGGTCACTGCAAGGAATCTATTTGTAAAAGGCCCGCTTCACAAGAAGCGGGCCTTTTTATACACCAGATATATATGAGACCTTGCACCATCAAATATGAAGCGGTACTGCCGGTAATAGCCGGAACGTCCGGCACCGGCGGGGAGGATTGCCTGCCAAACCCGGCTGGCGAGTAGCGACTTGCAAGAACAAACTTTGAAAAAAGAAAGGAGAATGAGCATAGTAAAGGAAAAAGGCATTGGAATGAATAATAGAAATAAAGCGCCAAGCACTAAAGTTTATGCAGAAAACTACCGATTATTAAAACACGCTTTCCTTTAATTTATACACTATTAAAAGAACGGACCTGATACGAATATGCATAAAAGGTGAAAAAGATGAAATTATATGCAAAATATTTATCGGAATAATTATCCCTGTAACCATAATCGTATGTGGTACCGCGCATATTAACTCCCATAAACAGCTGGCTTTGGCTGAAGAATGGCTTATTGCCAGATATATGCAGACCGGGCAATTCATGACCGGTTATATCATAGATAATCATGACGAACTCTCCGAGGTCGCCGGGAATTTAGAGAGGATGGCCCGACGGGAGAGTTTTCTTTTTTGGCGGTTGAGCGGGCCGGAGAACAGCTCCATTCAAGGCGGCGATCTTACAGTTGCGGAGAGAGTCGCCGGATCCGATCGCCATCATCCGCCCCGGAATACCTGCGGGGAAAGGATGATCATCAGTAAAGAGACAGGCTACGGGGCTTATGACCGGATTTTTGACATTGACGGGGATCAATACCATTTCCAGCTTGTTTTCTCCCTTGAACAACTGACGCGGGCTACCCGCCGGATTGTTTCCATGAATATCCTCCAGCTGTTCCTGGTCGTCGGCGTAATAGGCATAACCCTTTCTTTTTTGACCATCCGGGTTACCGCTCCCCTGCGCGAACTGGTCCGGGATACAAAGATTATTGGCCGGGGCAACCTGCACCACAGGATACAGCTGAAAAACAAAGACGAATTTGGTGAACTTGCCGCCTCATTCAACGAGATGGTGGCGAATCTGGAGAAGACCACATTTTCTGCGGCGTATGTCAATAATATCCTGCGGGCGATGGTCGACGGCCTGATGGTAATTGAACCGGATGGGAAGATCAACCGGGTTAACAAGGCGCTCTGCAAATTGCTGGGCTATAAAAAACAAGAGCTTTTTGAAGCGCCGCTGGAGTCAGTTTTTCCGGAGGCAAGAAAGCTCTTTTATACCGGCGAAAAATGGGTGAGCCCCCCCGGCGGCCTGGTTAATTACGAGACCTACTTCAGAAAGAAAAATGGGGAAGAAGTTCCTGTCCTTGTCAGTTGTTCGGTGATGAAGGATAAAAACAATGGGAAAGAGTATATCATCTGTTCTTCGCGGGACATCACGGAACGGAAAAAAATAGAAGATGAACTCTTTCAGGAGAAAAAGCGGGCCTTAGTAACACTGGAGTCCATCGGGGATTTGGTGGTAACCACAGACAACCGGGGGAGAATCACCTATCTGAACCCGGCGGGAGAGAAGATCGCCGGCTGGTCCGGCAGGGAGGCGCAGGGACAGTTTTTTTCCGAAATAATCCAATTGGTGGACGAATTTACCCGTTCCCCCTTGGCCAATCTGGTGGAGAAGGTCAGAGAGGAAAACAAAGTTATTAACCTGCGGGAGAACATTTTATTGCTCAACCGTACCGGAAAGGCCTATGCTGTGGAGGTCACCGCCGCGCCGCTCCACAGCCCGGAGAAGGAGTTCACCGGCGTTGTGGTGGTTATCCATGATTTTACCGAAAACAAAGAGATGTTGAAACAAGTAGCATACCAAGCCAGTCACGACCCTTTGACCGGGTTGGTTAACAGGTTGAAATTCAAAGAATTACTGGACGAATCGATAAAAAAAGCCAAAGATGAGGGGAAACAAAGCATCTTATTCTATCTGGATCTGGACCGGTTCAAGATTATTAACGATTCCTGCGGCCATTTTGCGGGGGACCGCTTACTGCGGCAACTGGCACTAATAATAAAAGCCACCGTGCGCCAGCAGGATGTTGTGGCGCGTCTGGGCGGGGATGAATTCGGGATCTTGCTGGAAAACCTTTCCCTGGCGTCCGCATTTGACCTGGCGGAAGAGATTTGCCGGGTGGTTCAAGAATTTTCCTTTACTTGGCAAGGGAAGTTTTTCAGTATCGGTGTGAGCATCGGGATCGCAGAGGTTACCGCAGCCGTTGACAACAGTGATTATTTGTTGAGCGCCGCTGATCAGGCCTGTTCGCTGGCGAAGAAAAAAGGCGGCAATACTTATTACCTCTATGATAAAGACGATCCGGAACTCTCCAAGTACCACGGGGAAATGTTCTGGTTGGAGCAGGTTACCAAGGCCTTGGAAGAGAACCTTTTCGAACTTCATTACCAGCCGATCATTCCGGTCAGGGGCGGGGAGAGGGAGGTACGCCACGAGATTCTCCTCCGCCTGAAGGGCGCCAGAGGGAAACTGATATCCCCTGAGGTATTTTTCTCGGCGGCAGAAAAACACAACCTGATGCCCCTGATCGACCGGTGGGTGATTAGGAACTTTTGCTCCCGCTATTCAAAGAACAATAAAGGGATAAAAGAGCCCCTCTCCTTTTATAATATCAACCTCTCCGGCGCCTCGATAAATGACGATTCATTTTTACCCTTTGTCAAGGAACAACTGAAACAACATGCCATCCCGCCGGAGGTCATTTGCTTTGAGATCACGGAAGGCATTGCCGTGGCCAGTTTCCACCAGGCGGTACGGTTTATACAAGAAACCAAGCATCTCGGTTGCCGTTTTGCCATTGACGACTTTGGCAAAGGAATTTCCTCGTTTAATTACCTGAAACACCTTCCTGTTGATTATTTGAAGATTGACGGAGAATTTGTCCGGAACATGCTGGACAGTCCTTTGGATGAGTTTATCGTTGAAACCATCAACCGGATTGGTCATTTTCTGGGGATGAAGACCATTGCCGAGTTTGTGGAGAGCGAAGCCATCTTTAACCGGCTGAAGGAGTTGGGTGTGGATTACGCCCAAGGCTACTGGATTGCCAGTCCCCGGCGCTTGCAGATTTTTCTGCCACAGGTGGGTATTTAGTAAATAATAAATATTACAGAACGTAAATCCGGTAATAACGTTTAAATCCAAGAAAAAGCAGTTTGAGTTTACAAAATTCAGCAGGAAAAGGGGAAGTCCATATAGAATAATCTCACAACGGCGCATTTTCCTCTACAAAGATGAAAAATCTTGCAAAAAAGAGTATGCGGGCATAAAAAATATTAGCTACCAACAAATGGTCAATGAATTGCCAAGAAATGGGTAATTCGGCCCCAGCACGTTAGAAAACAATCACGAGGCTAAACTGTAAATGAGGAGCTCCCATTTTTTGCAATCAATGCCCGATCAGTATCGAAAAAGGAGAAGCGAAAGATGAAGCCCACCCGTAAGCATCTGCTCCTACTCTTGATTGATATTGCGCTCCTCAATGCGGCCTTATGGTTTTCTTTTTTCCTGCGTTATGAGGGGAGGATCCCTCTTTCTTTTGTGCAAGATTGGGGCTATTTGGCATTGGTGATGACGGCCATCCGGATCGCCTGTTTTGTTGCCTTTGGCCTTTACCTGAGCCTGTGGAGTTATTCGAGCCTTCCGGAGCTTTTGCAGATCCTTAAGGCCGTCCTTGTCTCCTCGGTACTTCAATACGTGATAAATTATTTATTAGATTTTGGTATTTCGCGGAGTATCTTTATTATCGATTTCGGGGTGGTTTTAATCCTGACCGGCGGGGCGCGGCTGGCGATCCGCATGCGCCGGGAACTGTTAACAGGATGGGAGTCCCGGCAAACACAGGTGAGACGGGTCCTGGTGGTGGGAGCCGGATATACCGGAGCCCTGATTATCCGGGAAATGCTGCGGGAACATACCGCCACCCACCGGCCGGTCGCCGTGCTCGATGATGATCCCAATAAGTTATTCCGACAGTTACACGGGGTGCCGATAGCCGGCAAATTGGACCAATTGGCCCAAGTGAGCCGGAAATATAATGTCGACGAAATCCTGGTGGCTATGCCTTCCGCACCCAAGAGCCGGCTGCGGGAGATTGTTAACCAGGCGAAAAAGACCGGGTTGCCCGTGCGGATCCTGCCGGGGATCTTGGCCATGGCCAACGGGGAGATCTCTTTTAATCAGGCGCGGGAAGTCCAGATCGAAGACCTGTTGGGGCGGAAGCCGGTGCGGGTCGATCTGGCTGAGATCGCCAGGTATCTTCAGGGAGAAAGGATCTTGGTTACCGGCGCCGGCGGTTCAATCGGTTCGGAACTATGCCGGCAGATCAGCAGTTTTTCCCCGGAAATCCTGCTTTTATTGGGACGGGGAGAGAACTCCATTTACGAAATTGACCTGGAATTGAGTATAAGTCATCCCGCCGTGCGTAAAAAGGCCTTAATCGCCGATATCCGGGACCGGATGAAGATGGAGCGGATCTTCCGCGAATACCGGCCGACGGTTGTTTTCCATGCGGCGGCCCATAAGCACGTCCCGTTAATGGAAGATGCGCCGGATGAGGCGGTTAAGAACAACATTTTTGGCACCAAAAACCTGGCGGAACTGGCCAACGAGTACGGTGTAAAAAGATTCGTCCTGATCTCCACAGACAAAGCGGTCAATCCCACCAGCGTCATGGGGGCAACCAAGCGGGTGGCGGAGAAGATCGTCCAATGTATGGCAAAGCATAGCCAGACCAAGTACTGTGCGGTCCGGTTCGGTAATGTCCTGGGCAGCAGGGGCAGTGTGGTTCCTCTTTTTCAGAAACAGATCGCAGCCGGCGGTCCGGTGACAATCACCCACCCGGAGATGACCCGTTATCTCATGACCATCCCGGAAGCGGTCTCCCTGGTTATACAGGCCGGGGCGATGGAGGAGAACGGCGAGATTTTCATCCTGGATATGGGCGAACCCGTCCGCATTGTTGACCTGGCCCGTGATTTGATCCGCTTCTCCGGCCTTGAACCGGACCAGGATATCAAGATCCAATACTGCGGAGTACGGCCGGGAGAGAAAATATATGAAGAGCTGTTGACTGCGGAAGAAGGAGTTGTCACCACCAAACACGAAAGGATCTATGTCAGCACGCCCCCGAGGATGAATTGGGCACAATTCCGAAGGGATCTCCTGGAATTGGAGGAACTGCTGGTCTCCGGAGACTGGGTAAAGATGACAGACAAGTTGTGGCAAATAATCAATGAAGAACAGCAGGTAGCAGTCTGGAAAGAGACGGCCGGCAGCCGGCTGGAGTCCTGATTTTTTCCCTCTTTTGGGGTATATTTTAAACGAGTCATAGTTCGGGAAGAAGGGGTAACAAGTAGAATGAAAGTAGCAGTTATCGGAGTAGGACACTGGGGGAAGAATATTGCACGAACCTTGAAAGAACTGGACGCCCTGGAGGGGCTCGCTGAGAGTTCCCCGGAAATCCGCCGGCGGTTGGCCGGCGACTACCCGGGGATTCCTCTTTATGATGATTACCGTCCTTTGTTGGCAACGGAGATCCCGGCGGTAGCCATCGCCACACCGGGTCCGCTTCACTACGAGATCGCCCGTGCGGCCTTGCTTGCCGGGAAAGACGTTTTCGTGGAGAAACCAATGACCTTGTCCGTAGCGGAAGCGGAGGAACTGGTCTGCCTGGCCGAAGAGAAAGGGCGGATCCTCATGGTGGGCCACCTCCTGCTGTACCAGCCTGCCGTGGCCTGGATCAAGGAGTACCTGGCCGCCGGGAAGCTGGGTGAGGTTCACCTTATTCACCAGGAACGGCTGGCGCTGGGGCGGGCTTGTGCCGTGGAGAATGTCCTCTGGAGCCTTGGGGTTCACGATGTAGCCTCCTTGCTTTATCTGACCGGCCGGACGCCTACGGGGATTTCTATCACCGGTGCGCGGGTCCTCCAGGCCGGGGTGGAAGATGAAATCCACCTGGAACTGTATTTCCCCGGCGGGCTCCGGGCCCACCTGCACGCCTCCTGGTTATGGCCGGAGACACAAAGGCGGATGGTTATTACCGGGAGCCGCGGGTTCCTGGTCTACAACGAGCGGGAACAGACCGTTACTCTGCACCGGAAAGGGATTAACCCGGACCTCACCAACCGGGACGAAGGTACGGAAATTCTCTTTACCGGAGACGCAAAACCCCTCACCCGCGAACTCGAACACTTCCTGGACTGCCTGGCCACGCGGAAAACCCCCCTTTCCGACGGCCGGAACGGGTTGGCGGTAATCAAAGTACTGGCCGAGGCCGGGCGCCTTCTAGCCAAAGAAGAAGCAATACAGTAGGCGTTACATACGCGGCCAATACCGGAGAGACCGGAGTAGATGGTGTTGACCGTTTAACCGGCATGCGCGCCTGTACGGTCTATACTGTAATAACAGGGAGGTTGGATGATGAAAATCCCGATTTTAGACTTGCGACCGGAAGTAGAATTGTTATGGGAAGACTTGAACCGCGCCGTACAGGAGGTGCTCCGTTCCGGCCGGTTTGTCCTTGGCCCTAATGTTGAGGCCTTTGAAGAAGAGGTCGCCGCCTACATGGGGGTAAAACACGCCATCGGGATGAACTCAGGCACCGATGCGCTCGTGATTGCTCTACGGGCGGCCGGCATCGGCCCGGGCGACGAGGTGATTACCACGCCTTTTACCTTCTACGCCACTGCCGAAGCGGTGAGTTTGGTCGGAGGAACGCCGGTTTTTGTTGATATTGACGAAGAAAGCTTTAATATCGACCCCGGACTGGCCGCCAACGCCGTTACTTCCCGCACCAAAGCCCTGCTCCCCGTCCACCTGTACGGGCGGGCCGCCGAGATGGACCCCCTGCTGGAACTGGCCAAGAAACACGGGCTGAAGGTGATAGAAGATACGGCCCAGGCTTTTGGCGGGGAATATAAAGGGAAAAAACTAGGGACCCTTGGCGATGCAGGCTGCTTCTCCTTTTACCCCACGAAGAATTTGGGCGCTTACGGTGATGCGGGGATGCTCATCACCAACAACGACCAATTGGCGGAAGCCGCCCGTATGCTACGGGTCCACGGCGCCAAGGAGACTTATTTTAACGAGATAATCGGCTACAACTCCCGCCTCGATGAGTTCCAAGCCGCCATCCTCCGGGTAAAACTGCCCTATCTCGATGAGTGGAACAAGAAACGGCGCTTGCTGGCGCAAAGGTACAACCGGCTTCTGGCCGGGATTCCAGGGGTGATTACACCGGCGGAAGGCGTATCCGGCCATGTTTACCACCAGTATACCATACGGATCACCGGCGGCAAGAGAGACCGGATTAAACAGGCCCTGGCTGAGGCGGGAATTGGCTCAATGATCTACTATCCCGTACCTTTGCACCGGTTGCCGGTTTACAAAGACCGGGCGCCCTCCCTGCCGGTTGCCGAGCGACTGGCCGGAGAAGTACTCTCCCTGCCGGTCTGGCCCGGCCTGCCGGAAGAAGGGCCGGAGCTTGTTGCCAGGGTAATTAAAGAAGCTTTACAGAATTGAGGTGTTGTTAAGGGAGAAAGGCCTCTAATTTAGCAATCTACAATTTCCTGGATTTTCAAGAAGGAGTTAGAAAAAACAGCCGGAAATAGAAACAAGAGAAAAAGAACAGGCTTAACCATTCCCTAACATACTGCCTAGTGGGGTAGCAGCTTTCTTCATAAATTACTATCGGGGATCTTCTTCAAGAAATCCCCGGTGCAGATACGGGCGGACAGTAATCTCCCCGGCAGTAGTTTATCTCCCGGTCTGTCGGGTTTCTCTCAAGTGCAGTAGGTGGAGAATTGTCTGAAAAAAGGTTGGGAGGCGAGGAAGGATGACTAAAAAAGGTCGCTTGAGGTCATCCCGAGCCAGTGGCGATACCGGCCCGGCCATCATAAAAAGGAGGGTCTACCGTGTCGCCGTGGCTGAATGTGGTTTGCCTGCCCGACTTGGGATTCTTTGCCTTGTACCGGGAACGGTATTCCGGCGCCATTTATATCCGGTACGGGCGCTGTAGAAAACTGAAGAAACTATGCAAAGGTACTTTGCTGAGGAAGGTGTAGTATGCATTAGGCGCCTTCTCCCCTTTGTTTAGGAATTAACCTTGGATAGAGGAGGCGGCAGACCCAATGGATGAAGAACTCGATCTCAAACAGATACTCCTCGTTTTGCGCAGGCGTTGGCGGATGATTGCCTTGTTTTTCTTTGTAAGCACCATCATGGCTTGGATTATTACGGCGCGTATGACACCGATCTACGAATCCACCGCCAGCATTTTGATTGATACTGAAGGTTCCGAAGGGTTGGAACAAATATTGGGCTTCGCCGGGGGTTTCAGTAACCGGAATGCCATTCAGAATAACGTGGAGATCCTGCGCAGTAAAGCCCTGACCTGGCAGGTCATAGACCGGCTGGGACTGGAGATCGGTGTGGACGAATTTGACGATTTTCGCAGGAGTATAAATATTCAGCCGGTACCAAACTCCGATGTGATCCGGATCACCGTCCAGTCATCCGACCGGTTTCTGGCCAAGGAGACCGCCGAGGCCCTTATCGACCTTTTTGAACAACAGATCCATCTGAATAAACAGCAATCGGCCAGGGCCGCCCGGGAATTCATCAGCACGCAGTTGAAGGTTGTTGCGGAGAACCTCCGGGAGGCGGAAGCGAGATTAACGGCTTTTAAAGAAAGAGAAAAGATCGTCTCGCCCCAGGAAGAAACAGAGGCGCAGATCGAAAAAATTGTCCGCCTGGAGACAACGGCGGCCGAGACCCGGATCAACCTGGAGGGCTCCCGGGCCCAGTTGGCGCAGTTGCGCCGGGCTTACGAGAGCGAAGAGGCAACGATCGTCTCTTCCCAGACGATCGTCGAAAACCCCCTGGTGGAAAAGTACCGTTCCCGCTTGGGGGAGTTAGAGGTTGAACTGGCCGGAGCCAGGGAGAAATATACGGATCTTCACCCTTCGGTCCGGAGATTAAGGGCAGAAATCGCGGATATCCAGGCAAAACTGGAAGAAGAAGTGGCCCGGATCGTAGGTACGGAAACCCGGAGTGTCAACCCGGTCCATCAAGAACTCCTCCGGAGGATCGTGACGCTGGAAACAGAAATAATGGGGTTGACCGCCAGGGAAGAGGCGCTGATTGCAGTCATCCGCGAGAGCGAAGAGAAATTTGCCAGTTTGCCCCATAAGGAGGTGGAACTCCTCCGTCTGACACGGGATCAGGAAGTAGCGCAAGAAATCTATCTATTGCTCGTTACGAAACAGGAAGAGATCCGGATTCAGGAGGCGATGAAAGTCTCGGGAATTCACCGGATTGACCCGCCGGTCGTCCCTGAAGAGGATAAGCCGGTGAAACCCAGTAAGAGACTGAATGTAATGATTGCCGCTGTTTTGGGGCTTCTTGCCGGTGTCCTTTTGGCCTTCCTCCTGGAGACCCTGGATACCACCATCAAAACCTCGGATGAAGTCGAGGCAATCCTGGGCCTGCCGGTCCTGGGACAGATCCCCCGGATTCAGGAGGAGAAACGGAAACGTAAAAGAAATAACAGAAACAATAGAAACAGCAGGCATAGCCTTAACCTGTCTTAAGGCGGTGACTTGATTTGAATAGCGTGAACAACTCGTTAATCACTCATCTTGACCCGAAATCCCCGGTTGCCGAGGCATTTCGCACCCTCCGGACCAACCTCCAGTTTTCCGCTTTGGACCGGGAACTTCGGACACTGCTGGTGACCAGTGCCGGCCCAGGGGAAGGGAAATCAACGATCACCCTTAACCTGGCGATTGCCATCACCCAGTCCGGCAAAGAGGTTATTCTGGTGGACGCGGACCTTAGAAAACCGGTGATCCACAAACGGTTTGGCTTGAGAAATGAGATCGGCCTCACCAATATCCTGGTGCACGGGCCGGCAGAAGAAGCCCTGCAGGAAACGGCCGTCCCCAACCTGAAGGTGGTCACCAGCGGCCCCATTCCACCCAATCCCGCAGAAATGCTGGCTTCAGGGATGATGGACAAGGTACGGGATTTTCTGAAGGAAAGAGCGGAAATGGTCCTTTTTGACTGTTCGCCGGTGGTGGCGGTGACCGACGCGGCCGTCCTCTCCCGGAAGGTGGACGGGGTACTCCTTGTGGTGCAGCTGGGCGCAGTGGAACGGGAAGCGGCCCGGCAGGCCAAGGCCTTGCTGGAAAATGTCGACGCCCCGCTTTTGGGGGTAGTAATCAACAATGTGGCGGAAAGTTCCGGCTATTATTATTACTACTATTACACCAGTGATGACGATGATTGATCTCCATTGTCATATCCTGCCCGGCCTGGACGACGGCGCCCGGAACGAGGAGGAGGCCCTGGCCATGGCGGAAACCGCGGTCAAAGACGGCATCACCACCATCGTCGCCACTCCGCACGTACTCGACCAGGGTTACCGGGGGGCCCGGGAACGGATTGCCGCACAAGTGGAGGATTTCAACGGCAAGCTCCGGGCGGCCGGGATCCCGCTCCTGATCCTGCCGGGGGCGGAGGTAATGGCGGCGCCGGAGGTACCCGGGTATTTTCGTGCCGGGGACCTACCCACCCTTGACGCTGCCGGCCGTTATCTTCTACTCGAACTTCCTTTCCAGGAATCTCCTTGGTATCTAGAGCGGATCCTCTTTGAACTGCGGGTGGCCGGTGTCACTCCGGTTTTGGCCCACCCGGAACGCTACCGGTATTTAAGACAATCCCCAAATCTGCTCATACCGTACATTAACAACGGTCTGTTGACCCAGATCAATGCCGGGAGTCTTTTGGGTTATTTTGGCGAAGAAGTGCGGCGGGCGGCGGAGATTATGGTCACCCACGGTATGGCGCATCTGGTCGCCAGCGATGCCCACCGGCCCCGCGGCGCCCGGAAGCCGGTCCTTTCCTCCTGCCGGCGGGAACTTACGGTCCTGGCCGGAGAGGAAGTGGCGAAAAGGCTTCTGGAGGAGAACCCGGCGGGAGTTATTGCCGGAGAAACCCTCCAGGTGGAAGAGCCCCGGGAGTACCGACCGGCGAAAAAAGGGTTCAGGCGCCTGGTTGCCTGGGTCTCGGGGAAAAATTGCTAAAGAAAAGGGGCGGCAAAAGGGTTTAACGCAACTAATGCCAATCACTCCCGATTGCAATTGGTTGCTTTTTTTCCAGGAGGCAAATAGAGGTGAGCCATGCATTTTCAATATAACCCCCACATTTGGTTTTATCTTAGCGGCGCTTTGCTCCTGGCTTTTGTTATGTTATATGAGATCCGGAAAGAAGTTGCCAACCGGTTATTAATTATTACCCAGGGGATGATGCTGTTCTGGGGTTTGGGATCGGCCCTGCAAATATCCGGAGCCGATCTGAAAACCACAGTCCTCTGGTATCTTCTGGCCAATGATTTTGTGGGATTTAAGATCCCGGTGGTTTGGTTGTTATGGGCTTTGGTTGTCTCCGGCAGGAGAAGCTGGGTGACGCGCCGGCATATCCTCTTATTACTGGCCTTACCGTTACTGACAGATCTGTTGAATTTGACAAACAGCAGGCATGGTTTGATGTACCGGCAATGGTGGCTGAATACCTCCGGTTCCTATCCGTTACTGGAATTTCTCAGCGGCCCCTGGTACTGGGTGATAACTGCCTATTGCGGCGTTTTGCTCCTGGTTGTGATCGCCTTTCAAATAAAAGCGGTCTTAAAAAGAGAGCTTCTCCACAGGAGGCACGCGCTAATGATCGCCGGGTTTACCGGCGGTGTTTTGCTCCTGATTCTTCTTTCCTTGCTCCGGCCGGGACTCGTTTACCCGTATGACCCAACGCCGGTTGTGGTCAGTATGGCCTCGGTTCTCTCCGGCCTTTTCACCCGCTTCCAATCCCAGGAGCCCGTGCCGGTCCCCAGGAATGCGGTTCTGGAAAAGATGGCAAATGCCGTTATCATCCTGGATAACCATAACCGGATCATGGATCTGAATCCGGCGGCAGAGGCCTTTTTCAGTTTTCGCAGCGCAGAAGTGGCCGGTTGCGTTTTTTCCGAGGTGATACAAGACTGGCCGGAACTGGTAAACGCCGTTCAGGATCAACCCGAGGGGAGCCGGGAATTTACCCGGAACGGGCGGTATTATGAGGTCCATTTTTCCGTTTTGCAAGACCGGCAGAAGCCTGTCGGGCGGTTGGTGGTGATAGAAGATGTTACCACAGCAAAAAGCGTGGAGAAGGAGTTGCTTGAACAAAAGCAGGCATTACTGGTTTTGAAGGAACGGGAGCGGTTGGCCAGGGAACTTCATGACAGTTTGGGTCAGGTTCTCAGTTACACGCAGATGCAAATAGAGGAGATCCGGGAGAGGTTAAAAACCGGCGAATTGACGACAGCCGATGATCATCTGGTCCGTTTGTCCCAGGTAATTCTGGAAGCCAACACAGAGGTCCGAGAGTTTATTTATGAGGTTAATGCCACGCTTTTATTCAAGGACGGGTTTTTCAGCACACTCCAGCGATACCTGGCCCGTTTCGAAGAGAATTTTCGCCTGCGGATCCGGGTACGGAATCCCGACAATGTGGTGGAGGAAGAGATAGATCTTGCCGCCGGAGTCCAATTATTCCGGATTATCCAGGAGGCCCTGACCAATGTCCGTAAACACGCCAAGGCCTGCGAAGTAACGATCACTTTTCGCCGGGAAAAGGAGTGGCTACAGATTTTTGTGGTTGATGACGGCATCGGTTTCGACCCCAAAAAGCTTCCGAGCAGCCGGTCAACTTTTGGTTTGGAAGTAATGAAAGAGCGCGCCGCGCAGGTGGGCGGGGATCTCCGGATCGAGACTGCCCCGGGGCAAGGCGTGGCTGTGGTAATCAGTATTCCCCGGTTTACGCTGGATCAGGACCGGACAAAACCCGGAACGGGCGGGCACGTAAAAACCCGGAAACCCGGGACCGAAGCAGGAGGACGGACGCGCGTCCGGGTTTTATTAGCTGATGATCACGTCTTGTTCATGGAGGGGCTCCGGGACCTGATCAACCGGAGAGGGTTTGAGGTTGTAGGCACGGCCAAAGACGGTATGGAGGCATTGATCAAAGCCAGATTGCTGCGGCCTGATATGATTCTTATGGATCTGCAAATGCCCCGTTGCAACGGGCTGACGGCCACCAAATTAATTAAGGAAGAAATGCCGGAGATAAAAATTGTTATCCTGACCATGTCCGACCGGGAACAGGACCTTTTGGAAGCAATCAGAAGCGGAGCAACCGGGTACTTACTGAAAGGGCTGCAGACGGAAGAGTTTGTTGAACAGCTTACCAGCCTGGCATTAGGGGGCGAGACTATTTCTCCTGAAGCGGCCGCCCGTGTTTTAGAGGAAGCGTACCAAAATGGAGACCGGCAGCTGGCAGCGCCAGTGACAAACCCGGAAAAAATTCTTTCGCCAAGGCAGATTGAGATCTTACAATTAGTCGTAAAGGGAAATACCTACAAAGAGGTGGCGGCAAAACTCTTTGTTTCCGAGCGAACAATAAAATACCAGATGGCTGCGATTATTAAGCAGTTAAACCTTAAGAACCGCGCCCAGGCAATCGCCTATGCCCGGCAAGCGGGGCTGGTAAAAAAGTAAAAAGAACAGTGGGAATTAGGCAAAAAAAGGGCAACCCTTCTTAATGGGTTGCCCTTTTTTTGCCTTTTTATTGCCCCCGGACAGGTGGGGAGTTAGTGTATAATTAAGTTCGCAATTTCAAAGAGGAAAAGCCATCGGAACTGCGAATAAATAAAGAAGCAGAAAGGAAGATCGGCATGCCGTGGTTGAGCCTTTCTTGTTTGGTGAATTTTGGTTGGTTCGCACTCTGCCGGGAACGGACTTCCGGCGCGTTTTATATCCAGTATGGCCGGAAAAAAAGAGTAAAAAAGCTGTTTGGGAGGAAAAATTCCCGAGGATGAGGCCCGGGTAAGGTTGACAGTCCGAGGTGGAATTGGTATAATGTTCATTAGCTGAACCGATTAGCCAGATATGGCGGGAAGCAGGTAGAAAGGACGCTACAGCATGATTGAGTCGCTTAAAGAATATCAGATCATCACGCAACTGCAGGAAGGCACGGATCTCACACAACGTCAGATCGCGAAAAACACCGGGCTTTCCCTGGGCCTGGTCAACCTTCTCCTCCAGAGGATGGTTAAAAAAGGCTTGGTGCAGATTGAGAAGCTAAACGCTCGTTCCCTGCGGTATATTTTGACCCCCAAGGGGATAGCGGAAAAGGTCAGATTGACCTGTGAATACCTGAAGAATTCCTATGCCCAGATTACCAGCTTGATGGAAGTGGTGGCCGCAGTAATCGCACGCGCCTGGCGCCAAGGTTACCGGGACGTCATCCTTTACGGACCGGGCGATGAAGTCCTGCAGATCTTGAAGATTGCCCTGGATCAACAAGAGATAGAGTACAGGTTTTTCCGGAGTGGCGAGGAACCGCCTATGGGGCAGTTCCTTTTTATTGTTTGGACCCTGGAGGACGAAAAAAGACTTGCCCCGGACCACCATGTGGTCAATATCCTCAAGGTTTTGTAGGATACCAATCCATATTTTTTCCTGGATTCCCCCGAAAGGATTCCACAGGAAAACGTAGAAATTAAGTTTAGCTGCTGATGTGCGTAACAGCTTTCCGGCAGAAGGTAATTACTCCTGCTCAGATTAAACGGGGGGTTATATTGATGGGGCACCCAAACCGCAAAATACTGCGGGAGAAGAAAAAACAGCGGCAAAAGGAGAAGATGCCGGGAAGAAAAAACTTGTATAACGTCGTAGATCTTACGCCCCACAATGCGGTGGGGAGGATGCGGGACAAGGGTTTTGAACTGGTGTGGAAGTAAAGACGGTAGAAAATAGAGGAAGCAAGGTGGCCGCATAATGGGGGAGAAAATCTGGCTTTCATCACCGCATATGAGTGATGAAGGTTATGAAATGGAATATATAAAAGAAGCTTTTGCAACAAACTGGGTCGCGCCGCTGGGCGAGAATGTGGATAAATTTGAAGAGGAATTTGCGGCTAAAACCGGCGCCAGATATGCCGCGGCCCTGAGTTCCGGTACGGCTGCCATACACCTGGCGCTAAAGGCGGCCGGCGTCGGGCCCGGGGATATTGTCTTCTGTCAAAGCCTCACTTTTGCAGCAACCGCCAACCCGATTATTTACCTCAACGCAACCCCGGTATTTATCGATAGCGATTATGAGACATGGAATATGGACCCTGCGTTGTTGACGGCGGCATTTGAAAAACACCCGGACGTCAAAGCTGTTGTCGTCGTTCACCTTTACGGCTTGGCTGCGGATATGGACAAGATTATGGAGATCTGCCGGGC
>JAAYIC010000038.1 GCA_012735195.1 Bacillota bacterium
ATATACTTGATGAGCCGCCCGAATTCCTCCGGTACCGCGTAGCCCACGGTGTCGGGGATATTGATCACCGTGGCCCCGGCTTTGATCACCTCGCCAAAGATCCGGCAGAGGAAATCCCATTCGCTCCGGGTGGCGTCCTCCGCGGAGAACTCCACCTCCGGGCAGAGTTTTGCGGCCTGTTTGACCGCGGCCACCGCCATCTCCACCACTTCATCCGGGCTCTTCCTAAGTTTGTATTCCATGTGTATGGGTGAGGTGGCGATAAAGGTGTGGATATAGGGGCGCTCGGCACCCTTCACCGCCTCCCAGGCCAGTTCAATATCGCGCGGAACCGCCCGGGCCAGCGAACAAACGGCCGGCCCTTTAACATTTTTGGCGATCTCTTGTATGCTCTGGAAATCACCGGGGGAGGCCACGGCAAACCCCGCTTCGATCACATCCACGTTCAACTTTGCCAACTGCTTGGCGATCTCCAGTTTTTCTTCAACATTGAGATTTATCCCTGCCGACTGTTCGCCATCCCGCAGGGTGGTGTCGAAAATCCTGATCATTCTCATGATTTTATCTCCTTTCTCTCGGGTTATAAAAAGCCCCCCGTCCCTGGATAGGGACGAGGGGCATCGTGGTACCACCCTATTTCCCGGATACCTCACGGTACCAGGCTCACCGGGTAAGAACCACACCACGCAGGTTATGGTTCCACCCTTCGCTGTAACGGGCCGGATCCTACGCGGTCTGCCGTATGCCATTTTCCATGCGCATTTACACACGTTCTCCGGCATACGCCTCTTTCCCTGTTTGACAGGGATCTTTCCGCGTATAACTGATCCCCCGGCGCAGGCTACTGAAACCCGGTAAGTACACTGGAAGTCACCGGGTACATGAAGGTACACGGGAGTACTTGCATGGCATTCTTATGCACCGCGTGCATAAAAATGCCGATTTCACCTGCGCGGCTGGTGAGGGGAGTTCGGAAAGCCGCCGGTACCGGTTCCCACCACCCACCGGTTCTCTGGACCCGCGGTCCTCTCCTACTGGTCCTCGTCATCGCCTTTTTCGTATTGCATCCAAGTTTGCTAATATTATACGGGAAGCCATTTCCCTTGTCAAGAAGATTTTGCAGCTGTTTGCGGCCGGATGATCAACACGCCCGCGCCCTGCTCCCCAACCTGCTTCCGCCGGGAAGGGGCTGAGAGACAGTCCCATGGCACGCACCGCTTTTTTGTCATGAACAGGAGGTTAAACCTTGCCGGAAGGGAGGATCCCCCGTGCATAATGGAGAAATAAAAGGGGCTGCCTTTTGAAAGGATATGGGTAAGATGAAAAAAAGACCGGGACCGCCGCCAGGCAAAATCTTCCTTACTTTCCTCAAGATCGGCGCCTTCACCTTTGGCGGCGGTTATGCCATGCTGCCCTTAATCCGTGAAACAGTGGTCGAACGGGAAAAATGGCTCTCTGATGAGGGGTTTTTAGACATAATCAGCCTTACCCAGTCGGTCCCCGGGGCCCTGGCGGTCAACGCCGCGGTCTTCATCGGCCGGCAGCTGGCGGGGATTCCCGGCGCCTTGGCTGCCACCACCGGGGCGGTGCTCCCTTCGTTCCTGATTATCCTTTTTGTTGCCGCCCTCTTTACCCGCTTCTCCCAGCACCCGCTCATCATTAAGGTTTTTATGGGCATAAGACCGGCGGTCGTGGGTTTAATCGCCTATGCCGTCCTTCTCCTTGGCAGGAAGGTTATTCGCGCACGCGCGCGCGGCAACGGCTTTACGGTGGCTGTAGCCGGCGCCGCCTTTCTCCTGGTCTACCGGTTTGGGCTTAACCCATTCCTGGTGATTATTGCCGCGGCCGGCGCCGGCCTCCTCTATTCTTTTTTCCCCGTGGGCGGTGATGACCCATGATCCTCCTTACCCGCCTTTGCGACCTTTTCCTTTCTTTCTCCCGGATCGGCCTGACGGCCTTTGGCGGCGGTTACGCAATGATCCCCTTGCTGCGGACGGAATTTATCGTTGCCCGGCAGTGGTTAACCCTTGGGGAGTTCCTTGATATTATTGCCATTGCCGAGATGACGCCGGGGCCGGTGGCGATTAATGCCGCCACCTATATCGGGTATAAAGTGGCGGGAGTCCCGGGAGCTGCCGCCGCCACCCTGGGCGTAATCACCCCTTCGGTCGTGCTGATCCTGATTATTGCCGGCCTTTTTCAGCATTACCGTTCTTCTCCCCTGGTCAGAGCGGTTATTTCCGGAATCCGGCCGGCGGTAATCGCCCTGATCTTCAGCGCCGTCCTGGTCATGGGCCGGCCGGTACTGGTTGACTTTAGGGCCTTTTTCATCAGTCTCGCCGCCTTCCTGCTTTTGATAACCGGAAAGATGCGTCCGCTCCCGGTCATCGGTCTTTCCGCCCTCTTGGGGCTCCTCCTTTACTGAACCTGATGGAGCAGGGGCGAGGTCCCGTTCGTGCAATGCTTCCGCCCGCTTGGGGCTCTTCTTCTACTGAACCTGCGGCGCAGGCCGCCGCGGGGAGGAGCAAAAAAAATCCCGGGGTTTTTCCCCGGGATCTGTCCTTTTTATCCCCTACTTTTATAATTCCACCAACCGAGCGCTTTTGATCCCTTCGACTTCCGCTATCTTTTGCACGATCTCTTCCGGCACCGGACTGTCAACAGTCAGGACCATAATCGCCTTACCGCCCACTTCTTTCCGGCCTACCTGCATAAAGGCGATATTGATCCCGGCCGCGCCCAGTATATTCCCAACCTGGCCAATAATCCCCGGCTGATCCAGGTGGGGGGCGATAATCAAATTCCCATGGGGGACCACCTCAAAGTGATAACCGTCAATCTCCACCACCCGTTCGTCCTTTGCCCGGAATAGGGTGCCGGCGACCACCCGCTGGTCACCGTTGGCGAAAGCCCGGACGACTATCCGGTTGCTGTAATCCTTGTCCACTGTTTCTTTGCGTTCGGCGATCTTGATCCCCCGCTGTTTCGCAAGGTAAGCGGCGTTAACCAGGTTTACTTCTTCTTCCAAAATCCGTTGGACCCCTTTGAGGACCAGGTTGGTCAAGGGCGCCGTATCATACCCGGCGATCTCCCCGAAGTATTCAACCTCCACCCGCTCCAGTCTCCCGTCAACCAGTTGGATGACGAGCATCCCCAGTTTCTCGGCGAGGGAGAAATACGGACGGAGGGCGTTTAAGACTTCCGGACGGACACTCGGTATATTAACGGCGTTCTTAAAGGGTTCTCCTTTTAAGGCCCGGCTCATTTCCACCGCCACATCCACCGCCACATTTACCTGGGCTTCCTTGGTTGAAGCCCCCAGGTGCGGGGTGACCACCACCTGCGGGAGTTCAATCAGCCGCCGGTAGGCCGGGGGCTCCTCGGCAAAAACGTCCAAGGCGGCTCCGGCCACCACTCCTGCTTCAATCGCATCCGCCAGGGCTTCTTCATCAACGATCCCCCCGCGGGCACAGTTGATGATCCGCACCCCTTTTTTCACCTTCTGTAGATTCTCCGCGTTGATGAGTCCTTTTGTTTCCGCGGTCAACGGCGTATGAATGGTGATGAAATCCGCCTCAGCCAGCAATGTCTCCAGATCAACCAGGCGTACCCCGATCCGTTCCGCTTTTTCTGTGGTCAAAAACGGGTCCATCGCCAGGATTGTCATGCCCATTCCCTGCATTCTGCGGGCCACTTCCGTACCGATCCGGCCCATCCCGATAATCCCCAGGGTCTTATGGTTAACCTCCACACCGGTATATTTCTTCCGGTCCCATCTACCCTCTTTTAAACTGGCATGAGCCTGGGGAACATTGCGGGACAGGGCCATGATCATCGCCACTGTGTGCTCGGCCGTGGAAATGGTGTTTCCGTCCGGAGCGTTCATAACAATGATCCCTTTCCGGGTGGCGGCGTTGACATCAATATTGTCCACCCCGACTCCGGCACGGCCGATTACTTTCAGGTTTTTCGCAGCGGCAATTACTTCGGCGGTAACCTTGGTTTGGCTGCGCACAATCATCCCTTCGTACGGCGGAATTTTCGCACAGAGCTCTTCCTGGGAGAGGGTCGGCGAAACATCCGCTTCGATCCCGTTTTCTTCAAGGACAGCGACAGCCTTCTCGGAGACGTTATCCAGTACCAATACCTTCATTTTCCATATACCTCCTACTTAATTAGGGTTAAAAACAAAAGGTCCCCAGTCCATAAGGGACGAGAGGACCCGTGGCGCCACCCTTCTTCTCCCCGTCTTCACAGACGGAGACTCACCGGCACATACCTGCCCGGCGCCCGCAAGCGCGGATAGCCGTATGTGTCTTGGTTATAACGCACCAGGCGGCCGGGCTTACTACCACCCCGCTCTTCGTACGTACGGGCTTGAGGACAAAGACCGGTACCTTTCCGCTTTCCGGAAAATATACGGTCCTTGACGCGCGCCCGCGAGCCTGTGGGTTCCGCCCGGCGGCTCCAGGCTGGGAAGTCCCCCCGCTTCCGGACCGGCTTCCACCAACCGCCGGTTCTCTTTGCCTTCCACGAAGGTCGACCGCCTGTCATCGCTGTTTTAGTATGGAAAATTTATTTTGTATTATATCCCGCCTCCAGCAAAAAGTCAAGAACAACTATCTCTTAATCCAAGACATCATGTCGCGCAGTACCTGTCCGACTTTTTCGATGGGGTGTTCGGCTTCGCGGCGACGGAGCGCGTTAAAGCTGGGACGGCCGGCCTGGTTCTCGAGGATCCATTCCCGGGCGAATTTGCCTTCCTGGATTTCTTGGAGGAGCTTCTTCATTTCCCTTCGGGTTTCCTCGGTAATAATCCGCTTGCCCCTGGTCAAATCCCCGTATTCCGCCGTATCACTGATGGAATACCGCATCCGGGAGATGCCGCCCTCATAGATCAGGTCAACAATCAGTTTCAGCTCGTGGAGACACTCGAAATAGGCGATCTCCGGCTGGTAACCCGCTTCGACCAGGGTATCGAAGCCGGCTTTTATCAGTTCGGTCACTCCGCCGCAGAGGACCGCCTGCTCACCAAAGAGGTCGGTCTCGGTCTCTTCTTTAAAGGTGGTCTCCAGGATTCCGGCGCGGCCGCCGCCAATCCCCTTGGCGTAAGCAAGGGCGGTCTCTTTGGCTTTACCGGAGGCATCCTGATGCACAGCGATGAGACACGGGACACCGGCGCCCTCGGTAAAGACCCGGCGTACCAGGTGACCCGGGCCCTTTGGCGCCACCATGATGACATCGACCTCCGGCGGTGGCAGGATCTGGTTGAAGTGAATATTGAACCCGTGGGAAAAGACCAGGGTCTTGCCTTGGCCCATCTCCGGAGCAATCTCATTCTTGTAGACCGCCGCCTGTACTTCATCGGGGACCAGCATCTGAATGATCTCCGCCTGGGCCGCAGCCTCGCTTGCGGTTACCGGCTTGAAGCCGTCTTCCACCGCCGCCCCATGGTTGACGCTCCCGGGAACCTCGGCGACGATCACGGAGAGCCCGCTATCCCGCAGGTTTTGGGCTTGCGCATGTCCCTGGCTCCCGTACCCGATAACAGCAATGGTTTTTCCTTTAAGTACTCCCAAATCCGCATCCCGGTCATAATAGATCTTCATTTCCTCTCCTCCTTATGTAGCGCACACGCGCAAAATTTAGGCGGCCGCCCTTAGCGGCCGGCCGCCGAACGGACAAGGGCGACTTTACCGGTCCGGGCGATCTCCTTGAGCCCGAACGGTCGCAACAAATCCAGTATGGCCTGGATCTTGTCGGTATCCCCGGTCGCCTCAATAATAACCCCTTCTTGTGAGACATCAACGATTTTGGCCCGGAAGATATCAACAATCTGCAGGATCTCCGAACGGTTGGTGGAGTTGCAATGGACCTTGATTAAGGCCAATTCCCTCTCCACCGCATCATCCTTGGTGATGTCACTTAGTTTGATCACATCAATCAACTTGTAGAGCTGTTTGGCGATCTGCTCCAGTTCCTTCTCATCCTCTGCCTCCACGACCAGGGTGATCCGGGAAATCCTTGAGTCCTCCGTTTCACCCACGGCAATACTGCTTATATTATACCCTCTTCTGCTATACAAGCCGGCGATCCGGGCCATGACACCCGGATTATTCATTACCAGGATGGCCAATGTATGCTTCATCACTTCATCACCCCTAACATATCATATATCGCCGCATTCGGGGGAACCATCGGCATGACGTTCTCCTCCGGATTGATCCGGCAGTCGACCAAGACCGGTCCGTCATGAGCCAATGCCTCCTCCAACTTGGGCCGGACTTCCTCCGGCTTCTCCACGGCCAGGGCTTTTACGCCGTAGGCCTCTGCCAGCTTGCAAAAATCCGGGTTCTGCAGTAAGGTGGCGGCATACCTTTTCTCACAAAAAATCTCCTGCCACTGCCGGACCATCCCCAGATAACAATTGTTCAAAAGAATAATCTTCACCGGCAACTTATACGCGGCCACCGTGGCCAGTTCCTGAATGTTCATTTGCAGACTGCCGTCCCCGGCGATATTCACCACCAGCCGGTCCGGGTTGGCGATCTGCACCCCGACCGCAGCCGGGAAACCAAAACCCATGGTCCCGAGGCCCCCGGAGGTGATGAAGGAGCGCGGCTTTTTGAAACAATAGAATTGCGCCGCCCACATCTGATTCTGTCCTACTTCCGTACAGACAATCGCCTCCCCCCGGGTCAGTTCCGAAAGGGTCTCCACTACCATCTGCGGGGCGATGAAATCCTCCCGCTGTTCATAGGAGAGCGGATATTTTTGCTTCCATTCCGCGATCTGCTCCAGCCAGGCATCGTGCTCCTGGGGAGGGAGCAAAGGTACCAGTTCGGAGAGGACCCGCTTGACATCCCCGACAATCGGCAGGTCCACCGCGACGTTTTTCCCGATCTCCGCCGGGTCGATATCAATCTGTAATATCTTGGCCTGGGGCGCAAAGGTTTCCACCTGCCCGGTAACCCGGTCGTCAAAACGGGCGCCAACGGCAATAATCAGGTCGGCCCCGGTCACCGCAAAGTTGGCATAGGCCGTACCGTGCATCCCCAGCATGCGCAGGGAAAGCGGGTGATCCCCGGTAAAGGCGTCGAGGGCCATCAGGGTTGTGGTCACCGGGGCCTGGATCGTCTCCGCCAGGCGCAGCAGTTCTTTTTCCGCACCGGAGATGATGACCCCGCCGCCGGCATAGATCACCGGTTTTTTCGCCTCCTGGATCAGGGCGGCGGCGGCCTTGATCTGCCTGACGTTTCCTTCATACACCGGTTTGTAGCCGGGCAGGTTTACCTGTTCCGGGTAGTAATAATCCACCAGGCTTGTACTGACGTCTTTCGGGATATCGATCAGCACCGGTCCGGGCCGCCCGGTACCGGCAATGTAAAAAGCCTCTTTAATAACGGCGGGAAGATCCGTAACCCTTTTCACCAGGTAATTGTGTTTGGTAATCGGCATTGTAATCCCGGTAATATCGGCCTCCTGAAAAGAATCCCGTCCCAGTAAACCGGTGGCCACCTGGCCAGTAAAGGCCACCACCGGTACGGAGTCCATATAGGCTGTGGCCAAACCGGGCACCAGGTTGGGGGCGCCCGGGCCGGAAGTGGCGATACAAACCCCGACCTTCCCGGTGGAGCGGGCATAACCATGGGCCGCATG
>JAAYIC010000018.1 GCA_012735195.1 Bacillota bacterium
GCCTGGTCGGACCGGGGAAAGACCTTTCCCTCATCCTCCGCCTTATGGGCGATGCCTAATCCCTCAAAAAACTCGAGGGTGTCGTCGACAGAAAAAGAGGCCAGGGCGCTGCGGGCAAATTCCGGGTTGGCGCCGTGGTAGTAGGTATGGGCCTGCTCCCCTTTGATCTTGATATTGGTAAAGTTGCACCGGCCGTTGCCGGTAGCCAAAATTTTCTTCCCCACCCGCGGGTTCTTCTCCAGGATGGTAACGGCGGCGCCCAGCCGCCCGGCAGCAACGGCGGCCGTCATCCCGGCGGCGCCGCCACCCACCACGATTACGCGTTTTTTCACTCCCTACCCCCCGGTATCTTCTTGTCCTTACTTACCACCTTGATCCCAGAGAATAGTCTTTCACAATAGCCTCTCTCAAAATTGTCTGCCATAATAATCTGGCGCAAAATAGGCGACGACAACAGTCGGCTTCATTACCACAACAGTCTGCCTTCAAATATTCTCCCCCGGAAAAATACGGGGATCCAGATTACGATCCCCACTATAACAAAGATTCACGCCGGTTCCTGTTTTGGTTTGCCTTAGGCCGCAACCGGCCCGTATTTATTTCTCTTGATCACATATTGATCAAGCAAGATAAAGCCGATGACGAGAATACCAATGATATCCGTAAGCAGCCGCGGATGAATCATCAGCAAACCGGCGCCGACCGCCAAGACCCGCTCCCCCATCGAGAGCTTTGTGTTGATGAAGCCCTCCAAACCCCCGGCGATGGCAAACATTCCCACCATCGAAGTAACCGAAAACTGAAGGATCTGCACAAACGAGGCATCCACCAGGAGCATCGCCGGGTTTAACACAAACATGTAGGGAATAAGAAAGGCGGCAATCGCCAGTTTTGTGGCAATTACCCCCGTACGCAACGGGTTCCCGCCGGAGATGGCCGACCCGGCGTAGGCCGCCAGCGCCACCGGTGGAGTAATATCCGCCACCACCCCGAAGTAAAACACAAAGAAGTGGGCGGCAAGCACCGGGGTTGCCGGGATCAGCTTCAAAATAATCGGCGCCGTGATGGTCGCCATGATCACATAATTGGCGGTCGTTGGTACGCCCATCCCCAAAATCAGGCAAGCGATCATTGTCAGGAAGAGCGCAATGAGGTCAATCCCTCCGGAGAGGAAGAGGAGGCCTTCGGCGAGCTTCAATCCTATGCCAGTAAGAGTGACAACGCCGACAATAATCCCGGCAATGGAACAGGCGGCGGCAACGCCAATGGTGTTTCTCGCCCCGTTTTCCAGGGCCTCAACAAAAGCCTTCGGTGTCAACCGGGTATCCCTGTGGAACATACTGACAACAATCGCCGCCAAAATAGCCAGGCAGGCCGCGCGGGAAGGGGTGTAGCCAACAGACATGGTGACAATCAGCACCACAATCGGGAGCAACAAATAGCCCCTTGTCAGGAGCAGTTTAAAGAAACTGGGGATCTCCTCCTTGGGCAGCCCCTTGAGGCCGGTTTTCTTCGCCTCCAGATGGACCGAGAAGAAAATACCGGCAAAATAAAGGATGGCCGGGAAAATAGCAGCGATGGCAATGGTAATATAGGGCGTCCCGGTCATCTCCGCCATCAGGAAGGCGGCGGCGCCCATGATTGGCGGCATGATCTGCCCCCCGGTGGAGGCGGCGGCCTCAACCGCCGCGGCAAAGTCCTTGTCATATCCGGTCTTTTTCATCATCGGAATCGTGATACTGCCAGAGCCAACGGTGTTTGCCACCGAACTGCCAGAGTACATTCCCTCCAGCGCACTTGCGATAACGGCCACTTTCGCCGGCCCGCCCGTGGTCCGGCCGGCAATGGCATTGGCGATATCAATAAAAAACGTGCCAATATTAGTCTTTTCCAGAAATGAAGCCAAAATGATAAATAAGACAATAAATGTTGAACAGACCCCGATCGGGGTGCCGATTACGCCCTCAAGGGTGTAAAACAAGGTGTAGATAATACGTTTCAGTGAATATCCGGCATAAAAGGCATAACCCACAAAAGCGCCGGCCACCACCAGAATTGGAATGCCCACCACTCTTCTGCAGACTTCGGCAGTGATTAGTACCCCCACAACACCCACGATCATATCCAATTGGGAGATACGGGTGGCCTTTACCGCCAGATCGGCAAAGTTCACCACATAGTAGAAGTAAGCGGCCGCTCCAACCAGGCCCAGCAATAGATCATACCATGGCACAAAATTCTCCCTTTTTGCCCCTTTCTTTCTGGCGGGATAAAGCGTGAAAGCCATAAAAACAATCAGCCCGACAAAGGAGGCTCTCCGGATTTGCTCCGGCCAGACGCTGATCAGGTTCATGTAAAAAACATAAATGGAGAACGCCACCAGCATGAAACGCACGGCCACCCTGGGAAGGCCGGAAAAACGTCTCGTATTTGCCTCCCGGTCATACTCGGCCATCAGGGCATCGACATCGATTTTTTCTGTTTCGTCTGTTGGGAGTTGGGGGTTTTTTTCCAGTTCAGACATGACTCCTCCTCCTTGCTGCAAAATCGATCTTCAAAGCTACAAATTAATATACTTGCTTCAAATCAAGAACCGGACCCCAGGCAATGTGTGATATATGAAGCACGGTACCCGCTTGACCCGCATTTGTTTCTGCCATGCTGCCGGTTCTTCATTTGGAACGAGTATAAAAGAGGGTTTGCGCGCGCCTTCGCCCACACCCAAACTGAACTCTTCTGTTTCTACCACAGAGTTCCCGCAGGCTGATCACTTCCCCGCCAATCTGCAGGGTGTGATCGGAAACAGTACCGACAATATACGAAAGGCGGTCCATGGGCCGGTTAAAGCCGCTGACAATCATCGCACCGTCCCGGCCATACTCCAAAGACTGGCCTTCCCCAATCTCGGTCTGAACACCGGCGCCAAAGGAATAGTAAATCGTACGGATCACATAGATCCTGCCGTTTTTGATCTGATAAACATCAGTCACCGGTGTTTGATTCACCGAATGAACGAAAGTAACGGAGAACTCTTCGCCGTCGCTAACAGGAAAAGCGGCAATCACTTCGCCGGTTTTGCCGTCTTTCAAAATTAGGCAAGGCGCAGAAAGGGTAAAAAATAAAAAAACGGAGACCGTGACTGTGACCACTATCGCGGTCCCCGCCGGCAACCATTTTTTTGGCATTACTCCAATACGCCGATCTCCTTATAATATTTTTCCGCACCGGGATGCATGGGTATGGAGATACTGGCCACGGAATATTCCGGATCCAGTTCGGCGCCTTTCGGATGGCCAATCGTAATCTCTTCGGCGTTCTCAAAGAGCGCCTTGGTCATCTTGTATACCAGGTCCTCACTGAGGTCGTTGGCAACGATGAAAGAGGCGACAACGGCTACGGTCTGGACATCGGCGTCAACGCCCTTGTAAGTCCCTGCCGGAACAGCGAATTTGGTATAGAAGGGATATTTATTGATCAATTTGACGGCATGCTCATCGTCAATTTTCAAGAGATTGATGGGGTTGGTCGTCGCCAGTTCTACGATGGCGGTGGTCGGAGCGCCGGCAACACAGAAGAACGCATCGATCTTATCGTCTTTGAATGCCGCGGCGCTATCGCCAAAGCTGAGGTTGTTAACGATAATATCGTCAAAGGTCATACCATAGGCTTCCAGGATCTGGCGGGCATTAAACTCCACACCGGAACCGATGTCACCAACAGAAACCCTTTTCCCCCTAAGGTCGGCAACTGAAGCAATACCGCTTTTTGCCACCACCTGACAAACCTCGGCATAAGCCCCGGCCATCGCGGAGAACCCGCCAACCTTGTCCCCGGCGAAAAGGTCGGTGCCATTATAGGCATAATACATGACATCATTCTGAACAATGGCGATATCGGCTTCCTCATCGGCGAGTAAATAGATGTTGGCTTTGGAGGCCCCTGTTGCCTGCAGATTAAAACTTAAATTCTCAATTTTCTGGCTGAGTACCTGCGACACAGTTCCGCAGTAGGCGTAATATGTACCGGTGGTACCGCCTGTGGCCATCTTTAATGTGATTTTTTTCCCTCCACAACCGGCCAGGACCAGAGAGACTAGGAGCAGCATGGAGAGGATGAAAAAGAGTTTCCTTTTCATAAAAAAAACCTCCTTATGATGATGATACATTACCAAACCATGAACGAACGCCCGCAAATTCAAAATACGGGATAATCTTCGCCAATTCCCCCCTTGACTCCTGCCTTTTGCGAAAAATTTTCCCGGTTTTTCTCTGTTTTTTCTTGCCAGAAACTGTTTACCGTGTCGCCGCCCGGTCAGCCAAAACCTCCGTAACCATTGGTAGAAAATGGGCCAACCTTATTTGATTAACCCGAACTGCCGGATCTCCACTTTGACCGCCACATTCACAGTGGCTTCCCTGTAAACCTCTTCCCAATTCATGGTTTTCCAGGCGGAGTAGTACTTCGCCCGCACCAGGTCCCCAAAGCCGATGGGGTCGCTCCCCAATCGCTGGGCATACCCGAGGATTCCAAAGCAGTTCTCCTGGATCTCCTTGGAGAGGCGTTCCTCCAGCTCCTCTTGGGGGCCTGCCCGATCCAGCAGATCCTGGTCGTATTCATCCAGCACTCCCAGTAAGTCCAGGTGAATATCGATTGCCAGGCGCCGGTCTTGCAGGTCAAGGCGGATCTTTCTCCGGCCTTCCCTGATGGTAAAGGCCGCCCCTTTTTTAAACGGCGACTCCCCTTCCAGTCCGGAAGCAATAAAAACAGATTCCGCCTTTGGCGCCCGCCCCATCATTGCCAGTAACAAGGCGGTTTGCTGCGTATCGAGCTGACCTACCATACGACCGGCGCTGAAGAGTGCCGACCCCATAACCCGTATGCCGTCTGGTTCCACTTTGAGCAGGGGAGTGATTGGATCGAGACCCGGCGCCAGAGAACAAATGCTAAAATCATAGATACTGGTTTTCGGTACATACAAATAATTGGCATTTTTTGCTAAAAGTCGGTTGATATAAAAGACGGTTCTTGGCTTACTACCAAAGGTCCGCGCTTTTTCCAACAGTTCTTTGGGGCTCCCGTCGACAATTACGATCTGTGCCAACGGCGAAATAAGGGGATCCCGTTCGAAAAACTCCAACAACTCTTGGATGCCCTGGCCGGCGATTTCTTTGGCAAAGAGAATTTGCTGTATTTTCCCGCCTTCCACCCTTTTGTCGGTAATCGTTTTCGCTTTTTCGATTGCTTCCTGCAACAAATTTACCTCTGCGGCAATGATCTCGTCCTGGTTCGGAAACCTGCTGTCAAAGGCCGGAAAAACACTGGTGACAAGGATTTTATCCCCGGGCGCCGGTTCAATGCCGATTTGAAGCAGGATCCCTGTTTCCTCAATGATCCTCTGGTCCCAGCAGCCGGAGAAGAGTAATACGGGTATGAGAATGAGAATTTGTGTAATTGTAAGCCTTTTCAATTTTGCTCCCCGCCCAAAGTCCATCAATTCTTTTATTTGACAAAGGAAAATAAATAGCAAAAGATCAAATAACCAACGACGATAATCCCGCCGATGGTAACCACTTCTGCCGCAGCTAATGTTTGCACTAAATCCGCAGGTATTCTGCTGAAAAGAATAGTAGCGGCAATGAAAAGCGGGAAAAACAACCGCCGGTTCCTAATGGCGAATATCCGGCGTAGACCGTCGTAAACAGCAAAGGAATAAGTGAGAAAAACGCCTTCGACCAGAGGGAACCAGAGGAGAACAAAGAGCAAGTCCGTTCGTTCAAAGAACGGTGTCCGGTAATATCTGGCTAATTCAAATAAGGGGATTAATTGGGTTTTTAATAAGTTCTCCCCGAAAAGACCGGTAGTAACCAGGAAAACCAGGGTGAAAACGGCCATGGAAGCAAAGTTGGCGCCAAGCACCCATTTCATCGTATTTTCCCTGTCCTCAACATATGGATAGACAAAGGCCACCAGCTCAAAGCCGATATAGGCAATAAACGTTGTCCCCAGGCTTTTCCCGAGAGAAGCAATTCCGGCCGCACCCACCGGCATCAAGAAAGTCCAGCGGATCTTATTGGCGACCAAAAAAACCAAGGCCAGAATGAAAAAGAGGATTAGAAAGATAAAATAGGAGAACCGGGCAAGCGGTTTCAGCCCGTACCGGAGTAAATAGGCGGTAGGTGTTATAATCAGGAGCGCAACGACCAGGCTGGGAGTCAAATTAAGAGTGTATAAAGTAATAAACTCGGTGAAGACCCGGAAACTCAAGACCATTGAATAACTCAAATAAAGAAGTAAAAAGAGATTGATGGCTTTTCCGGGGAGTCTCCCAAAGAGACGCGGGCTGATCTCGAAAATGGATTTGCCGGCATATTTCCGTAAAAGCAGGAGAATGGCGATAATAGCCAGCGAACTGATGATCCCCGCCGCCAAAATCGAAAGCCATCCGTCGTGCCCGGTATCCCGGGCCAAAACCGCCGGTAAAGTGAGGAAACCAAAGCCTATTTGTGCGGTCAAAATAAAAATCCCCAGCTGTCTACTGGTGATTTTATTCCGCTCCGTCAATTGCCCCTCTCCTCTCTCGTTTTGACTGCGGTTGCGGCATTCTTTTTTGCATATGGCTGCAAGGCGTCCTGATGAATACACCCTTGAACCCGGACGGTTGAAAGGGTATCACCGGCTGGAAATAGGGCCGGCCTAAGGATTCCATGGTCACCAGATGAGCAAAGATTACCGAAGCGGTAACAACGAGCCCGAGCACACCAAAAAGGGCGGTGGCAAAAATGGTGGCGAATTTCAGCATCCTGACAGAGGAAATCAGATCAGCGGGCAGAACCAAGGAGGCAATCAGGGTCGCCATACTGACTATAATCAAAAAACCGCTGACCGCCCCGGTGAAAACCGCCGCCAAACCCAGCAAAACACCGGCGACAACCCCGGTTATCACGCCAATATAATGCGGCAGCCGGGAGGCCAATTCGCGGAGCAGTTCAACAACGGCCTCGATTATCAAAACTTCAATCACCGGCGGGAAGGGGACCCGTACCCGGGATTCAGCCAACACCGCCAGAAAATGCAGAGGGACGATGTAATAGTGGTAAGCCATTACCGCCACATACATGGCAGGGAAAAAAATGCCCAATCCAACTGCCAGAAGCCGCAGCCAACGGCTGAAAGCCCCGGTAAACCCGTTACCGTTCAGGTCGTCCGGTTCTTGAAAAAAATCAAAAAAAGTGGCAGGCGCGATCAGGGTTACCGGATCGCCGTCCAGTATAAGCAGTAGTTTTCCGGCGAGCAATGCAGCTATTGCCTTATCCGGCCTTTCCGCCGCCTGAAATTGTGGAAACGGCGACCAGGGGAAATCCCTGACCAACCTTTCCATCTGGCCGGTCCCAACAACCCCGTCAACCTTCAATCTTTCGATTCTGCCGGTCAATTCCGCCAACAACCCCGGCTGTACCGCTCCTTCCAAATAGGCAACGCCTACTTTACCAGGGGAGAATCTCCCGATCTCCAATACCTTAAACTTAAGGTTAGACGAGGCAATCCTCCTTCTCAAGAGCCCCAGGTTTGCATGGAGCTCTTTTACAAAAGAATCATGAGGGTCGCGGTGGTTTTTCCCCGCCGGATAACCGGTTAATGCCAGTCTTTCCTCTGCAGTCAATAAGATCGCAGAACCGGATAGAACGGCGTTTTTTAAAGAATCCACATCGGGACTGTCGATCGGGCATATACCCACAAGGTTGCTCTCCGGAAACGCCGACGCAGAAACCGCAGAAAAATCCAGCGCCAAAAGGGGTTCCAGAAAACGCTGCCGTACCCATTCGGGTTCTATTAATGTCTCCAGAAATAGCAAATAACCAGTTTTGCCACTGGTTAAAACCACTTCTCTTGCAATAAAATCCGGGCAGTCCCGAAACGACTCCATAAGCTCATCGATTATTTTCATCTTTTGCCGCCGGCGTCTTCTTTTTTACCCTTAGCCTTCCGCGGATTTTGGCTGAGGCCAAAAACCCGGTCCCTTTCCCTAATCTAACCTGCCGCCGTCCTGATTATTCACATGGGCCTTAGTCGGCTTTAGCTTAATTATTTGCCCGGGAACCCCGGGCAAACCTTGACTTAATCCCTGATAAGTACTAAAATGCAGATGTACAGCTAAATCTCGGTTTTTTCTCCGGGCGTACCCTCCCGGCTGTAAAAGCCGGGGGATCCAAGCGGGGTATATGTACTTATGGAAGTAAAAAACGACTTCTCCAAAGGCAGCATTGTCAAGAATATTATGGGTATGGCTGTGCCAATGATCTTAGCACAATTGGTCAATGTTCTCTATAATATTGTCGACCGGATCTTCATCAGCAGAATACCGGAGAATGCCTTCCCGGCCTTAACCGGAGTCGGGGTCTGCCTTCCCATCATCTCGATTATAACGGCTTTTGCCAACCTTTTCGGTATGGGCGGCGCTCCCTTATGTGCCATCGAGCGTGGCCGCGCCAACTACCGGGAAGCCGAAAAAATCATGGGCAATTCCTTTGTTATGCTCGTTGCCAGCGGGGTTGTTCTGACCATGGCCGGCCTGCTCCTCAAAAAGCCGGTCTTATATTTCTTTGGCGCCAGTGATCTAACCTTCACCTATGCCAATCAGTATATAACCATCTATCTATTGGGGACCATTTTTGTCATGATCGGTCTCGGGATGAACCATTTCATCAACGCCCAGGGATTCGGTAGAATCGGCATGATCACCGTAGTCCTGGGCGCTACCATAAACATCATCCTCGATCCGGTCTTCATTTTCCTCTTCAACCTGGGCGTACAGGGCGCCGCCCTGGCCACAATTATCTCCCAGTTTCTCTCCGCCTTATGGGTCTTTTCGTTCTTAAGGAGCAAAAAAGCAATCCTGCGCCTGAAAAAAGAAAATTTCACCCCCCATTGGGAAAGGGTGAAAAGAATTATCGGACTGGGAACATCCGGATTCATAATGCATATTACCAACTCCCTGGTGCTGATCCTTGCCAACGCCACCCTCCAGCAATTCGGGGGTGATTTATACGTGGGGATTATGACGATAATCAACACCGTCCGGGAACTGATCTCCCTGCCCGTTTTTGGACTGAACAGCGGCGCACGGCCGGTGATGGGGTTCAACTACGGCGCCCGTGCTTACAAAAGGGTAAAAAGCTGCATTAAGTTTACTGCCAGCCTCTCCGTTCTCTACACCACCGTCATGTGGTTGCTGTTACAGGCTTTCCCCGGCTTCTTTATCCGGGTTTTCACCACCGATGCGGAGGTGCTAAAAGCCGGGGTACCATTAATGCGCCTCTTTTACGCCGCCTTTTTCATCATGTCATTGCAATACGCCGGACAGTCGACCTTCCTTGCTTTGGGCCTGTCTAAACAGGCGATCTTCTTTTCCACCCTCCGCAAGGTCATCATCGTAGCGCCGCTGGTGGTCATCCTCCCCAGACTATGGGGCCTTGGCAGCAGCGGCGTCTTCCTGGCGGAACCCATATCCGAAGTCATCGGCGGCACAGCCTGTTTTACCACCATGCTGCTGACCGTGGGGAATAAACTCAAAGGCAGGGAGAAGGACACCGCCTAAACAACACCCCCGGCCTTGCTTTTTTGTACTTTTATCTTCAGCCAGGCGTGGCGCTCTCCCCTTCTTTGCCCTTCTTTGCCTCTTCCCACAGACGCCCGGCAACGGGCGCCCACTCTTCCGCTGCCGGCCTGGTCTTTGCACACAGAACCTCAACATCTTCCGGTGCTTCCAGTTCCGTGGATTTGGCCCCGGACTCCTTAACCATGGCGCAGAGGATCTCCGGATTATCCAATAACGGGCAAGGAAGCAAGTGATTCTCGTTGAACGGTTGTCTTCTCCGGTAGGCCATGAAAAGCGGCGAGCGCAACGCATCCAAGAGGCTTGCCTCCTTGATATTGACATTTGCGTAATGAATAAAAGCGCAGGGTTCCACATCCCCATTGGCGTTGATATGCAAATAGGAACGCCCCCCGGCAATGCAGCCGTCACTGAATTCCCCGTCGTTCCAGAAGTCTATGGCAAAGATGGGTTTGGTCTCCCGGATCTCCCGGATTCGCCGGTACATATAGGTGCGCTGTTCCGGGGTGGCCAGGAGGTTTACGTCCGCATCCTTACCTACGGGCATATAGGTGAAGTTCCACGCAAACCGGCACCCGCGCGCGATCATTTCGTCAACAAATTCATCCGACGCGACACTTTCCGTATTATACCGGTGATAACAAGTGGAATAGCCAAAGATCAACTTGTGCCGGCGCATGCGGTCCATTGCCTCAATAACTTTTTGGTAGGCGCCTTTACCGCGCCGCATATCAGTGGCTTCCTCGTCCCCCTCAATCGAAAAGGCCAGTGCAAAATTGCCTACGCGCAACATCTCCCGGCACAGTTCATCGTCAACCAGCGTCCCGTTGGTAAAAGCAAAGAAGTAACAGTCCTGGTGGGCCTCGCAGAGCCGGATGATATCATCCTTGCGTACCAGCGGTTCACCGCCGGAGAGAATGTAAAAGTATGTTCCCAATTCCTTCCCCTGCCGGCAGATGGAGTCCAGTGTTTCATAGGAAAGATTATGTTTGTCTCCATATTGCGCGGCCCAGCAACCGGTGCAATTAAGATTGCAGGCACTGGTCGGGTCCATCAAAATCGCCCAGGGAATGTTACAGTCAAATTTACGCTCGGCGGCACGGGCCCGGGCCGCCCCCTCCAAATTGGCATTGACAAAAAAGCATTCCACCAGTTTCCGGATGAGCTTAATATCCACCTCGTCAAAGAGCTTTTTGACCAGCAGATGCCAGTTACTGGTCTCATCCAACAACGCCTGCTCGACTGCGTCAATCTGGACGGTATGCAGGTTCCCCCGGTCCAGTTTCCTGGCAAGCGCAATCATCCTGGGGATTTTTTTCATAGGCTCCTTTGCCACATACCGCAACAGCAAGTCAACCATAGCTTTTCGCACCAATCTCATTTACCGCTCCTCCTCATGATCTAATAGTCTATTTGTTAAACATATTTATTTGGTGTTCAGGCTATTATTGACTAACCGTTTGGTCAATTGTTCGCGAAAAAAAAACCTTCTTTCTACCGGTCCGGCATACGCTGCCCGGTTGCCAGCCCGGTGTGTATAATATAATTTAACTCTCAGCTTTTTTCTTCGGCAACAGAATATCCCTTCCGGAAACCATGGCATTTAGCACAAGCCGGCTCGAGCGCAAAAAAGAAGCACGAAGCTCCTTATCACTTAAGATACTCAGCTTTTGAAAGTCATCATAGTAAACGGCAAAGCTTACCAGGGGAATAAGGGAGAAGAAAAACCTGATACAGACCAGGTCATCGGAATAAGTAAAATCCCTGTCCGCCTCGGCAATGGTTTTATAAACCGGGTTCTCCTCGTCATCTTTTAACAGATTCATCGCCTGGAAGATATCCCTCCGGTACTTGCCGTCTTTAAGCGATTCAAGCATCAAGATCCGGAGGATATTCCTGTTTTCCAGGGCAAAATCGAGCACTTCCTCATGATAACCATATGTATTCCGTAAAAAACCCATTATCGCCTCTTTGCTACTAAAATGAAACCGGTCCGGTTCAATATCCAATTCGCCGGTCTTAATCAGCGGGATTATATTGGTCCGGACAAACTCCATGGACAGGGCAGTAAAGTTCTCCAATAACAAACGGAGCAAGCAATCCAGGATCTCTTCCTTGCTTTTAAAATAATAATAGATCAATCCTTTGGTAACATTCGCCGTCTCCGCAATCTCATTGACACGGGTTGCATTATAGCCTTTCTTTGAAAACAACTCTACCGCTGCATCGAGTATTCTTTTTTTTGTTCCGTCCTCTTGTGGCTGTTGCAGGCTGGGTTTCATCAACTAATCCGCCTTTCTTGACTGACCGGTTATTTAATTCTGATTATAATACTTATTTTGCCCTTTTGTCAAAGCGGCTTGACCCCCTAAAACCGGAGATTATGCCACAAAAACTTTAGGTTTTATAGAATTACTAATAATAGCCTGATAATACTTTTCTGGCGCCATGTTTTTCAGGCTCCCATGGCGGCGGCGCTGGTTGTAATACTCCATATACAACGAAATCTGCTCATAAGCTTCCGCATAACTGTTAAACTGATGCCTACTGTAGCAATCGTCTTCAAGAATCGAATGGAAGGCTTCAATATGCGCGTTTAAATTTGGCGTGCCAATAGGGATTCTTTCATGGATTATGCCAAGCTTGTGGCATAATTCTTCAAAGAAATTGGCAA
>JAAYIC010000005.1 GCA_012735195.1 Bacillota bacterium
GATCCCCGAGACCGCCGAGGGGGTTATTAACATCCGTTTTGACTTGCCCCCCGGGGTAAAACTGGATGAAGCCGACATGGTGGCACGGCAGTTCGAGGAGATCATCACCGCCCTGCCGGAACTGGAAAACTACGAAATAACCGTCGGCAGCGGCCGGGGCAGCAGCAACCGGGGGAGCATAACTCTGCGCCTGTGCGACCCCGGAGAACGCCGCCGGACAACTAGGGACGTTGTGCGGGACCTCCAGAGAAAACTGATCTATCCCGGAGCAAGAATCCGGATCTTCGTCCGCAACTCCATGCGCATGCTTTACAGCGGCGCCAGTTCAGCCGTGGCCATCGACATCAGAGGGTACAACCTGGATCTGGCCAGGGATACCGCCAACCTCATCATCGACCGGCTCAGCCGGGTCCCGGGTGTTTCCAATATCGATCTTTCCAGAGAAGAAGAGACCCCGGAATTCGCCATTAAAATCAATCGTCAACGCGCCGGCGACCTGGGAATAACCGCCGCCCAAATCGGTACAGCCATTAACTACGCGGTTTCCGGACGGACAGCCACCACCCTCCGGCAGGAAGGAGAAGAACTGCCGGTCCGTGTCACCCTGCGCGAAGAGGATATCTCCTCAGTAGAGGATCTGAAGCAGATCCTGGTTGCCGGCCGCAATAACCGGCTCTTTCCCTTATCCAGCCTGGTAGAGGTGGAATTGGCCAACCGGCCGGTGAGTATTGAACGGAAAGACCGTGAACGTAACATAACCGTCACCGCCGACCTGGACCGGCGGGACCTCTCCGCGGCCATGCAGGATATCCGGGCCGCCATGGCCGGGCTCAATCTGCCGCGGGGGATCACCCTCCATTTTTCCGGTGATTTTGAAGAACAGCAGCGGAGCTTCAACGAACTGAAATGGGCCTTAATCCTTGCTCTGCTCCTGGTCTATATGGGTATGGCCTCCCAGTTTGAATCATTGCTGGATCCCTTTATCATCATGTTCTCCGTCCCCTTTGCCTTAACCGGTGTCCTCCTTATGCTCTTCCTGACGGACACCCCCTTTAACAACCAGGTCTACATCGGCCTGATCATCCTGGGCGGAGTTGTGGTGAATAACGCCATTGTTCTGGTGAGTTATTTCCGCCTCCTTCTCCAGAGGGGATTGCCTTTGCAGGAAGCGGTTATCACCGCCGGCGCCAGCCGCCTGCGGCCGATCTTAATGACCACGATCACCACTGTCCTGGGGCTCGTCCCGCTGGCGCTGGAGACCGGGAGCGGCGCCAATCTCCAGGCCCCCATGGCCCGTGCCGTCATCGGCGGCCTGATCTTTGCCAGCTTCGTCACACTGGCGCTGATCCCCGTTCTCTTCACGGGGGTGGAAAACCTCCGGCAGCGTTTTGCCGCCCGCGGGCGAAGGGACCGAAACAGGAAAAACAGTGTGAGCAGCCGGGATCTGGCGAAAACCGGTACGCTAATCCTTCTCCTGCTCATCCTCGCCTTTTGCAGCCGACACACCGCCCGGGCTGAGGTGCGGGGGGATGCGACCCTGGAGATCACCCCGGCCGAAGCCCTGGCCATGGCCTGGGAGAATAGTGAGGACGGGAAGATCATCGCCGCCAAAGAAGAAAGTCTTTACTCCAGTTACCTGCAGGCCACCGGGGAAAAGGCCCTTAGGGTCTATACCGAAGCCGGTGTGGCCGTCCCCGTAAAGCCCGGTGCCGCCGGTACTGTTGACCTGATCATGGAAAAAACCGTTCCCCTGGCCAATATCTTCGGGGCCAAATCCTACTCCGACCTGCTGGCCGAGTTCAACCTCGAGATTAACCTTTTGGCCCTGGAAAGCCAGAAAACCGCCCTGATCTCCAGGGTAATTACAGCCTACCAGAACCTTTTATCAGCCGGCCGCGACCTGGAACTGGCCGAAGAGAATTACCGCCGTGCTGTGCGCTTTGACGAAGAGATCAAGGTAAAGGCAAAAGTCGGCCTGACCAGCATCATCGATGAAACCGGCGCCGAAGTACAGGTGGCCAACGCCCGGACCGGGCTGGACCGGGCCGTCCACCGCCATTACCTGGCCAAATATGATCTTTGCCGGCTTTTGGGGGTTGACGAAACCGTGGAATTGATCCTCTCGCCTTTGGAAAACGCCGGCCTGGAAGAGGATCTGGATACTCTGTTGGTTGCCGCCCGGGAGAACCGCCCCGAACTCCGCCAGGCCGGCCTGGAGCTGGCCAGAGCCGAAACCCTGTATGAACTGGCTAAACTCTCACAAAACTTGGGGGTTGGCCTGAGTTGGTCTTTTCAGGGCGATAATTACAAGGCCGGTGTGAACCTCTCCAACCTGACCCGGGACGGCGCCGCCGGCGAATGGAACCTCCGGGGAAGCGCCGGGGTTTCCCTTCTCAACCAAAACCAGAACCAGCCGGGTGGTAATAACCGTTTGGAACTAACGCTCCGGTGGACTTTTACCGACGGCAAGATCCGCCGGGAACAGGTGCGGCAGGCCGGGTTGCTCGTTAACCAACGGGAGGAAGAAGAGAAGAAAACCCTGAAGAACATCGAATACGAAGTGAAAGAGGCCTATTACAACTACAGGGACCTCGAAAACCGTATAGGGAGCAGTGCCTTGCAGTTGGAGTATAACCGGGTCTATCTGGAGGCAACAGAGGCCAAATTCCGGTCCGGCCTGGCCTCGGCCAAAGAGGTCCTTGAGGCCCAGCTCCTGCTGAATGAAGCGGAGGTCCAGTATGAACAGGTGAAATCCAATCTCTACCTGGCATACATCAAGCTCCTGGCTGCCACCGGCCGGCTGACCATGGAGCTTTACCCGTGAAGCCCAAGGGTTTCCTGGGATTGCAAGATCTTCCCTTAACCCGATGCGACATACTCATGCTGGATTATAGATTTCTTTTAAATAAATTTTCCTGCAGGAACCGCAAAATTTTTATAAACAGAAATAAAGATTATCAGTTATCATAAAACAGTTTTCATCCGCCCCGCCCCGGCAGACCATTGTTCTCTTTTAATTCCCCGCCGGGGCCAGGTATCGACAACGACTTTTCCCAAGTAAGACGACGCATTAACAAATTCAAAATTATCAATGGTTACCCACCTGATAAATAAACCGACATGCGTTATCTTCTCATCTGTTTTGGTAATAAAGACAAGGTCTCCCCTTCTCATCTCTTCGGGCATAATAATATGGGCAACGTTATACTTCCATAATTCATCCGCATTGACATCATAAACTACTTCTTGGTATTGAATTGAGGAGTTTTAATCCGGGGTATGCTTCCATGTAAGCCCAAATAACCAGACCTGAACAGTCGAACCCTTCAGGACCTTGCCCTCCTAATACATAAGGGCGATCAACCTTGTCTAAGGCATATTCCAGGGCCCGTTCTGCTGCTTCATCAGAGAGCACGGCTGTGTATATTTTATTGTTTTTTCTAAGGGAACACCCCGGTAATAAGGCAATGAACAAGTAGAAAACTAAGATCAGCTTTAGTACCGGTTTTAAGGTTTTCAATACAGCCTCCCTCTTATGTTTTTGTTTTAACCTCGTTGGCAGGAACAGCCTTTTTTCACCGCGTGTCTGCGAAAATCCACAGCTTTGCATAAAAATCCTCTCAAATGAACCGGGAGTCGAAATCACAGGAGAACGGATCTCCAGGCACTTTGTATCATGGCTATATGGCAAATTTTATTTTTAAAACAATTATACCACAGACAGCAGGGGCAACGCGGCGTTTAAATATCCTTTTAGCCTCAAAATTATGGTACAATGAAAGAAAACAGCCCAACCCCAAAAAATGCCTGTAAGGAGGATTGCCTTTATGACGAAAATGAAATTCCCACGATTAATATTAAAACCCCTGTTTTTGACGGTTCTGCTCTCTCTTTTTCTGGTTGCCGGTACGGGGTTCTCCCTGGAACCAGAACCAACAGAGGCTATTGTCATCGACGGTTTTGATATAACTGCCTCGGTTTCCGGGACCCCTTTAAAAGAAGCCTATAAAGATTATTTTTTGATGGGCGTTGGGCTAAACGGCACTAACATCCAGACCGACACCGTTAACTCCAAGGCCATGACGGAAATCATCAAATACCACTTTAACAGCGTAACCTATAGCAATCTAATGAAACCTGCCTATCTCTTGGACCAAGAGGGGAGCATCGCCAATCTCAAAGCCGGGAACCCGGAACCGGCGGTCAGGTTTGATACGGTCATCAAAGGCTTGGAGTTTTGTAAAGAGAATGGCATTAAAATGCGCGGTCATGTCCTGGTCTGGCATACCCAGACCCCCAACTGGTTTTTCCGGGAGGATTATAACGACTTCGGCAAATATGTTGACCGCGAGACCATGCTGGTCCGTTTGGAGAGCTACATACGGCAGGTCCTTGAATTTACCCAAAAGGAATACCCGGGGGTCATCTATGCCTGGGACGTGGTAAATGAGGCTGTTGAGGACACGGCCGGTCACTATGAAACCAAATCCGGTTTCAACATCAGAACCAAGTCCAGCAGGATTCATGATAACCCCTGGTATGTGGTGGTGGGTATTGACTATGCGGAAAAGGCCTTTGAATACGCAAGAAAATACGCGGATCCAGAAGTAAAACTCTTTTATAACGACTACAATACTTTCCAACCGGTAAAGACACGGGCCATATACAGACTCGCCTCCCACCTGAAAGAAAAGGGCTTAATCGACGGCATCGGCATGCAGGGCTACATGAGCCTGAGCTACCCGGGGATCAGCAGTGGAACCAATAATTTCCTGACGGCCCTGGCGATCCTGGGAGAATTGGGATTGGAAATCCACGTTACAGAGTTGTCGATCAACCCTCGATACTCCGATCCGGAACTCTTCGAAATACAGGCCGACCGCTATGAGGAGGTATTCCGGGTTTTGCTTGATGTGAAAACCAGCGGCCTGACCAATGTAACCAGCGTAACCGTGTTTGGCCTTATGGATAATTATCTTTTTTATCCCAACGACCGGACATTAACCCGTCTCTTTGACAGAAGGCTCCAGCCCAAGCCGGCGTTCTACAGCGTGCTGAAGGCGGTGGAGGAATTTGCAAAAGAGAGGAACTGACTCTCTGACGTTTTCTTGTGGAACTTAACAAAAAAAATAGGATAAAAAAAACCGCCTGCCCGGCGGTTTTTCTTGCTTACCAAAAGTCTTTCCTTATGGGTTCAATTCCTAACTTGTTGCCTGCCTATTTACCGCGCCGTATGCCGGAGTCCAATGCGGTTAGTTTGTACAAATGGGATGGCAACCCCACTCCTACTCAGGCAGGCCGGTATGCCGGCTGCCACAGGGTCCTCCTTTTTTTATCTCGGAAAAGTCCAAGATTCCGGTTCCTTACGGGGGATCAGAGGCGGCAACGGTTTGTTGGTATGAAAGCCAAAACGACTATTCAGAGGGTTTTCCGGTATTCTCTTTCCAGGATGCTCAAGACCAAGGTATCATTATACCTCCCTTCCCTGTAAACTTCCTCACGAAAGACTCCTTCCCTTGAAAAACCCGCCTTTTCATAACAGCGCAAAGCCCCGGTGTTTTCCGCATCCACACGGAGCCAGATCCGGTGCAGGTTCAATGTGTCAAAAGCATAAGCGAGCAAAAGGGCGACAGCTTCAGAACAGTAGCCCTTTCCCCACTCCTCTTTTTCCCCGATAAAAATTCCCAGTTCCCCATGGCGATTACGCCAGTCGATCCCTTTCACCTGCGCCCCGCCGATATGCCTGCCGGCGTCGGTATCGATGGAAAAATGCACCTCATTATGGCGCCGGCCACACTCCTCCAGCCATCTCTTGAGTTGTTCCAGGGAGAGGTGATAACTGCCCAGAGTAGTGAAGAAACGTGTTACCTCCCGGTCGTTCAGCCACCGGTAGCGGTCGGGTAGATCCTCCGGTTCAACCCCGCGGAGAATAACCCTTTTCCCTTTTAAGACCATGCCGGACCCTCCAAGAGTTTTCTTCTATACCAGGGTATGAATCAGGTCTTCTTAACGACAGCCCTGACTGGATACTGCAAGAGAAAACCCTGGTGGCAAAGGTTTTCCGGCCCGCATAAGATGGAACGGAAAAAGAGGTGTCCGCCTTGAAAATCGGAATTGTGGGCGCCGGCGGCCACGGCCGGGTTGTTCTTGATCTGATCCTGGAAAGCTGCGGAATGGAGCCGGCGGGTTTTTTTGACCAAAAGATCAGTGGGGAAGGCCCTTATGGCTGGCCAATCCTGGGCGATGAAACCAGCCTGGTGGAAAATTGGCCCGGTTTTCGCCTGGACGGGGTGGTGGTGGCCATTGGGGAGAACCGGACTCGGAGAAGGATCTTTGAAATACTCTCAGCCAAGGGGATCCCCCTTGTTTCTATAATTCATCGCCAGGCGCAGGTCAGCCGTTTTGCACGGATTGGCGCAGGTACGGTCATCTGTGCCGGCGCCGTGGTCGGGCCGGGTGCGGTCATCGGTGACAATAGTATCATTAATACCGGGGCTTCCGTTGATCATGACTGCCGGGTGAAAGACCATGCCCATCTTTGCCCCGGATCGGTCCTGGCCGGAACGGTAACAGTAGGAGAGGAAGTAATGTTAGGCACAGGGACCGTTGTTATTCCAGGGATAACTATTGGCAACAGGACAATAACCGGAGCGGGCAGCGTTGTTATCCAGGATCTCCCGGATAATCTTTTAGTCGCCGGGGTGCCGGTCCGGTTGATCCGGCATTTGGAGGAGGAAAAAGATGACCAGGGCAAAAAGACCAACGACCGGTCCGGACCGGGAAAAAAGACCGGCGGCAAATCCGGACTGGGAGAGAAGACTAACGGCCGGTCTGGATTGGGTAAGAAGATCAACTGACAGCCCGGATGAAGAAGAGGGCGTGGTAATTATCGCCGAAGCCGGCGTGAACCACAACGGTAGCATTGCTATGGCGCTTTCCTTGATTGAAAAGGCAAAACAAGTGGGAGCCGACGTCATTAAGTTCCAGGCTTATATTCCCGGGGAAATGGTGGTGCAGGAGAACAGCCAGTACCAGATCTTAAAAGGACTCGCCCTCGGAGAAAAGGAGTTCTTCCTTTTGCAGGAAAAATGTGCGGAAGAAAGGATTCTTTTTTTAGCCTCTATCTTTGACGAAAAAAGCCTGGCCCTGATGGAAAAGATCAACGCCCCCGCTATAAAAATACCCTCCGGGGAGATCACCAACCTTCCGCTCATCAAAAGGGCCGCCGCCACCGGCAGGCCGTTGCTCATTTCTACCGGTATGTCCACCTTGGGAGAGGTGGAGGCCGCGGTGTTGGCCGCAGAGGAGCCGGGAAATAAGAGAATTGCTTTGTTGCACTGTCTCTCCGAATACCCCGCCCCGCTGGAAAAGACAAACCTCCGCACCATTAAAACCTTGCGGGAGGCCTTTAAATATCCGGTGGGTTTCTCCGACCATACGGAAGGGTATGACGCCGCCCTGCTGGCAGTGGCTTTAGGCGCCGGGATCATTGAGAAACATTTCACCCTGGACAAAAACCTTCCCGGTCCGGACCACAAACTTTCCCTGACCCCCGGGGAGTTCCAAAAGTTTGTCCTTAAGATCAGGAGCGCCGAAAAAGCACTGGGGAATGGGAGAAAAACAATTACCGCCGGGGAAAAGGCGGTCCGGTCGGCAGCCGGGAAAAGCCTGGTCGCCCGTTTTGACATTAAAAAAGGTGCGGCTTTCTCGGAAGAGTTGCTTGCCTTGAAAAGGCCGGGAACCGGCATTCCCCCGCAATACCTCCCACTGGTGGCAAAAGCGCGGGCCGCCCGCTTTATTCCTAAGGACTCATTGTTGCAATGGGGCGACTTCATCCCGGAGGGGAGGGAAGAGAATGAAACGGAGGGTAACAGCATTAACGGGATGCAGGGCCGACTATGGGATCTTTAGGCCGGTCCTACAAGAGATTAGCCGGAGGGCCGATCTGGAACTGAACCTGATCGTCACCGGTATGCATCTGTTGCCGGAATACGGGGAGACCATCCGGGAAGTGGAGGCGGACGGTTTTACCATCGCAGAGAAGATCGACATCTTACTGAAGAGCGATTCCGGCGCGGCCATGGTTAAAGCCACCGCCCTTTGTCTTTTAGGGGTGGCCCAGGCTTTGGAGAGGGTTAAACCCCAAATCCTCCTGGTCCTGGGGGACAGAGACGAAATGCTGGCCGGGGCGATTGCCGCCGCCCATATGAAGGTGGCGGTAGCGCATATTCACGGCGGGGAACTCTCCGGCTCGATCGATGGTTCCATCCGCCATGCCATTTCCAAATTCGCCCACATTCACTTTCCCGTTACCCCCCAGGCCGCCCATTGCCTGGCTGTTTCCGGAGAGGAAAAATGGCGGATCTTCCCGGTCGGCGCCCCCGGTTTGGATGACGCCCGGATTGGCCTGGCAGTTGCCCGGGAGGAACTCTCCAGGCACCTGGGGTTCCCCCTGGCGGAAGAGTTTGTCCTGGTGGTTTTCCACCCGGTAGTGGGGGAAGAAGCGGCATCAGCAGAAAACTTCGCCGCCATCCTCGACGCCCTTTCCGACTTGGCCCTGGCGACCCTGGTTTTCTTGCCGAACGCCGATGCCGGCCGCAATCTATTATTGAACGTCTTAAAAGATTTCCAGGATTCTCCCGGCCTGCGGATGGTAACCCATCTCCCCCGTCGGTTTTATCTAGCCCTCTTGGCAAAGGCCGCAGTGATGATCGGCAATTCGAGCAGCGGCATAATTGAAGCCCCTTACTTTTCTTTACCCGTTATCAACCTGGGCAACAGGCAAAAAGGGCGTTTGCGTGCGGGAAACGTCATTGATCTGGAGGACGGCTGTGGAAAAGAACGCATTAAAGAGGCGATCAAAAAACTGCTGGCACAGGGAAAGACCGGGGAGACCGCGGTGAAAAAGGTCAATCCCTACCGAGGCGGCGCAGGGAAAAAAATCGCCTCGGTCCTGGCGGAGATCACTTTGGATGACCGTTTGCTGAATAAGGATTTTACTTTTCCCCGGTTCATGGATGGAAAGAACGGATGATATTAATAATCTTCTCCTGCTCCGCCGGGAGTAAATCCGGGTAGAGTGGGAGGGTGACCAGTTGCTTCCAAACAGTGGCCGCCACCGGACAGACCGCCGTGTACCGGCGGTAACAGGGATGCACAAAGGCCGGGATATAATGGACGCCGGGGGCGATCCCATTATTGGTCAGGTGGGTGATGAACCGGTCCCGGATCCTTTCCTCCGGGAGCCGCACCTGAAAAAGATGCCAAGAAGACTGGACGTACGGCCGTTCCGTAGGCAAGGTCAACCACTCAAGGCCGGATAATCCTTTTCTATACCGGTCGACAATTTCCCGGCGGGCTTTATTCAGTTCATCCAGTCTTTTCAGTTGGACCAGGCCGATGGCGGCTGCCAGGTCGTTCATGTGACATTTGTAACCGATCCGATTAACATAATATTTCCATTTGTAGGTAAGGTCCTCCACCGTCCTTTCCCAGGCGTCTTTGGAAATACCGAGCCAGCGCATTTCCCGGAACCAGCGATCCTGCCATTCGTGTTCACAGGTAATGGCGCCCCCTTCGCCGCAGGTCAAATTTTTCACTGCATGAAAACTGAAACAGGTAAGATGGGGCCGGCTGCCCCCGGGCCGGCCCTTGTACATGGCGCCGCAGGCATGGGCGGCATCTTCCACCAGGGTTAAGCCGTTGGCTGCCGCCAGGTTTGTCAATTCGTCCAGGTCGATGGGGTGCCCGGCCATGTCCACGCCGATAATCGCTTTGGTGCGGGGGGTGATCTTAGCCGCCACATCCTCCGGGTCGATATTTAAGGTGTCGGACTGAATATCGGCGAAAACCGGGGTTGCCCCGGCATATACCACCGCGTGGACCGTAGAGACAAAAGTCATCGGCGTAACTATCACCTCATCACCGGGAGAGAGGTCCAGAGAAGCCATGGCAAGATGCAGCGCTGCTGTACATGAGTTTAAACCAACACAGAACTTGGCGCCGACTTTTTCCGCAAACTTCTTTTCAAACTCTTCCGTCTTCGGGCCCAGGCCGATCCATCCGGAACGCATGGTTTCAATAACCGATGCGATCTCCTCCTCAGTGATTGACGGTTTTAAGACAGGAATATACTCTTTACCGTTTTTCGCGGGTTTCAAAACAATCCCCCCAATTTGCGGGTTTTAAGGCAATCCCCCAAAATGCGTGGACGGCGCCAATTATTTCGACCCAACAACCTTTTTTATAATATTGCCAACCGCGCGGATCTGTTCCCGCCGGAGCTTGTTATAAAAGGGCAAGGCCAGACAAGTATCGGCCGCCCGTTCGGTCTCCGGAAACTCCCCGCCTTGATAATTAAAGGCCCGGCGGTAAAAGGGTTGCAAGTGGATGGCAGGGAAATAGGGTTTGTTTTCAATCCCCTTTTCCGTCAGGGCCGCAGCAACCCGGTCCCGGAACTCCCGCGAGGAAAACCGGAGCACATAAAGGAACCAACTGGGCTTTACCCCCGGAACCAGCCGGTGCTGGGGGAGGTTGAGCTCCGGGACTCCCCGCAACTCCTCCTGGTACCAAGTAGCCACCTGCTCACGGGCGGCCAAAATTTCAGGCAACCGGTCCAGTTGGACGCAGCCCAAAGCCGCAGAAAGCTCATCCAGGCGGTAATTATACCCGAGACGCTCATGCGTCAGCCAACTGTTGTCGGGCTTGCGCCCCTGATTGCTCAAACTTTGAACAATTTCTGCGTATTCTTCCTCATTAGTAACGACCATTCCCCCCTCGCCGGTGGTAATCTGTTTGTTTGGGTAAAAGGCAAAAGCGCCCATGGTTCCCAACCCCCCTGCCGGTTGCCCCCGCCACTGGGCGCCAATGGCTTCACAGGCGTCCTCAATCAGAAAAACCCCGTTCTCCGCGGCGATCCGGCGAAATTCGTCCATATCCGCGGGGAAGCCAAAAACATGCACAACCAGGATGGCTTTGGTCCGGGGCGTGATCTTCCCCTGCACCCCTTTGGGATCCAGGTTTAAGGTTTGCGGATCAATATCGGAAAAGACCGGTTTGGCCCCGACATACAAGATACAGTTGGCGGAGGCGACAAAACTGAAGGGTGTGGTGATCACTTCATCCCCCTCTCCTATCCCCAAGGCCAGAAGGATAAGATGGAGGGCGGCGGTTCCTGAACTCACCCCCACCGCATATTTGGTCCCCGCCACCCGTGCCGCCTTTGCTTCGAATTCTTTAAGGGCAGTTCCCCCGCTTAAGTAGGGTGACCTGAGGACCTCATTGACCCGGCGGATCTCTTTTTCTGTAATATCCGGCCTTGACAAAGGGATCATTGGCCGATTCCTCCTTTGAGCAAAATCCTCGCCAGTTCCAGGTCTTCCGGATAATCTATATCCAGGGACCGGCTCTCGGGCATGGGATAGGGCAAGACCGCGTCCCCCAATAACCGCCGTTCCTTTAGAAGACTTGTTTTTCCCATGTACAAAGCGCCGTTTAACCGGAGAAAGCATTGCCTGTCAGCCGGTGAGAAAGACGGTTCGATAAACCCCTCTTTCCTGCGGTATATCTCTTCACTGCGCAGCGGCCGCGCGCTGACACTGACCAGGGAATCCGCAGGAGAATCCCGGAGGAGCGCAAACGCCCGGTCAATATCTTCCGCCGTCCGCAATGGCGAGGTGGGTTGCAAGACCGCAAAATAAGGAAAGATCTGGTTTTCCTTTTCCGCCAGATAGGCGACGGCATGGATAATTACGTCCACCATTGCCGTGTGGTCGCCGGCCAGTTCTGCCGGGCGCAGAAAAGGAACTTCCGCACCGGCGGCCAAAGAGACCTCCCGAATCCGCGGATCATCGGTGGAGACCAGAACCCTGCTGACAGCCGGCGCTTTGCGGGCGGCTTCAATGGTGTGGCAGATTAACGGTTTTCCCGCCAGGAGACGCAAGTTCTTCAACGGCAGTCGTTTTGAACCGCCGCGGGCGGGGATAACCGCCAGCAGGAGACTATTGGACAAGGGTCTATTCCTCCCTAAGCCTGAGGATGTTCTCCCGGTCGACCTGACTGACGAGGTGCAAAATCTCCCCACGGGTCAGAGGGGTTACTTCTTGCGAAGAGACCGGAACTGAGCATCTCTTGCCCTGTTTTTTCTTTTTATGCCCGGTCAGGCGCTGGTATTCCGGATGAATGATGAACAGATTGCCCTGTTGCTCACAGCGGGAGAGTTCATTTTGGAAGACCAGTTCTTCATGGGGTTTTTCCCCAGGCCCTACCCCTGTGATCCTAATCTCCACACGCTTTCCAGTCACCGCAAAGAAGCGATCCCGGATCGCTTCTGCCACGTCCATCACCCGGACTGCCGGCATGGAGAGGATGAAAACCTCACCGCCGGCGGCCTGGGATGCGGCCTGTAAAATTAAGTCCACCGCTTCGTCAAAAGACATGATAAAACGGGTCATCTCCGGATCCGTGACAGTGAGCGGACCGCCGCGACGGAGCTGTTCCAGGAAGATCGGGATAACTGAACCCCGAGTGCCCGCCACATTCCCAAAACGCACACAGGAAAACCGCGGATACTCTTTGCCGGTGATCAGGTTGGCGGCGACCAGGAGCTTCTCAGCCATCAATTTGGTTGTCCCCAGCACATTACTGGGGTTTACCACCTTGTCGGTGCTGATCCCCATTACCAGCTTTACACCTTTGGCGATGCTCATATCGATCAGGTTTTGCGTGCCGACAATATTGGTCTTTACAGCCTCAAACGGGTTATATTCACAGGCGGCAACATGTTTTAAAGCCGCCGTATGAAACACTATATCTACTCCCTCAAGGGCCATACCCAACCGGGGCGCGTCGCGGACATCCCCGACCAAACTCCGGAGGTTGGAAGGTTCGCCCAGCTTTAAACAGAGATCCAGTTGTTTTGTTTCATCCCGGCTGTAAACCCTGACCGCCTGCGGATGGTATTTCAAGATCTCCTGGACCAACCGCGAACCGATGGAACCGGTACCGCCGGTAACAAGGACGGTCCGGTTTTGTAACAAACGGCAATAATCCTTGTTCTTCACTGAAAAACCCCCATTACCTGTTCTAGTTTATGGGGGACCGGCAATCCGGTGCGAGGCTCTTCACCTGATCAACAAAATTTATTCCTATATAACAATTCCCGGGCAAGCGGTGGCAATCAGCAGCCATTACTATATAATAAAGTGATAAAATAATCTATCCAACAAAAGCATAGAGGTATCTACGTTATGCTGTGTTTTTTAAGTACCCGCCAGGCGACGGCCAAATCTCCCTCCCACAAGATCCTGGTGGTCTCCCCCGGCCGGGGGGCGGCCATTACCATCGCCTACGAACTGCCGTTTTCAGTATTGCAGGCGGATGGGTTTGCATGGCGCTTTCGGCTGGAGGGGGAGCTTAACGCAGAAGATTTAACCGGTTGTACTCTCCTGATCCTCTACCGCTGCCGGCAAGCACGGACCATTGCCTTTCTCCGTCTCGCCCGGAAAAAGGGAATCCCTATCCTTTACGAACTGGATGACGATTTATTGGCGCCGCCCCCTGACGAAAGCTGGGGCGAGCCCTACCGGAACGACTTCCGCTGGCAGATCATCGAAACGCTACTGACGGAAGCGGATTTAATCAAGGCGGGGTCTCCGGAATTGGCAAAGCGGCTGAAGAAGCGGGGGTTCAGAGCGATTTACCGGCCTTATCCCGTGAAACTCCTGGATTTACCGACAAAAAAAAGAGAGGAAGCCCCTGTTTTCCGCGTTGGCTATTTCGGCACCCCTCATCACCGTAAGGATATTGAAGCCATTTTCCCAGCTTTGCTGCGCATCGATGAGCTCTTCCGGGAACGGGTGCAGTTTGAATTTGTCGGCTGCTACCCTGAGGGCTGGTCAATACTGAAAAGGGTGGTTATCCATCCTTGCGTCCACGATTATTTCGGCTTTCTCAAAAGGCTCGCGGCCCTCAATTGGACCGTCGGTCTGGCACCTTTACGCCCCACCCCTTTTAATAAAGCGAAGAGCGACAGTAAATTCCGGGATTACACCGCTGCCGCCATCACCGGAATCTATGCCGACCTTCCCCCATACCGCCATACGGTTCGTCCGGGCATAAACGGTTGGCTGGCCGGCAACCACCCGGCCGAGTGGGTGGAAAGGATTAGCGAGGCCCTCCTGGATGCAAAGAAAGATAAAAAATTGGCCGTCGCCCGGGAACAAGTACGGAGGAATAATAGTCCGGAAACAGTTGCCGCCGCCTGGCGCGGACTTTATGAAAAACTGAAAAGTAAGGTGAGTACAGATGACATTTTGTCAATCCGATAAAACCAGTACTGCAGAGAAGAAAAGCCGGGATTTAATCACCTCCTGTAGCCGGCTGACATTCGGCTCCGAGGGGTCGCCGATCCTTTGCAGCCTCCCCTGCGTTCCCAAGTTCAGCACGTCCTTGGCCCGTTTTCGCAACCAGATTACCCGCCAAGTTCTCTTGGATATAAACAGACGGTGCCGGGCTTTGTTTGCCTTGCCCCCGGGCGCCCTCATTCAAGTGGCGGAGGCTACAGAATCCTTATTAATCCGCAGGCTTATTGAATTGGAGGTTTTGGGGCTCTCCATCAATTCCCTCACCGCCGCCCTGCGGAATGTACGGTTTGAGGTGATTGCCGTTGATTCGGTTGTCATTCAAGTCAGCGGCGAATTGGTGATTACCGTAGTCTATACCGGGGTCGACTCCCTCTCCCATACTCAGGAGGTGACCACGCCCTTCAGTGAGCAGATTACCGTCCCGGGGGATTTCCCGGCGAACGTAATCGTCAATGGGACCTTAGCTTTGGATAATATCTCGTATATTGAGAATATTGACCCCAGTCTCCTGGTGATCGAATCGATTACTGTAGTCGCGCAGCTTACGGCCTTCGTAAGAATACTGGTCCCCTCCGGTTAGAGATAGACAGAGATAGACCCGGAGAAAAGCAAGGAACAAAAAGAATTAATAGAGAAGATAAAGCCCGGAAGCGTCCTTTCCGGGCTTTATCTTTTCCGTACCAAGTGACTGGCAGATGGTCACGGTTATATTTTTTTCAGACCAGGTAATCGGCAGATGGTCACGGCGGTAATTCCCCCCGGACCAAGCAACTGGTAGACGGTGACGGCGATAGTTTTGTCCAGACCAGGTATCAGTAGACAGTCACGGCAATAATTCCCCCGGGCTAAACAACCAACAAATAGTCACAGAGATAACTCTCCCCGGGCCACCTGGAGAAGGGAGGCAAAAAACCGCCGGGTGGAGTTGCCGTCGGGGATTGTTACGTAAGACAGGTATTGCTCTTGTGCGGCTTGTACCCGAGAGAGAAAACCCCGATCCGTGCGCAACCTCTTCAGAGTCTCCCCCAACTCCTCCGCGCTGTGCACCGGTATGGCCCCCCCGGTTTTATAAAAGAGATAAGAGGGGGGGGTGCCCGGAAAAACCGGGGTGATCACCGGAACCCGGTAAAAAGCCGCTTCCACCCCGACAGTGGAGAAATAGGTGACAACCGCGCTTGCTTCCGCCAATAAGTCATAAAGGGAGAGATTAACCGGAGGGACAAACCGGATCCGCGGATCATCGCCGCTCCAACGTTTATAGGATGAGATCAACTTTTCGTGGTGCGGGTGGAGTTTTACCACCAAAACCCACCTGGGGTCTTTCTTCACGGCTTCCCAGACCATCCGGAAGATGGCTTCCCTCTTCCCGACCTGTTGGTCCGCTAAAACCAGGATCTCTTCCCCGGTCAACCCCAGTGCGGTACGGACCGGAACAGCCGGCGGCTCCTTGAGCGGCAAGGAATCAAACCGCGGGCAACCGGTGGGGATAACGGCCTTTGGCTCAACGCCGAACCGGACCATCCACTCTTTAAACTCTTCTCCCCAGCAGAAATAGGCCGAATTTAGCAACGGCAAAACATGATAGAGATATGCCGTTTCAGAAGTGCCCCGCAAGGTCAGGGGATGATAGGCCACGGACGGAATGCCGGAGGCACGGCAGACTTCACTTAAAATCCGGAGCGGCAACAGATAATTATTCCCCTGATAGGCTACGCAGGAAGGCTTGATCCGCTCTTTGCTTTTCCACGTACCGTGTAAACCGGTGACCGCTTTTTCCGCCAAAGAGACAAACCACCGGCGAAACCGGGGGTGACCAAAGATGGGATGCCCGGCCAGGCTGTGCAGTAATTCCCCCATCTCCCTTCGAAAATGGTTAAGGTCCTTTCCGGGCGGAACGGCCCCGCCCCTGATTGTTCCGGTTATAATAACACCCTGGAACTCCTCGGGGATATAGGAAGCCATCGGTCCTTCGATCAGTACCGGCCCCCCGGAAAAGTGGGTTTCCGGGTAACAGCCCACCAGGGAAGCTTGTAACCGGGCCCAGGGGATTGACGGCAGGTCGCCAAGTTCCCGGCGCCTTTCTACCAATTGCGGGAGGTTACAGAGAAAACGGAGGTAATCATAGAATAAAACACGGGCCAGGGACATCTCTCTGTATTTCAGCGGGGCAAAGACCTGGCAGAATTCGTTAAGGAGGGAGAGTCCCTCGAGGGTGATGGGGTCAAAAAACATCAATAGACACCTCCACAACGACTGAGGTTTTCAAGTTCCCGGAACAGCCTCCTGGAAGAAAAACCATCGGTTACGCAGTGTTTCTTTAAAAAGGGACGGGCTTTTTCCAATACCGCCTGCCGGAAATCTTCTTCAGTCAGGATCCGCCGGGCAAGAGCGGCCAGTTCCTCTGCGGTGCGAGCGGCAAAAACCGCCCCGCTTTCGCTATAGGAAAAATTGGGGGGAAACGGTTCCACCGTCACCACCGGAACATTAAACATCATTGCCTCCAAGGCCGCCGTGGAGAAAGAGGTGACAAAGAGATCCGCAGCGTTTAGCGCGTCGTAGAGACTGACCTCGCCAAAGGAAAATACCCGGCACCTTTCATTGGCTGCGGCCAGTTGCCGGTAGAGTTCTTTCCTTTCGTAGGGATGCAACATAATGAGGACAAAGAGGTCTTCTATTTTATGCAAACCATTTAACGTGGTGGCAACGACCTCTCTGATTCTGACCCCGCCCAAGGGCTGGGTGGCGTAAACCGCAATTTTGTATGCAGGGTCAATCCCCAATCTTTTTTTCAGGCTCTCCTGGTCGGACCATTCCCTCTCAAAAATCATGTCAAATCTGGGGGAACCGGTCACAACAACCCGGTTCTCCGGAGTGCCGAATTTTAAATACCACTCTTTGGTCCCTTTCCCCCAAACCGCTTTTTTCGTAGCCAAAACCGGCAGGTGACAGAATAACTGGGAATCGGCGATGATCCCGTGCTGCACAGTGAGGGAGGGAACCTGGTTGGCCCGGGCGATTAAATTCAGGGCGCTGCCAAACCAATGGATCGAAGAGATGGTTAAGACTGCACCGACGTTAAATTCCTCTATTATCCTTTGTACCGCATCAAACCTGGTTACCAGGTCGGGAAGGCGGCCCAACACCCACTGTAAAAAAAGCGGGCTGCCGAAGATCGGGTCCTGCTTTTCTTTGGCCAACAGCCCGGTAATTTTCTTTTCGAGCTCCCTGACAGCTCCAGGATTGGGACGGAAAAAATCTTCGATGTTATGCGCGGTTAAATCCGGCCGGTTGCGCTTGATCATGTCTACTTCCGCCTGGAAGGGGCTGAGCAGATAATATCCTTCCGGGGGGAGGAAAAGGGAGGCAATATCTCCAAACCCGCTGCGCATAAGGAAAATTCCTTCAGGATTGGGTTTACAGACGTAGGGTTCGTCAAGAAGTGAAAAAAGTTGGCCGGCTTCCAACTCGTGCATTTCCTCTAAAAACGCTTTTTCTTTCGACCGGGCCAAACCCCAGCGGTGATTGATAAAGCCAAGGCATTGGTAGTAGAGGTGCTTGCTGATGGGTACATTTTGGTAAGTGACCGGGCGGAATAAGGTAAAAAAGCGCTTTAATATTGTGCCGTAATAGGCCAGTTGTTCACCGTAGACAATCAACTTCACAGAGTTCTATCCCTCCTTTTCTTGACCAGAGTAGAAAAGAGTTCTTCCCAGAGGCCGGCGATTACCGGAAGCGAATTATTCTTTAGCACCCATTTCCGGGCATTTTGGGCGATGCTTTTCCGCAAACCGTCCTCCAGGATCAATCTTTTTAGCGCGTGATACCAGGCATCTTCCCTATTCTCCGTGAGCAGGCCGGTAATTTCGTGCCGGACCGATGCGGTATAGGGAGGAATCGCCGAATAAATGCCGGCAATACCGCAGGCGCCGTATTCGCGGAATTTATTATCAGTTTTGCACCGGTTGTAGACGGTATCCAGGAGCGGCGCCAGACCTATATCCCAATTCCGGCGGTACAGAGTGATTAAAAACTCATCGTAACTGGGGAAAAATTCGGAAAATTCCAGATTCGTACCGGGTTGGACCCCCTCCGGCAGGCAACCAATGAATTCCCACTTCAGATCCGGAAACTCCCGGGAGATCCTGGGGATTACCCCGGCGATGAGGGCCAAATCCCGACTGTGGTTAACCGAACCGGCGTAGCCAACAAGCAGATGCCGGTGGGGGGCTTTTTGCAAATTACGAAAAACACTGGTATCAACGGCGTACGGGTGGGATACCACCTGTGGGTTTTTCTCCCGGGCAAAGGGGATCATCTCCGGTGATCCGACCTTGACCAGATCAGCGGAGCGCAACAGCGTCTCAAGGGTCCTTACAATCTGCGGCATCCGCATATACCTGCCGATAGGCAGGTCTTCCGGCATGGCCAAATAATGATCATCCAGTTCATACAGGACCGGGATGCCGGCGTTTTTTACGGCATGAAGAATACGCAGGCAATTGGGGCGGCAGTTTCTGTGGAAGACTACCAGATCCACGCCTTTTAAGAGCCCGGGCTCAAAGTCGTTCTCCAAAACCAACCGCCACCGGATCCTTTTTTTCTTTTGCAGGTAGTTAAAAGGGCGAATAATCGAAATCTCTACTGATGGGAGGGGGGTCTGAACAACACAGAGGATTTGGAGCATTTATCTCGCACCTCATCAAAGTTAAAAAGCGCAATTTTCGCTTTTTATTTATGACAATCTATCATATGCCGAATAAGTATGAGGTGTCAATCGTCGATTATTGGCAAGAGATGGAGACAAGTATCAATCAATCTTGTCAGAGGAATTACCAGATGCATGCCTGTTTTGCAACTTAAAAAGGAAAACAACAATAAGGAAAGAAATTACTTGGCAAGAACGTTTTTATCGCCTTCCCGGTTTGACGCAGGCATTGCGTTTTCAAAAGAAACAAAAACACAGCCTGCACGGTTACGCGATTATCGATTATAATGAGATGGTGATTACCAGAGAAAAAACAGGTTTTGAGTTGGAGTTTGGATAGCAGGTGATACTGGCGTCCCTCTCTAATTAGGGCTTACTGAAAAACTCCACTAGAGCAGAGAAGAACGGTATCATTACAGAAGGCCGGTGCTTGTAATTGCCACAACTTAACAATTGTGGTAATATATAAACAAAAACCTGAAGGAGGATTTTGGATGAGATATATAATGACAAATAAATCCCACTGGAGAACAGCTGCTATATTCGCCATTATATTCTGTCTCTGTCTGGCGGAGATAGCCGCTACCGCCTCAGCCATGCAAACGAGCAGGCGCAAGACCGCCCTTGAACTCGTGGAGATTACGAACAGGGGTATTTTTGATGAGATGCTGTTGGTAATCGAAAACATGATCCAGCAGGAATTTGCAGAGGCGTTTAAGGATTTACCCCCGGAAAAGAGGGCGGCGGCGGTTGCCATACAAAGAGAAACCACGGAGTGGCTTAGGGAATTTTTCGCATGGGAACAGATCCGCGAACACTATGTCGATATCTATATCCAAGTCTTCACTGAAGAAGAAATGCGGGAGCTTATTAAGTTTTACCAGTCTCCCCTTGGGCAGAAAGTTCTGGAGAAGACCCCGGAATTAATGGAAAAATCCCTTGAAAAAACCCAGATGCTTCTATTCCAGGAAATGCCGAAGCTGCAGGAGAGACTGGAGAGAAAGATCGAAGAACTCGAGGGGAATTTTTAACTCCTTGGCCCTATCTCATTTCCGGCTTTATCCTCTGCCACCATCTATCATCGGATCAATCCTGTTTTTTTTGAACAACATCAACAATGACCACTTAATTTTTCTCCTTTATTTTCTATCTCAAGTATTTATATAACCGACCACCAGGTCGATGTTTTTTTATATGTTCAATAAGGTATCTCCTCTCGTTTTTGGTCAAGTTGAATACTTCCTTTCTTGAATTCATCAAAAGCAGCAGGCTTAGTGGGTCCGGTGGTATATGATCGGCCATAACCGGCGCCACCGTAATACTACAATTTAGAGAAAATATCCACCGGATAAAAACTCACTACCTCTGGATATGACCTATCAGAGAGAAACAACAGTGGATTTTGCAAAGAAGCAAGTAAATTTTGATTATCAATACCGGAAAGAGCATAATGCTATTGGCGTTGCTTCTCTGCTTAACGATGAATAACGGCGCCGGGGGAGAGGAGAAGGGGACGGTCCTTTTGGTTTCTGTTGCAGAACCAGGTCAAATATTTCGCTGATGGATGGGATGGTTAAAATGGTTATCGAAAAACGTAAATATGGAGTGCTTGATCTTCTAAGGCTCCCCCTAGCCTGCGCGCCGGTTGCCGCCATCCTGGCGGGTTTACAAGTAATCCTTGCCGGGATCATCCCCACCGTCCAGGTGGTTGTTACCGCCCGTTTTCTTGACACCGCTGTTTTCATCGTGGAAAACAGGGCGCCACTTAATCTGATCTATCCGGCGCTTTTCGCCGTTGTTGTACTGATCGCTTACCAATGGGTCTCCGGTGAACTGGCCAAATTCGCCCAGGTCCGCATGGAACTGGCCATCCGGGAGAAATTCCGTACCGCTGTCACGGAAAAAAGAGCCCGGCTTCTCTATAAATACATAGAAGAGAATAAAACCTGGGACTTAATCTCCCGGGTTACGAATAACCCGGAAGGCCGGTTGAAAACGGCTTATATCGATCTCTTGCATATGATCTCCATAATGATCAGGGTTGCCGGTCTTCTCCTCCTCTTGCTCATGCAGGTGTGGTGGGCGGCGGTTGTGATCTTCGCCGTTTCCCTCCCCCTCTTTGTGCTGGCCGTGCGGAGCGGAAGAGCCACCTACGAAACCAGCAGGGAAGTGACGAAATACGAACGGAAATACCAGTACCTCTCGGAAGTGCTCACCGGACGGGAAGCGGTAGAGGAGAGGGCGCTCTTTGGCTACGGGGAAGAAGTAAGCAAGATCTGGCTCGACCAGTATGAAACGGCCCGGAAAATTTCTTTACGGGCGGAAAGAAAGTGGTTTATCAAAATGAAATCCGGGAGCCTGCTGACGGCCCTTGTCTCCGTCATCGTCGTCCTGGTGCTCATAAACCCCGTCCTCTCC
>JAAYIC010000046.1 GCA_012735195.1 Bacillota bacterium
GACCAGAGAGCACTGGCCACATTGGACACAAGCGACGCTCCCCAGATCAACACCGCCGGCCGGGGCGATGGTGGTGTTAAACCCCCGGTTCACCGGGTATAATGCCCCTACACCCTGCACTTGATGGCAAACCTCCACACAACGCCGGCAGAGGATGCATTTGGACGGATCCCGCACCAGGGCCGGGGTGGAAATATCTTTCTGCTCGGACCGGACCCGCTGGGGAAATCTTAGTTCGCGAATGCCCAGTTGGTCGGCGAGGGTCTGTAATTCACAGCGCTGGTTCCGGATGCAGCCCAGACAATCCTGGGGGTGGTTGGAGAGCAGGAGCTCAACGTTGACCCGACGGGCCTGCCGTACCCGGGGTGAATTGGTGTAAACCACCATCCCGTCACTGACCGGCTGGGAACAGGCGGTCTGCAGGGTCCGGCTGCCCTCAACCTCCACCACGCAGACCCGGCACATCCCTTTAACATCCAGGTCTTCGTCATAACAAAGGGTGGGAACCTCAATCCCGGCGGCCCGGGCCGCCGCTAGAATTGTACTGTTCTTTGGTACTTGTACTTCACGACCGTCGATGGTTACTTTTACCGTTTCCATTCAGGTCACTTCCTTTCTGATTTAAGAACGTCTATGCGCAATCACTCAAACCGCCCGGGTACCGGCGGAAAGGTTCCGGCAAACCCCGGCCGGACACTCCCCGGCAGCATGACGCAGGATTTCATCCTCAAAATACTGGAAGGCGGTAACAACCCCATTCGGGGCCGACTGCCCCAGACCGCAAAGGGATGAGAGTTGCATGGCCTGGCAAAGCTCTTTAATGAGTTTAACATCATCCTGACCGGCTTCACCGGCGGCCAGGGTGGAGAACAACTCATAAAGACGGAAAGTTCCCTCGCGGCAGGGCGTACACTGACCGCAGGATTCGTGCTGGAAGAATTTCATAAAGGAACGTAAAACATCGACAATGCAATGGGAATCATCGATCACCAGCAAAGCCCCTGAACCCAAAGCGGAACCGGCCTCCGCCAGTGTGTCGTAATCCATGGGCAGGTCAAGAAATTCTTTCGGGAGACAGCCTCCGGAGGTTCCTCCAGTCTGGGCCAGTTTAAATCCTCTCCCATTGGGGATGCCGCCGCCCACACCGTAAATCACCTCGCGCAGAGTTATCCCCATGGGTACCTCAATCAACCCCTGGTTGGCAATATCGCCCAACATCGTGAAAACCTTGGTGCCCGGAGTCCTTTCCGTGCCGATCCCGCGGAACCATTCGGCGCCCTTCAGAATAATCGGGGGAATATTGGCCAGGGTCTCCACATTATTGACAACAGTCGGCCTTCCCCACAAGCCGGCCACTCCGGGGTAAGGCGGCTTCAACCGCGGTTCTCCCCTTTTCCCCTCCAGGGATTCGATGAGCGCGGTTTCTTCGCCGCAAACATAGGCGCCGGCGCCGGTACGGATCTGCACATCAAAATTGAAGCCGGTGCCGAAGATATCCTTCCCAAGAAGCCCCATTTCCCGGGCACGGGCAGCCGCCCTCTGTAAACGCTCGATGGAAAGGTTGTACTCCCCGCGGATATAGACTATGCCCTGATCCGCCCCTACGGCATAACCGGCAATGGCCATGGCTTCAATAATCGAATGGGGATCTCCTTCCAAAATCAACCGGTCCTTGAATGTTCCCGGTTCCCCTTCATCCGCATTACAAATGATGTATTTCTGATCCGCGTCAATCGGGGCGGTAAAGGACCACTTGAGGCCGGTGGGAAAACCGGCTCCTCCCCGGCCGCGGAGACCGGAGTCTTTTACCGTTGCCACCACCTGTTCCGGAGTCATGGCGGTCAGGGCTTTCCCTAGGGCTTCATAACCGCCGTTGGCGATATACTCTTCAATGGAATCGGGATTAATCCGCCCGCAGTTACGGAGAACAATCCGGTACTGCCGGTCCAGGTAACCCTTCTTTTCCAAGGAGACCACAGACTTGGCTTTTTCTTTTTCCGCCCGGTAGACCAGGTTTTCAACCACCCGGCCCTTTAAAAGATGCTGCTGAACAATATGGGCCATGTCTTCCGGTTTTAACTTGCTGTACATAACCCCTTCCGGGTAAACAACGATCACCGGCCCGTCATCGCAAGGACCCAGGCATCCGGTTTCAACAACCCGGATCTCCTCCTGCAAACCGGCGCGTTCGATCTCCCGGCAGAGCGCGTCTTTAACCGCCCCGGCGCCTTTCAACATACAAGGCGTCCCGGCACAGACCAAAACATGAGCGCGGAAATAACTCATGGATACGCCTCCTTACAAATAATCTCTTCCTTCTACTCGTAAGTTTTCAAGATCTCCTTCACCCGTTCAGGAGTTAAATTGCCGTATACCTGGTCCCCGATCATCATGGCCGGGGCGACGCCACAGACCCCAAGACAACTGGTAAGCTCCAAAGTAAATTTTTTATCCTCAGTTGTCTCGCCGGGGTTAACACCTAGCACCTCTTTGAGGGTTTCCAGGATGTTGACAGCCCCCCGTATATGACAAGGCGGGCTCTCGCAGACCCTGATGATATACTTCCCTTTGGGTTCCGTGGCCAGCAGGGTGTAAAAGGTGGCCACCCCATAAACACGGCTCACAGGAATATCCAGTTGGTCGGCGACCTCTTCCATAACCGCCGTTGAAAGATAGCCGTGAATCTCTTGGGCGTCACGGAGGATATCCAGTAAGGCTCCGGGATCAGAGTTGTGCTCCGCAATCACCTGACTAAGGCTTTTTTTCGGTTCGGTAGAAGACTTAACCGGCAACGGTTTCACCTCCAATGTCTTTTAACGGTTAATACCACACTCGCCGATGATGTTACCGTTCACCACATGCCTGGCAATAATCTGCCGGGCTTTATCCGCCGATACCTTGCCATAGCTAATCCGCGGTTGGCCCGGTATTTCCACCTCAAGGATGGGCTCCTGTTCGCACAGGCCCATACACCCGGTTTGGGTGACCAAAACATTATCAAGGTTGCGCTTCTCCAGTTCCTCAAGAACAGCCCCCATTGTTTCCCGGGCGCCGGCAGCGATCCCGCAGGTCCCCATCCCCACGATTATTTTAGTTTTTTCCCCACTTTCACCATCACGGATCTCCAGCTTTTTTCTGGCTTCATCTCTAATCTTGGCCAGTTCATCGAGGGATTTCACCTTTTATCATCCTCCTTTTCCAGTCGCGTTGCTCTTGGTTTGTTCCAAATTTCACAAAGCCGGTCCAAAAAACAGGCGCCGGAACCAGCGGCCACCTCCAAAACCCCCTCTTAAACCAGCTCCTAACCTCTCCCATATTATACTCTTACGCAATTATACCTCTTTATTTTCTCTTGGTCAATGCCGGTATTAACAGGAAATAACTAATGCCCGGCCAAAACCCTTCTCCTGCCTGGTTGGGACGATCCGCAACCGGGTAAGTAAAAATTCTGTTATATTTCTTTTATGCCCTGCGTAAATATTTTAAACTTCTGTAAAGTTTTGTGCCGCGCATACGCCAGTGCATGCTCGGGTGTATGCGTGAACCTTCCTCCCGCTTATCCCCATCTTCGCCGGGGAAACCACGTTTTCGCCGGTCTTTGCCAATAACGGAAAAAAGATGCGGCGGTTACAGCAGGCAACGGTCAATCCCGGCGCACGGAGGGCGCCAGGGTCTCCTTTTTTGCCGCCCAAATCTCCTGTACAGTGAGGCCGAGTTCCGGGTGGACCCAATCGGCCCCCATCTCCACCAGGGGTAAAAGGACAAAGGAACGTTCCGCCATGCGGGGATGGGGGATGGTCAGCAGGTGCGATTTGAAGACCCAATCCGCATAAAACAGCAGGTCCAGATCGATGCAGCGCGGACCGAAGCGCGGCCCGCCGGGCTTGCGCCCCATTTCCCGCTCAAACTCTTTTAGCCGGAAAAGCAATTGTAAAGGGGGGAGTTCGGTCTCGCCCATACAAACCTGGTTTAAGAACCATGGTTGTTCCAAGTACCCCACGGGTTCACTCTCATAAAGCGGAGAGAAGGTTACCTTGCCGGTGAGCAGCTTTCGTAAGAATTCACCGGCTTGCCGCAGGTTTTCCTCCCGGCGGCCCAGATTGGAACCGAGACCAATAGCAACAGTAAACATGAAACCCCCCCTGTTATGAATCGCGCTCGTGAGCGAATAACCGCAAGGACTCGAAGCAGTTGAGCCAAGCCGAAGCCGCGCAATGAACCGTACGCGTGTGCGCGCGTGAGCGAATAATCACCAAAGGTTTTTTTCGCGTTTCCCGGCCTGTATGAGGGGTTATGAATCGCGCGCGTGTGCGTGCAAATAGCGCGGCGGCTTTTCACCATTTTTTCCCGCTAGTCGACATGTATCGCTGTTTGCCCGCGAGTAATCGCATCGGTCATCTGGGCGACCCGGACCATCTCTTTAACGTCGTGCACACGGATGAGGTCCGCCCCTTTGCTGATCCCCACTGCCACCGTGGCCGCCGTCCCTTCCACCCGCTCCGTAACGGGTAAACCCAAGGTCAATCCGATTACGGACTTGCGGGATGTCCCCAATAAGATTGGCGCCCCCAAGGATTTTAACTCTTCCAGCCTGGCGATGACCTGCAGATTGTCTTCCCTGGTCTTGCCAAACCCTATACCCGGATCGATTATCACTTTTTCCCTGGGTAACCCGGCATCTACCGCCAAAGCAATACTCTTCCGTAAAAAGCCGGTGATCTCCCCCATCAGGTCTTGATAGCCGGGGGCGGTTTTGTTGTGCATCACAATCACCGGCGCCTGAAAACGGGCGACCACCGCCGCCATCTCCGGATCAAACTGCAAACCCCGGACATCATTTATCAGGTCGGCTCCGGCTTCCAAGGCCGCCCGGGCAACCGAGGCCTTGTAGGTATCCACCGAGAGGGGGAGCGGCGAGTGTTTGGCCAAGGCCTCAACCACCGGAAGGAGCCGTTTTTCTTCTTCTTCTGCGGAAACCGGTGTGGCCTGGGGCCGGGTCGATTCGCCCCCAAGATCCAGGATATCCGCGCCTTCTTCGAGGAACCTCTCGGCCTGCCGGAGGGCGGATTCCACCGGTTTGCCTTCTTTTAGCAGGCCGTCCCCTGAGAACGAATCCGGGGTGAGGTTAACAATCCCCATGATATAGGTTCTTTCCCCCCAAAGAAACCTCTTCCCTTTTATCGTCAAGGGGGCGGGGGGGGTGTTGCGTACCGCAAAGAGGGCCCTCAATTCTTCTGCCAGTGCCGGCAGGCCAAAGGGTTGCAGGGGAAGAACCGCCAAAAGCCGCTCATACTGGGCCCTGGTCCCCATGATGATCGCCGGCCCGCTGCCGCCCTCAAGGCGGGCATGTTCCCAGCTTACCGCCACTTCTCCACCTTTGGCCAACATCTCCTGTTTGAGGATGTTGGCGGCCTGGGGTGAGAGCCCTTCAACCTTAACCAGGATAAAATCGCCTTTTCTCTCCATGATCTTCACCCCTTCGGGGCTGACGTTGATGGCTTCGAGCTCGTCCACAAGTTCCCCGGGGGTGGAAAGAGAAAGTAAACGAAGGTTAAACCCCATTTCTTACAGAAAGCCTCCCATCGGAAAGACTACCGCCGTCTAGTCGCCTATTCTAGTCTTCTATTATACAATGCTTCTCCGGAAATTGAAACCTTTTCAAAGAGGAAATCGCAGGCTGAGGCAGAGAACGGCGCACCTGAGTTTAACTCCCGGCGCCGTCAGAGGGGGTTACAGTTCCTCGCAGAGCATCTCCCGGAGGAGTTTGAGGGCGGTTTTTTCCAAACGGCTCACCTGGACCTGGGAGACCCCGATCCTGGCGGCAATTTCTTCCTGGGTTTGCTCACGGAAAAACCGTTCCTCCACAATCAACCGGAGCCGCGGCTCCAACCGTCCCAGTGCTTCCCGGAGGGAAAGGCTTTCCATCCACTTTTCTTCCGGTTCCTCACCAACCCGGTCTTCCAGGGTGATGGCAAGCCCGTCCTCATTGTGGAGGATTTCCTGTAAAGAAGAGACGGGCCGGGCGATCTCCAAAGCAGCCGCGATCTCTTCCCGCGTAAGCTTTGTCGCCTCTTCCAGTTCAGAAATGGTCGGTTCTTTCCCGTAACGCTCAAAAAACTCCTGTCGCGCCCTGTAAACCTTCCCGGCCAGTTCCTTCAGGCTTCTGCTGGTCTTTATTACCCCGTCTTCCCGCAGGTACTGCCGGATTTCCCCCATAATCACTGTCACTGCGTAAGTGGAGAACTTCACGCCTTTCTCCGGGTCAAAACGTTCAATAGCTTTGAGCATGCCGAGGGAACCGATCTGGTAGAGATCGTCAAATTCAACGCCCCGGCCTTCGAAACGCGAAACAATACTCCTGATCAGGCGGGAATTATGTTTGAGGAGCTTCTCTGCGGCTTCGGCCTCGCCCTTGCGAGCCGACGCAATCAGGGAGTGGGTTTCTTCCTCCGAAAGCAGGCGGGGGACGGTATGATCACTCCCGGGATCAACCATGGTTTTTACCCCGTTCCGGTTTTTTTCTCATCACCACCCGGGTCCCTTTTCCGGGTTCCGACTCAAGAATCATCTCATCCATAAATGATTCCATAAAAACAAGCCCCAAGCCCATCCGTTCCGGGTCCGTAGAATAGGCGGGAGTCTTGGCCAAGGCCAAATCGACAATCCCGCAGCCGTAATCAACAACCACAATCTCCAGCATTCCGCTGTTAATCGCCAGTTCCAATTGGATTTCACCCTCGCGGTTTCCCGGGTATCCGTGAATAACACAGTTGGAAACAGCTTCAGAAACCGCGACCCGGATCTCCTCCAGTTCGTTCAGGGTAAAATCCAATCGCGCGGCAAAGGAAGCGACAATAACCCGGGAAAGACTGATATTCTCCGGCAGGCTGGGAAATTTAACCTGCAAATAGTTGGTTTTCATCTTCTCTAAGGCCTCCTCAAAGCTTATTGAGGGCGTCCTCGACTGTCGGACAGATGGTCATGACCTTCAGCAGTCCGGATAAGGCAAACAACTTCTCCAGATGCGGCGGGACCTTCACCCCTGCCAACCTGCCCCCCCGCTGGGAAATGCTTTTAAACCGTCCCAAAACAGCGCCCAAACCGGAGCTGTCAATAAAAGAAACATCTCCGAGATCCAGAACCAAATGGCGGATATTTTCATCCCGTGCCAATTCCGCCTCAATTTTATCACGAAAAACAGGTGAAGTCGATAAGTCCAATTCCCCGTGGACTTTAACCACCAGGGTAGAGCCGCACCGGGTCAGATCGATTGTCAACCAACTTCCTCCTTACTTTGCATCTTTTGGCATAAACTTTCGGCATTTTTCCTTTTTTTCCTGCCGGAAAAGAAAAGTCAAACCGGAAAAATCCACGGGCAAAAAAAATACCGGCTCCCGCCGGTATGCTGCGTGCCATAAGGTGTACGCGACACGAATAACGCCAGGGTCTCCCTTAAAGACCGGGCATAATGGGCGCGTACATGAACGCATATGAAATTTGGCCCTTGTTTAGTTCTTGTTTATCAGGAAACACTCTATAGAAAGCTGCCCGCGCATGGGCGCGTATACCGATACTGTGGCCTTTCAGAATCCTTCCTAACCTCCGAAAAAGCCGGCAAAAAAATCCCTGGCAACCTGGAACAGAAAACGGAAGAACCCAACTTCCGCCACGTCGGCGGCAGCCACCAGATCAGCCCGGGCTTTAACCTCTCCGTCCATTTTGACCAGGGCTTCTCCGACTTTTTCCCCACGGGCCAGCGGCGCTCTTACATGGGGGGGCAAGACGATCTCAACCTCCGGTTCCGCTTGTTCTTCTCTTTTTACAACCAGGATCAGGTCTTTTCCTACCAAGATCTCTACTTCCTGCTCTTCTCCCTTAATGACACGGATTTTGCCGACGGTATCCCCGCTTTTGGCTACAGGCAATGACTTAAACCGGCTAAACCCATAGTTAAACAGTTTGGTAATATCGCTGTTCCGCACAGCGGAAGTTGGCGCCTTCATCACCACGGCAATCACCCGGACATTGTTTCTTTGCGCCGTCCCCACAAGGCTGTAACCGGCTTCATCAGTATAACCGGTCTTGAGACCGTCGCAGCCTTCATAAAAACGTACCAGGTTGTTGGTGTTCCGGAGGAAAGACTCCCCGCCGCGGAGACTGTCGATCCAAGTCCCTGTCCACTGGAGGATGGTCGGGTGTTTGAGAAGCTCACGGGCTAAAACCGCCATATCGTAGGCGGTGGTGATATTCCCCTCTCCCCCGCCGTCCGGTTCAAGGCCGGTGGAATTTACATAGCGGGTATTGGTCAAGCCCAGTTCCTGGGCACGCTTATTCATCATCTCCACAAACAACTCGTGGGAACCGGCCACATGTTCGGCCAGGGCATAACTGGCATCATTCGCCGAAACAATACTGACGGCCTTCATCAATTCGGCCACGGTCATCTCCTCGCCGGGTTCCAGCCAGATCTGGGACCCGCCCATCCTGGCCGCCTCAGGAGTTGTCACCACCACATCGGAGAGTTTTATCTCGCCCGCTTCCACCGCCTCCATCACCAAAAGCATTACCATCATCTTGGTGATACTCGCCGGAGGCAACTGCCGGTGCGGGTTTTTTTCCACCAAAACCTCACCGGTGGTGTATTCCATCAAAACCGCCGCCTCCGAACGGAGGACCAGCGCGTCCGCGTCGGCGGCGCCGGCCCAACCCGCCGTGTTTATTATGAGAACGAGAACGGCCAGGATAATCCTGCATGTGCAATACGAATATGCGCGTTGCGCCTGCCCGTGCTGCCCGTGCCGCCCGCGCCTGCGCTTCTCTTTTATTGTCAACGGGCGCATTTCCTTCCGCCTCCTATCAACTCTTCTGCAAAAAGTCTGCACAGAAAAGCCGGCCTTTATTCCCCGCCGCCATCCGCCGGCCGGCTGGTAAAGAACGGCGCCCGCTCCCGGTAAAGGGTTAAATATTGCCATAAATCATAAAAAAATTATATATAAAAACCTTGTTCTGCTCTATAATTAAAATTAAACCAAATACTAGATTAATGAGAGAAAACGAACTTACGAATTTTAGAAAGGATGAATTAACAGGATGGCAATTGAGGGATTGACAATTATTGGCGAATCAATCAACGATTCTGTACCTTCCACCCACCAGCTCTTTGTCAACCAGGACATCGAGGGCATAAAAGCCCTGGCCGTGCGCCAGGCAGAAAAAGGCGCCGCCTATATTGATGTCAACGTCGGCCGCCAACCACCGGAATTCATGGCCTATCTGGTGGAAGAGATCCAAAAAGTGGTCGACAAACCGCTATCAATTGACACCCCCGATCCGGAGCTGGCGGCCGCCGGCTTGAAGGCCTATGACCCCGCACGCGTGAGCCCGCAAAAACCCGGCGGCGTCCTGCCGATCCTCAATTCCATCTCTCCTCTGCGCCCGGAGATGTTCGACCTTTACCAAATACAACCGTTCATCCCGATCCTGCTTGTCTCCGAGCGGATGGAAGACGGGGAACGGAAACCCGCGCGCAATGCGGAAGAGACATACCAAACCGCCAAAGAAATGGTGGCAAAAGCCGCTGCCCTGGGGATTCCAGTTGACCGGTGTATTATTGACCCGGGTATCGCCCCTGTTGGCACTGATTTGGACGGTAATCTCAAACGGTTGCTGGGCTCTTTGGCTTTAATCCACGAGGATCCGGATTTAAAAGGCGTCCATATCTCTGTGGGTTTGAGCAATTTCACGGTGATGCTCCCTTCGAAAAGGCCCGATGGGATGCCGGTAAAAAGCGCCTTGGAAAGCGCTTTCCTGACCAAGGCCATGCCCCTGGGGCTGGATATGATTATCGGTTCGGTGGCAAGAAAATACGAAATCCTCCCCCCCGAACACCCGGCCATGGTCTGCCTCAACGAATATCTGGAGTTGGATGGGTTTGACGCCTTGTTGAAGATTAAAGAATTCTATTCCTGAGGAGAGGAGAAGATGGCAGAGTTAAATCCATTAACCATGAAAGACTGGGAAATCGCGGAAGCCGCAGAGAAAAAGATGAAAACCGTTTTCCAGTTGGCGGAGGAACTGGGGGTTGAAAAAGATGAGTTACACCCCTATGGCCATTACACCGGGAAACTTGATTATGCCCGGATCCTTGAGCGGACCAAAGAGAACCCCCGGGCCAAATACGTGGAGGTAACGGCGATCACCCCCACCCCCCTGGGCGAGGGAAAATCCACCACCGCCATCGGTCTGATCCAGGGCTTGGGGAGAATAGGTAAAAGGGCGCTGGGCACCATCAGACAGCCTTCCTCCGGTCCCACCTTCAACATCAAAGGTTCGGCGGCCGGCGGCGGCCTCAGCCAATGTATCCCCATGTCCTCCTTTAGTCTGGGCCTGACCGGTGATATCGATGCGGTCACCAACGCCCACAACCTGGCGATGGTTGCCCTGACCAGCCGGATGCAACATGAATTCAACTACAGTGACGAGGTCTTACAGAAAAAGAACCTGAAACGGTTGAATATCGACCCACGAAACACCGCTATGAGCTGGGCAATTGACTTTTGCGCCCAGGCGCTGCGGGAAATCATTATCGGGCTGGGCGGAAAGAACAACGGTTTTATGATGAAAAGCGGCTTTCAGATCAGCGTCTCCTCGGAGATCATGGCGATTCTCGCCGTCACCACCGGCCTGGCGGATTTCCGGAAACGCATGGGACAAATCGTGGTTGCCTACAGCAAGGACGGCCGGCCGGTCACCACCGCCGACCTGGAGGTGGACGGGGCGATGACCGCCTTAACCTTAAACTCCCTCTGCCCCAACCTTCTGCAGACCCTGGAAGGACAGCCGGTACTGGTCCATGCCGGTCCCTTTGCCAATATCTCCATCGGCCAGTCGTCAATCATTGCCGACCTGGTCGGGATGAGGTTGGCGGATTACGTTGTCACGGAAAGCGGCTTTGGTGCGGACATCGGCTTTGAGAAGTTTTGGAATATTAAATGCCGGCACAGCGGCTTAACCCCGTCGTGCTCAATAATTGTCGCCACCATCCGCGCCTTGAAGATGCACGGGGGCGGGCCGCAGGTAAAACCGGGCAAACCACTGGACAAGGTCTACACCGAACCGGCCCCGGCTTATGTGGAAAAAGGCCTGGAAAATCTGCTGGCCCATATTGAAATTGTTAAGAAAAGCGGCATAACTCCGGTTGTTTGTATTAATCATTTTCACACTGATACAAAGGAAGAGGTTGCTCTGGTAAAAAAGGCGGCGGAAGCCGCCGGCGCCAAAGTCGCCGTCTCCAAGCACTGGGAGAAAGGGGGCGAGGGCGCGCTGGAGCTGGTGGAGGCAGTAGTCGAGGCCTGCCAGGAAGAATCCGCCGCCTCCTTTGATTTCTTATACCCCAAAGACCTGCCGGTGAAAGAGAAGATCCTGCGGATTGCCACGGAGATTTATGGCGCCGACGGGGTTACCTTTACTCCGGAGAGTGAGGAAAAACTGAAGCAGGTAGCGGCCGATCAAGAGCTGGCCGGTTTCGATGTTTGTATGGCCAAGACCCACTTGAGCCTTTCCCATGACCCGGCCCTAAAAGGACAGCCCCGGGGGTGGACCCTGCCGGTCAAGGACATCCTGATTTACCGCGGCGCCGGCCTGGTGGTTCCGGTGACCGGTGAAATAAAACTGATGCCGGGTACGGCCTCCGATCCGTCTTACCGGAAAATCGATGTGGATTTAACCACCCGTCGGGTCACCGGGCTTTTTTGAAAAATTATTTTTATTATTATGAATTATTACAATATTGAAGGAATCATCAGAACGCGCTCCCACGCGCCTTGAAGGAGAGATCGGATGATGACAACAATAATTGATAAGGACTTTATCGAGTTGCTTGCCCTCAAGCATAACGTGGAAGACTTTGAGGGGGGAATGGAGAAATTTGCCGAACGCTACCAGCTCTTTTTAGAAAATGACATGGTAATCTGCATTCCTGACAACCCCATGAGCAACCTCTCGTATATGGGCACAGAGATGATTGAGGCGCTGGAATTACCGGTTGAACAGGAAAATATCGTTCTGCACTTGAATACTTTTCACCGGAAAACCGATGAAAAATACGATCCGGCAAAGGAACAGAACGAACAGGATTTCGATATTCTCGTGGGACACGCCGCGGCCTTGGGCATAAAATACCTGCTCTGTGTCTCCGGGGACGGCAGCGAACGTCTCCCCCGGTTACAGCCGGAAGATCTCGGCTACGACCCGGAGAAAACCAAAACCATAACTTCGGTACAGTTATTGGAGTATCTCGGCCGGGCGTATCCGGGGGTCTTTACCCTGGGCGCGGCTTTTAACCAATATGAACCGTTAGAAGCAGAAATGGAGAAACTCCGGCACAAAATCGCGGCGGGAGCGGTTTTCATCATCACCCAACCGGTGGTCTTGACCGAGTCAGGCGACCCCGCACTGACCACGGCCAATAACAACCTCCGCGAGATGATGAAATACGCCGATGACCATGGCCTTCAGGTCGTTCTCGGGGTCTGGATGTCGGCAAAGATGGCCTACCTGATCCCGGAATGCATCGGTTATGATGTGGATTTTGGCAATTTTTCCCCGGTTGAAAACCTCAAAGTCATCCGGGAGACCTATCCTGAGCGGCGGCTCTACTACAGTATGATCTTTACCGCCAAAAGGCTGCAGGAAGTCCGGGCGATCACTGAGGGTAAATAAGCAATAAAAAATAACTCCGAGAGGATTTGGCGGGCCTTTCACGAATAGGTGATTATTCGCGCCCTTGGACTCATTACACAGGCCGGTGGAAATCACAAGCACAGAAACGTACGCAAACAAGTGGAAAGTATAACGCGGAAGTCACGTAAACCGGAGAAAAACATAGGCGCGGAAGGTACGCAAAGAAGATAAACATAGGCACGGAAACATACAGAAACCGGAGAAAACATAAACGCGGGAACGTACAAAAACCGGAGAAAAACATAGGCGCAGAACATATGAGAGCCGGGGAGAAAAAACGGGCGCAGCAAGACGCGTCCGGCAGGAAAAAATAAGCGCACGGGAGGGGCCGTGTACGAAAAAACCCGCAGGCTCTTGGAGGGGATCCAATGAAAGATATTCAGAACTATCCGGACCAGCGTGGGATCGAAATTCAACAAGTCGGGGTGAAAGATTTTCACCTGCCGGTCCTCATCGCTACCCAAGCCGGTTCCTTCCAACAAGTACTGGGGAGGATCACAGCCTCCGCCGGCCTGCCCCGGGAGTTCAAGGGCACGCACATGAGCCGGTTCATCGAAATCCTGGCGGAATGGAGCCAGAAACCCATCTCCGGCCGGGAAATTAAGGTCGTGCTCTAGGAGATCTGCAGCCGCCTTGCGGCCCCTTCGGCAGAGATCACCTTGGCTTTCCGGTATTTCTTGCCGGTCACGGCCCCGGTTAGCAAGATCCCTTCACCATTGGATTACTCCTGCGAATTCCACGGGCGTCTCACAAATACCGGGACTCTGGTCTATGATTACCGGATGGGCGTGGAGATCCCCGTCATTTCCCTCTGCCCCTGCAGTAAAGAGATTTCCGACTACGGCGCCCACAACCAGCGGGCAATGATCCGGGCCTGGATCCGCTGCCGCCCCGGCCGTTATCTCTGGCTGGAGGA
>JAAYIC010000118.1 GCA_012735195.1 Bacillota bacterium
CCACCGGACTTGCCGCCTGTTCATGCTTATCCCTCCTGTCTCTCTTTTCTTATTTCTCCTAAATTTTCTTTCTCATTAATCAACCCTTAAAAACCGAACCCCTTACCCTCCGCCGGCGCCCCGATCCGGAAATAATCAAAATCCACAAAACCGCCGGGTTCTTTTGTCGCATAGTTGAAGAGGGCAAACCGGTAGCCCATGAAATGGGGGATGGTATAGGCCATTTGCAGGGGCTCCCCCACCGCCTGCCATTCTTCCCCGTCAAGGCTGGCAAAGAAATACGCCTTATCCGCCCGGTTCTTATAGTCGATGTCAATTCTTAAATAAACCCGCTCCTGGGTGACGGGGATCCGCGCCTTCTCCTTTGGCGGGTCGCAACTGCCGTCCACCATGACAAGATATTTGTCCTCCCCGGCGCCTTGCGTACGTGTGCACACGACCCCGGTAAAACCGTATTTCTTTTGCAGAACGCCAAGGCCGGCCACGTCCCCCGCTTTCATCCCTCCAGTCTCCATGGCGATCCTGGCTGAACATTCCGGCCCAAAGGTCCTCTGCGTAAGGGTGTTTACCGCATCAAGCAAGCCCGTGGCAACCCTCCCGTTGACCAGCCGCAGATACCCAGGGCGGTCGCGCAGGGACCAGTATTTGTTATCGGGGTTGTGGTTCCACTGCCACATAAGCTTAAGCTCATCCCGGTCGAACTCATCCGTAGCGACAATGCCGGGCTGTAAGCCTCCGGCTGTAACCGGGGCTGCCTCCGGCCGGCCCTTCGCGTCCCCAGGGTCCACTGTTGCCAATACTGTTGATAATGGAGCTAATAACGGGGTCGACAATGAAGTTGACAACACCGGCCACCCGTCTTCCCAGCCCACCGGGAGGAGGTAAGGAATGCGCCCGACCGCTCCATGGTCCTGGAAGAGCATGGCATACCACTCGCCGTCAGGAGTATCAACCAGTCCTCCCTGGGCGATCCCCGCTTCCCTGAGGATGACCCGGCCTTCGTAGGGGCCGGTGATCCGGTCCGCCCTGTAGACCAACTGGGTGCGCATAGCGTACGGGCCGCAACCCTCCCGCGGCCAGGTAATCAAGAATATGTAATATCTCCCGTTAATCTTATGGATATGGGCGCCTTCGGCCGGTACGTAAAAACTGGTACCGGCGATGCAGCCGGCCCCGAGGATAATTACCTGGTTAAGCCCGCCTTCTTTCACCGCGTCCACTTCCGCGGTCAGCTCAACACCGCCAATGTCGCCGCTGCCATAAACCAAATAAACCCTGCCGTCGTCATCAAAGAGTAGGGAAGGGTCATGATAGACTCTATCCAGGGTCACCTCCGCCCAGGGACCCTTCTCCGGATTGGCGGTCTTGAAAATGTGGGTTTTCCCGGTTGTGTAAGAGAAAGTAGCCAGGTAATAGAGGCCGTTGTTATACCGCAAACTGCTGGCCCATGACCCTTGCCCGTAGGCGTTTTCACCGTTCCTGAGGGCCAGTTGGTCATTGTCGGCCAGTTGCTCATAGACATAATTGACAATCTCCCAGTGCAGCAGATCATGGGATTTCATGATTGGGACCCCGGGGGCCAGGTGCATTGTGGTACTGCTCATATAATAGAGAGGGCGCCCGTCCGCGCCGTCCACCCTGATGACAGAGGGGTCCGGAACGTCGGCCCAAATAAGCGAGGACAGATATGTATTGCGACGGGATTTACCGGTCTCCGCGACCCTGCCGGTCAGACCCGGTATAAACCGGGTGAGACAGGCGTGCGCGCGCGTAAATAACCCCATGCCCCATTGTCTTTTCATTCTCTAGTCTCCTCATCGCGACACCGGTTCTTCTTTATCATGGCGATTTAGCCAGCGCTTCCTGGAGACCGCTCATATAGGCATGATAACGTATTACCGCCCAGAGTAGATGAAAAAGAATTTTGCAACCGGCTTGATCAAGAAATTTCATTATCTTCAAGGTCTTTGGGTGTTCTGTCCAGTTAAAAACATTCAAAATTCTATCCCAGACAAAAAAGACCGGCGAGTGCAGGATTACCATTCGTACCTGCCGGGAAGGGTTTTTGCGGAAAAAAAGCGCAGCGCTTTCTCCCCGGTCTTTCTCCTTTTGAATCAAATAGGGGATTTTTTCCCAGGTTAACGGGGGTTGTATGTGATAACTCCAAGCCGCAGGTTCAGTTACCCTTTTTAGACCGAGACGACGGAGACGCCTCCCCAGCTCCAGATCCTCCCAACCGTATTTCACAAATTCCTCATCAAAAAGCCCGGCTTCTAAGAGACTGGCGCGGGCAACCGAAACATTGCCAGTGGCGAAAAAGGCCTGTGAAAAATCGCGTCTCCGTGCCGGTCCTTTGTTGGGATCCGCATATTTGCTACAATTAATTACCGGGCCGTTAACAACCAGCCCGGGTTGGGTATGACGGGCCATATGAGCGGCAATAAATTCACTGCGGACGACCATGTCGCTGTCCAACAGGATAATTATTTTCCCGCGGGCATTCAGGATGCCGGCGTTACGCGCCCGGGACCGGCCCGAGTTATCCTGGCGAAGGTACCGGAAGGAACAGGGCGCCTTCTTCGAAAATTCCTCTAAAACCCTTGGGGTTTCATCGGTAGAACCGTCATCAACCACGATGATCTCATAATCTGCCGGGTCGGCGTTTTGCCGAAAAAGAGAATGTAGGCAGAGCCGGAGTGTTTCTTGGGAATTATAGGTGGGAATAACCACACTGGCGGAAAGCTCCATGAAGACACCTCTTTTCATTGCCTAATATAACATGTCCAAGGATGATCTTCAATATTTAGGGATAAGAAATTGCTTTTATATTTTCCAGGTTATAACAAAAATCATCGGCTCCGTAATATTGAACCGTATTGGTTACAGCATCATTCATGCAACTGATTAAGATGATTGCTTTTTCATCCGGATGACATTCCAGGAAAGCCCGGGCAAGATTGCCCGGAGGAAGCCCTCTTCTACGCGGGAGTCTCCCCTGTTGTGGGGCACGACGTTATCCGGCTCTTCCTTTGTATTTTTTGCCTTGAGATCCTTATGTTCAAGGACGATATGTTCCATTACCTGGTAACCATCAAACTGCCCCAAACGGCCCTCAAGGAGCAGCGGCTGGTCTGTATCCCTGTTAACGGCAAACACCGTCAGCTCCCCATCTTCATCCCTGGCAACCGCCGTGGCTGCCAGCAAAGGGACATCCGTGTACTCTTCGACATCATAACGCGGAGACGAAATAACCGCCTGCAAGACCCGGCCCCTTCCGTACCTGGAAACATGGAGAAAAGGATAGAAGATAGTTTGGCGCCATGCCAGGCCCCTGTTTTCCGTCATGATCGGGGCGATGACATTTACCAACTGGGCCAGGCAGGCGATTTTTACCCGGTCGGCATGGTTTAAGAGCGTAATCAGCATACAGCCGACCAGCAAGGCGTCTTCAAAGGTATAGACATCTTCCAGTTGGGGAGGGGCAATAGTCCAGGGCTCCAGTTCTTTATCGGCTGCGTGCGAATGGTACCAGACATTCCATTCGTCAAAGGAGAGGTTAATCTGTTTTTTACTGCGTTTTTTCGCCTGGATATAATCGCAGGTGGCAATGACCGTACGGATAAACATCTCCATATCCAGGGATTTCGCCAGATAATTGCGGATATTGTTTTCCTGGTTCCCATAATAAGTATGAAGAGAGATATAATCCACATGCTCATAGGTATGCTCCAGCACCGTTGCTTCCCAAGCGGGAAAGGTGGGCATCCACCGGCTGGAACTGCCGCAGACCACCAATTCTATGTCGGGGTCCACCCATTTCATCACTTTTGCGGCTTCACAGGCGATACGCCCGTATTCTTCGGCGGTTTTATGCCCAATCTGCCAGGGCCCGTCCATCTCGTTTCCCAGGCACCAGAGTTTAATCCCGTGGGGCTCCGGGTAACCATGGGCCTTCCGCAGATCACTCCAGTAAGTTCCTCCCGGATGATTACAATACTCCACCAGGTTGCGGGCGGCATCCGGCCCCCGGGTCCCCAGGTTTACGGCGAGCATTACCCCGGCGCCGGCCTTCCGCGCCCACCTGACAAATTCATTGGTCCCAAAGGTGTTGGGTTCCGTCACACGCCAGGCCAGGTCCAACCTTGCCGGCCGTCGCTCCTTGGGACCCACCCCGTCCTCCCAGTTGTAGCCGGAAACGAAATTGCCGCCCGGGTAACGGATAACCGATACGTTCAACTCCCGGACCAGTTCCAGCACATCCTTGCGAAACCCTTCCTCATCGGCCTGCGGGTGGGCGGGTTCATAAATCCCGCCGTAGACCGCCCGGCCCAAGTGTTCAATGAAAGAACCGAAAAGACGCTCGTCGGTGGTGCCGATCGCATACTCTTTATCCAAAACCATCTTTGCCCTTTTGTAATCAGCCATGCCTATACTTCTCCTTTCCAGTGGACGGATTATTCCCGCGCGCGCCAACGCCCGGCAGATTACTGCCAACCCCGCGCCAACACCCGTCGGCAAAGCACGCCTCCGCATACTAGATAAACAATTCGAAGTTCCTGATTATGTCGATCATAATATATCAGGGTTCCGATAACAAACCATCAGAGCAACAGGTAATAGCTTTGAGAAAGAGTTATCTCCGCCTTTCCCGGGAAAATAAAGGTTTTTCCCGGATCTGATTGCCGTCATAGGGTGGAACGGCAAGGACCGGGAAGCTCCAAGAAACAGAGGGGGCACTCTTACCTTTTCCACCGGCCGGAGCCCGGAAAACAAACGCACCGGCAATTCCATATAATAAACTACCGCTCCCAAAGAGGAGGATTCCCATGGGACCTGCTGTTTCCGCAGCCACGCGCTGCTTTTTCCGGTATTTAGAGCGGGAACTTGGAATTGTCGAGGTTAAGCCGTTTGCACCACCCAACAAATTGGACTTTCAGTACTTCACCGCGGAAACGCCAAAAAAAAAGAAGGTCTTTATTAAACTGGAAGGGAGAGTGGAAGAGGCTTCCGCCCGCGAGGCTTTCTTCATCAACCTTCTCCGGAAATCCGGTAAGGCCGGGTTTTTTCCGAAAATTGTCGCCTGCCGGACCAAAGCGCCTTTCGCTTTTATTGCCACAGAATTTATTGAAGGGCAGACGCTCGCGAAATTCCTCCGCCAAAACCGGCGTAACCCCAAAATGCTCCGGCCATTGCTGGAACAGATGTGTTCTATATTGGAGATTTTACACGGGGCTAAAGTCGTCCACCGTGATGTCCGTCCCCCCAATTTAATTGTGCACACGCAACAAGACCCTCCATATCTCCGGATTGTCTTGATTGATTTCGCCTATGCCCTCCGCCTCAAACCACCCCTGGCTGAACTGCCGTTTGTCGCCGCCAATACCGCCATCCTTAAAAAACTGGGGACCGGCTACAAGCCCCGGGAGTTTCTGTGGGATGACGCCTTCGCCTTTTCCAGGATCGCTGCAGAAGCCGACCCCGATTACGAAAAAAACTTCCCGGAGATCCACTCCTTCCTCTCGGCGAAGACCGGTAAACTCACTTATACCTTTAATCTATAACATAAACAAGATAAACATGATAAACAAAATAAACAAAATAAACAGGAAAAAGAAGGAGTATTCTTTGGAAAATGCAAATAATCAACTAAGCCAAAATTTTATCACGGAGGCGGTTGCTGTGTCGAAGAGGCTCATCTGGATGCTTATCGGTCTTTATCTGCTTTTATCTCCCATAGCTTACGGCGGGACTGAAGAAGAGAACATCTTGAATATTGTGGACAACCTCTATGCCCGGCGTTGTGAGTCCCCGGAGAATTCCAGGCGGATGATGGAAATAATAGAAGAGAATTTGGCCGCGTCCACGCAGAACCCCGGCGATTATGAACTGCTCTGGCGGGCGGCCCGCGGATATCTCTTCCTGGGTGACTATGCCGGAGAGAGTAAGGAAAAAATCCGCCTGTATGAGAAGGGAAAGGAATACGCGGAACAGGCTGTTGCCGCCAACAGCGAGGGTTATGAAGGCTTTTACTACCTGGGGGTATTACTCGGCAGCATTGGCGAGGAACGGGGAGTAATGAACAGCCTTTTTATGGTCAAACCAATGAGAGATGCGTTGGAGCGGTGCCTGGAGATCGACTCGGAGCGGCCGTTGGCCTATAACCCCCTGGCACAACTCTATTGGAAGGCCCCGGGCCGGCCGCTGAGTATCGGCAATATCAAAACCGCTCTCCAACTGGCGGAAAAACTGGTGGCCTTATCTCCGGATTCTCCCTACGACTGGTACATATATGGCTGTATCGCTCTGGAGGCAAAAAAACGGGATCCGGCTGTGGAAGCCTTCACCAAATGCCTTTCCCTTCCTGAAGATCCCGAAGATCCGCGGCTGGACCGTGAGGCTAAAGAATCTGCCCGGGCGGAATTGGGCAGGTTAAAAAAATGATCTAAAAATTTTACAGAAACTACGCATAATCTTGCAGGAGACGGCGCCTTTCCACAGAATAAAAAAGGAGTTGTACCTTTTGACATGTTTCTGCTTGGCCTGTAGAAACGGACATAACGGCATCGCCAAGCACAGGACATTCTTTCGGGTGCGGCATCATATTTATACCACAGGAGGTTGGTAAATTTGAAGAAAAAAGTGATTATCATGGGCGCGGCAGGAAGGGATTTCCACAATTTTAATGCCTATTTCCGGAACAATGAGAATTATGAAGTCCTGGCCTTTACCGCAACACAGATCCCCGACATCCACGGGAGAAAATACCCGCCGGCTTTAAGCGGGCCCCTTTATCCGGAAGGGATCCCCATTTACGACGAGGCGGATTTGGAGGCCTTGATTAAGGAGTACGGCGTGGACGAAGTGGTCTTTGCCTACAGCGATGCCTCCCATGAATATGTTATGAACCGGGCTTCGCTGGCCATGGCCGCCGGCGCGGACTTCCGCCTGATGGGGCCGAATACCACCATGCTTGACGCCGATGTTCCGGTCATCTCGGTCTGCGCAGTCCGGACCGGCGTCGGCAAAAGCCAAACCACAAGAAAAGTGGCGAAAATCCTTCAGGAAATGGGGAAAAAACTGGTTATCATCCGCCATCCTATGCCCTACGGCCACCTGGTTGTGTATGGACTGATTATCGTGCTGGTGGTGCTGTTTATGCCCCGG
>JAAYIC010000082.1 GCA_012735195.1 Bacillota bacterium
CTGAGAATGCAAAAAGAAATTATGAATTGTCAAATTCAGCTAAGGGCGCACCTTCTGATATAGGGCCATTTTACCATGTGACAAAGGCAGATTTATAAGTTGGTGATTTACTGACAGCGGGTGGAACTTCAAATTACAAATCTGATCTTAAAATGAACCACATTTATTTCACTGCTAATATAAATGGTGCAGGGCTTGCAGCAGCGTTAGCAAAAGGAGAAGGAAGGGAACGCGTTTATATAGTAGAACCAACTGGTGAATTTGAAAACGACCCAAATGTTACTGACAAAAAATTTCCTGGTAACTTAACGCGTTCTTATCGATCAAAAGAACCTTTAAGAATTATTGGTGAAGCAACAGGGTGGACGAAACTGACAACTACTGAGCGACGAGAATGGCGTGAAAAATTAGACAAAAACAAAGGCGAAATTATTAATTGAATATAATTATTAAGAGTCGATATGTTCCCGTCTACCGATAGCGCCAAAAACGCAGTGGATATGTTTTCGAGAACGGACATACCCAAATGACATTCATTCTATCCACTCGTGCCATGTTGAGTGTGTGGCATTGAAATCGAGGGCAAAAAAGTAGTTTGACCCTATGGTAAATTATTGATACGCGTTTTACGGTCTTGCAAGCACGGCACGCTTTTGAAAGGTAGTTGGTCCGATGAACCTTGCTCTCAAACAAAGAGTCTGTTTTTGGCTGCTGCTTGGTTTGCCTTTGTTTACAGCCGTTTTCCAGCAGGCGGGCGGGGTGAACCTGGATGGTGTGGAGCCGGTTATCCTTCCCGCCTCCGAGGCGGCGATCGTGCAGTCTACCCGGGCTTCGGCAAATGATAGTGATTTTGGAATGAAAAAGATGGGGATGAAAATGAAAGTATTTCAAAGCGATAAAAAAAGAGCTTACTTCCCAACGGAAGGTTGGAAACGCTCAACCCCTGAGCAGCAAGAGATGGATTCCAGCGTTCTTGCTGAGGCAATTAGATATCTCGAAAAGCATTTTAAGAGCTACTTCAGTTTTATTATTATAGAGAATGGATATTTGGTCTTTGCGTCGCATAATGAAGATCCATATGAAGAAAAAAGCTCTCAACTGCAAAAAGCCTTTTTTTCATTACTGACAAAAGTTTTGAGAAAGCCCGGCGCTACCTTCAAAGATAAACATTCTGATACGTTTAATCTGCGGTCGGCTACGAAAAGCATCATCTCGATTCTGGTAGGGATTGCTATAGACCAAGGGTATATAAAAAGCATAGACGATAGAGTCCTTGATTATTTGCCGCAAAGCTACACTCAAATTTCGGATGAACGTTGGCAGAATCTAAAAATAAAACACTTGCTGACGATGAAATCAGGCATACCTTCGATTGAAAGCGGGGGTATTGCCTTGAAAATGCTCCTTGGCAATGGCGATTGGGTTAAGTTTATATTGGATTTGCCTTTAGAATGCGCGCCGGGAGAGAAATTTGTTTATAATTCCGCCAATACGCACCTGTTATCTGCGATAATAACATATGCGACGGGCATGAGTACTCTGGATTTTGCCAAGAGATTTCTCTTTACGCCATTGGGAATAAAAGAAGTATACTGGGAGAAGGATGGCAAAGGTATCAGCTTTGGCGGTGGGAACCTGTTTATGTCCCAATACGACCTTGCCAAAATCGGCTATTTATATTTAAATAACGGAGTTTGGGATAATAAAGTGATTGTATCAAGACAGTGGGTGGAGCAGTCTTTGCAAAGTCGTCATGAGTGGATGTATGGGTTTCACTATGGGTACTTATGGTATCTGAAGAAAGAAAAAAATGAAAAAACAGGAGAAGAATATATAACATACTCTGCTTCGGGTGCGGGGGGACAAAAAATATATGTAATTCCAGATTCAGATATGGTCATCACAGTTACTTCAAGAATAAGTTTGGTAAAGGATAATAGCCATATCTTAAATGATTTAGTAGGTAGATTTATTTTACCGTCTGTAAAAACCAACTCAGATGAACATCATCATTAAAAACCTTGAAAAGAAAGGAGTATAAGAATAGTGGAAAAAGTATCTATCGGCCCGGAGAACAAATTCTGCCCGCAAACATTATTTCTGTATGGCACATACAAAGAGGACGGAACACCGAACTTTGGTTTGTTTTTATCTATGTAAAATCCGCAACACATTGGTAGCCAAAGAACTTAAAGATCATTCAATAAGTATAGAGGAACGGTTACGGATGGCCGCTCCGGTAATGTGGATCGGAGAGGGAGAATACTATACACTAAACTACAGATCTTTGGGCAAAACCGGCGACTGGAAAGATTTATTCAGGAAAAAGTGATCGAGGTTGGGGGAATGAATAATCTTTTTCAGAAGGCAAAAAGCATTCATATACAGGAATGCCAGGCCATTGGATTTGGCCCGGTGGCAATACCACTTTGAAAATGGGAGTAAAGAAGCGGTTGTAAATGCTTTGTCCTATTATCAGAACGAGGATGGCGGTTTTGGCCATGCCTTGGGACCTGATGCCTGGAATCCAAATTCTTCGCCTATTCAAACCTGGTATGCCACGGAAATACTGCGTGAAATTAACTTTACCGATAACTCGCATCCGGTGATCAAGGGTATTTTAGATTATCTCGCAAGCGGCAAAGATTTCAACGGGCGTTATTGGTATAACATCATAGAGAGCAATGACGATTACCCCCATGCGCCATGGTGGGACATGGTAACGGGCAGCACCGCCCATGATGACTACAATCCCACGGCTTGGTATTGGCAGCGCACTTGTCAGGGCTTTGGAGGATGAAACTTCTCGCCCGGGACGCACCAATCCGCTTTTTACATGAAGCTCGGCTACAAGATTATCGGCGTTATGCCCGATGCCAACGGCATAGGGAAACCCGATATTTATCTCGGCAAACGCTTGTGGTAGCTATAAACGGGGAACTTTTATAGCAGCTACAAGAAGAAGGAGCGAACGCCGAAATAAGCAAATAAAGAAGAGGAGGGTACGGTATGAAGGTTGCGATTGTGTATTATTCCCAACACCACGGGAATACAAAGAAACTCTTGGATGCCATTAAGGGATCGGGTGACGCGCGCGTGCGCGCGGTTGACTTAATTAATACGGCTAAATGTGAAAAAGCAGATTTATCCGGTTATGATCTAATAGGTTTTGCCTCCGGCATATATTTTGGTAAATTCAGCGAGGCGGTTATCACGTTCGCCAAGGAGAACTTGCCAAGGGGAAAGCGGGTATTTCTCATCTATACCTATGGCATCAAGAGAGATTACACAAAGGGGATGAAAAAGATTATCGCCGGGAAGTCCTGTCAGTTGCTGGGGACTTATGGATGCAGGGGTTTTGATACATTTGGGCCTCTAAAGTTGATCGGCGGGATCGCAAAGGGGCACCCGGATGAAAATGATCTGAAGGGTGCAGTAGAATTCTTCAGGGGGGTTATTCAAACCTAATTGCCCTGAAGATTCCTGTCTTTCATCATAAATTTCTCCAAAGCACCCATGACTATCGGGTCATGTTCTTTGCCAAACATGTGACCGGCACCCTCGATCTCCAGATATTCGCAGTATTTATAGACTTCCCGCGCTTTTCTTGCATATGCGATATCGACGATTTTATCTGCGGTTCCGTGGACGAGCAGAACCGGTCCGTCATACCCGCGGATTTCTTCATAAATGTCCATATCGATAACGGCTTTCACATAAACATCGCCCAGCTTCATCGGAAAACGGCTGATTACGGGAGGAATATTCGCCGGATCAAACTTGGCAAACAGCATCCTGCCGCGGCGGGCATCGTCGGGTATACAAAAAGCCGGATAGAAAAGGACCAGGCGCTCAATCCCGCTTTTCAGCCTTGCGGCAGTCAAGGCGGAAACAACCCCACCCTGGCTGCACCCTAGCAGGGAAATACGTTTCGCATCTACATCCTCCCTTTGCTGCACATATTTTATAACAGCCAGGAGATCCTCGACTTCGGTCAGAACCGACATTGCCACTGATTTACCGTCGCTTTTACTCCTAAGACCGCCGCCGCAGAAATCGAAGGTAAATGCGGCCCAGCCAAGACCGGCTAAGAATTCCGCATAGTGCCTTACCATGCGTTGGTTGGCCATGAAGCCATGAGAGAGAATTACAGCAGGCAGGGTGCCTGTCTCTTTACGAAAAACATAACCGCGGATGGTCAGCTCGTCACGCCGGCAGGAAAAAGGCCGGCAGGCAATGGATGATGTTTTCTTGGGCTTAATCATGGATTGCTCATCCTTTCACCATTCGTTATGTTATTAATTCAACGCCATACTGGGATTGACCTTCGTCCCCTTGTCCGGATGTTTTTGTCTTGATAAAATGTGGCAAAATTAAAGGAGAACATTTGCTTGCAGTTGACGTTTTACATAATAGTACCGGATAAGAAGAATGAAAGCAGGAGGAAGAGCCAATGGAAGGAGTCCAGGAAGTTCATGAGTTTTTAAAGAAGTGCGGGACGTATTATTTGGCGAGCGTGGAAGGAGACCAGCCGCGTGTCAGGCCCTTTGGCACAGTGGATCTTTTCGAAGGCAAGCTTTATATTCAAACCGGCAAGGTAAAAGCCGTCTCCAAGCAGCTCCAGGCCAATCCCAAGGCGGAGATCTGTGCTTATGCCGACGGGAAATGGTTGCGCGTGGCCGGCAAGCTGATCAGGGATGACAGAGTGGAAGCCAAAAAGCACCTGCTGGACAATTATCCTGAACTCCAGGGCATGTATTCGCCGGAGGACGACAATACCGAGGTCCTCTATTTCCAGGATACGACCGCTACGTTTTCTTCCTTCACAGAACCGCCGAGGGTGGTCAAGATTTAGTTTAGAGACAGGGGGATGGTCCCGTGTCCCATCAATCAATGCGCCGGATGATTCGAGCGTGGCATTTAAAGGAAAAGTCGAAGCAAGCAGAGAATATATAGCATATAAGCAGAGAAAGAAGGGAAAACAAACTTATAAGGAGGCAGAAACGTAAAGGCTGGCGGGTCAAGGATGATAAAGTCATAGTCCCGGCCTTTCCTCTCGACCAGTTTTGTCAGGAGCGTAAAGACGTCCTCGCAGAGAAAATCCATCTTTCCGTCCAGGCCGTTGCGGGCGGCATTGGCCTTTGCCATCTCAATGGCGGACTGGGAGATATCCACACAGGTCACGTGCTCCGCCCCGCCCAGCGCCGCATTGAGGCCGAAGGAGCCGGCATAGGTAAAGCAGTCCAGGACCCGCTTGTCCCCGGCAATCCGGGCCACCGCGGCGCGGTTATACTTCTGGTCCAGGAAGAAGCCGGTTTTCTGCCCGTTTTCCACATCGACCAGATAATGCACGCCGTTTTCGCAGATCTCCGTAACAGCGGATTCCGGCAGGGGTATGCCGTCGGATTCGTACCAACCCTTATACTCCGGCAGCTCTTCCCGCGTCCGCAAGGGGGTGTCGTTCCGTTCATAAATGCCGGTGAGAGTCTCGCCCATTTCCGTAAGCACATCCCAAAGGGCCCGGTAAACCGTATCCTTGATCAATTCCATGCCAAGGCAGATAATTTGCACGGAGAGAAGGCTGCCGTAGCGGTCCACGGTCAGTCCCGGCAGCTGGTCGGCCTCGCTGTGAACCAGGCGGCAGCAGCGAAGTCTGCTCCGGGCATGACGGTTTTCCGGTATTGCACGGCATACTCCACCCGGCGGCGCCAAAAACGGGCGTCAAAAACATCGTTGGCATTGCGGGAAATGAGCCGGACAGTGATTTTGCTGGCGCTGTTGTAAAAACCCGTCCCCATATAGGCGTTGCCGGCGAACACATCCACCAGCCCGCCATTTTGTGGTGCGCCTTCTGTTTTGCGGATTTCTTCCCCATAGATCCATGGGTGCCCGTTCTTGATGTTTCGCTCCGCCTTGGGGGAGGAGATCATGACTTTGGGATACGGCCGTTCCTGTTTCATCGGGGGTCACCTTTCGAAATGGTTCCATTATATTTTTTCCTGCGCCGATTGTACCATGTTTCTCTTCTGTCTTTAACATGGGCAACCTAAAGGAGTGTCAAGATGGATACTATAGATTTAATTACGAAAACATTTGAAAACTCTATGGGAAAAGAAGTACATTCTATTCATAAATTTGATAATGTTCCTAATAACCAGGTTTTTAAGATTGAAACCGACTCACAGAGTTACATTTTCAAAATCTACGCAAAGCGTGACTGGCCGGAAAATGGGAAATTGCCTTTTGTTAATCAAAAACTTGATGACTATCTAGCCCCCTAATTCAGTTGGAGAAAAAGTACGAACATGCTAGAATGAAAAACAAATGCTGACCAGAAATTTTAGGATCAAATTGTTAGGCAATGCCAAGAA
>JAAYIC010000085.1 GCA_012735195.1 Bacillota bacterium
AGTAGAGACGACAGGGGACGGTTCCCTGTCTCGCTCCTGCCTGGTTACTGGGTCGGGGGAGACAGCGGCAGCAAGACAGGGAACCGTCCCCTGTCTTGTCAGGTAGAACCCCTTATCCCCGGCTGGAGTAATATATTATACATCAGCCATATGGATGAGGTGGTTCTTATGGAATATATCATTCAGCCCGGCGATACCCTATTCGCCGTTGCCAGGCGTTTTGGCATTACCCTCGCGGAGTTGCTGGCGGCCAATCCGCAGATCGCCAACCCCAACCTGGTTTTCCCCGGTCAACGGATTGTGATCCCGGTTCCTGCACCGCCTGAAGTATATGTGGTAAGACCCGGTGACAGCTTGTTTGTCATTGCCCGGCGCTTTGGTGTGACCCTGGAACAGTTACTGGCGGCCAACCCCCAGATCACCGATCCAAACCTGATTTTTCCCGGACAACGCATTAATATCCCGGCGGCGGTCCCTCCTCCCGGGACCATGCTCTACACCGTGCAAACCGGTGACACCCTCTTTCTCATTGCCCGGCGCTTTGACACCACTGTCGAAACCTTACTGCGCCTGAACCCGCAAATAACGGATCCGGCCTTGATTTTTCCCGGGCAGAGAATACGGGTTCCCGCTCCGGCGCCCGCTATCCCGCCGGGATGTATTGTTTATGTGTCAACCCGTACTGGCCGGCCCGAACTCTGGCGCAGTAATGCCGCGGGCGAGGGAAGTGTACAAATCACCAGATTATCGGGGACCTTGGAGCAGCCGGTGGCAAACCCGCAATGGTCGCCGGACGGCAGGTTCATCGCTTATCAGGCGGTGGGCGGTTTGTTCATTATCGACCCGTGCGGCCGTAATCCGGTTCTACTCGCCGGGAACGTCACCAATTACTCCTGGGCCAATGACAGTACCAGGATTGCCTTTTCCAACCAGGAAGCAACTTTCATCGTTGACCTGGAGGGCAATATCCGGAGGGTGGTTGCCGGCCTTGTCAACCCGGTCTGGTTCCCCGACGATGAGAGACTGGCCGGGTCCGTTCCGGAAACCAACGCCGCCGGGTTCGCGCGCCTTGCCACCGTGGACGTGACCGGAGAGAATTTCCGGATCTTTGAATCAGTTCCCGCCCGCAATATCAGGTTATCTCCAAACGGGAGATATGCGGGGACCGAGTTTTTCCAGGGATTCGCCTTTGGGGTCTTCTCCACGGTCTATATTTTTGATTTTGTCACTGAGAACCTGGTCACCCTTCCCGGGTTTGAATTCGAGGTCCAACCGGGAGTCGTCAACGACGTCAGTTTCTTGGGCGGCTGGGCGCCGGATTCTTCATCATTGGTATACAGTACGCTTTTGAGTGAAAACGGATCTGGCGAAATAAGAATCGCCGACCTGCAAGGAAACCTCAGGCAAAGCTTCAGGCGGGATTATTATCCCTTCCCGGACTGGGGTCCGGTTGCCGATTGGATCATTTATACGGTTTCCGAGCAACCCGGCGACACGGTATTGGATGTAACCGGTCCCAGGGATATTTTCGTGCTTAATATCATAACCAACCAGCAGTTCCGTGTGGCCGGCCCGGCCGACGCCTACAGCCCCGATTGGGATATCAGACCCTGCCTTCCTTGCTAAAATAAACAAATAAAGCAACTGCAAATACTCTAGCCGGCGCTAAGCATTCCCTGGTATGACCAATAATGACCAACAGCGGATGGAAAGATTCTTGAATTTGCATGGGTAAGAACTGGCCAAATGGAGATAATAAGGCAAGATGAGCCGCTCCAAAAGGGCGCTGCTGTTTGCGGTGGGCGGCTTCTCGGCGTGTGCGGAGATGTACCGGCAAAAGAGAATCTCTATACATGGGGATGTAGCGATGGAAAACTTACGGTTCATAGCCGAGCTATTGGAAAAGAAGAAAGAAGAGTCTACCGGCGTATATTTCATTCCTGAAAAATGGAATTACTGCGGTTTCACGGAGTTTTCCCGGCAGGAGGGACGGGAGGGGGAGATCACTCTCAACCCCTATGCTTTTTTCAGCAGGTGCCTGCAGTCCATTTTAGAGCAGGGGGGTACGAGCGGGATTGCCGGCGCCGGTACGGACCGCGCCGGCGCGGACGGTGAGAACCTCTGCCGCCGGACGATCTACGGGATGCTGGTCCGGGCCCATTCCGCCTGGAACCACTATGAAAACGGAGAGATTATCTCCGGTTCTTTTTTAAAATCCCTCTGCCTCCTCCCGCTTCTGCAGACGTTGGGGGTGGATATCATCTACCTCCTGCCGGTCTGCGATTACAGTGAGGAGTACAAAAAGGGGGAACTCGGCAGCCCGTACGCGATTAAGAACTTTTATAAACTCGACGAAAACCTCCACGATGAACTTCTGGGGGAGTATTCCGAAGAACTGCTGTCCCAGGAGTTCAAGGCCTTTATTGAAGGCTGCCACCTGCTGGGGATGAAGGTCATCCTGGACTTTGTCTTCCGCACCGCCTCCCGGGATAATGACCTGATCATCGACCACCCCGACTGGTTCTACTGGATCGACAAGGAAGCGGCCGCCGGCTTCCACCCGCCGGTGGTGGAAAAGGAAAAAAAACTCACGACAGTACAGGATAGGGTCTTGGATAACCTTTACAACAGCCCCGGGATCGATGAATACCTGAGTAAGTTCAGGCCTTCGCCGGAACAGATTGATGCTGGCCGCTGGCAAAAGGTAAAGGAAAGACAGGCGCAAAGCGGTAAAAACATCCTGACCCTGGTCGAAGAGGAGTTTGGGATTACTACTGTTCCCGGTTTTTCGGATATCATCAACGACCCCCAGCCCCCTTGGACGGACGTGACCTATCTGCGGTATTATTTTGACCTTCACCCCAAAGCCCGGCAGTATGTGGCGGAGGAAGAGCATCCGCCCTTCATCCTGCAGGACGGCGCCTGCCTCAACCTTTACCAGGGAGAGCAGTTGAATAAGGGTTTATGGGATTACATCGTGGGCGTCATCCCCTTTTACCAGCAGGAGTACGGCATTGACGGGGCGCGGATCGACATGGGGCACGCGCTGCCCGCCACATTAATCCGGGAGATCCTCACCAAGGTCAGGGCCGGGAATCCCCGTTTCATCTTCTGGTCCGAGGAGTTCTCCGCGGAAAATGCCGGCGCTGCCCGGGAGGGCGGGTTTGACTTTATCACCGGGAGCCTCTGGCATCTATATAAATACCACCGGGCCGCCGGGTTCCAACGGAAATTCCTGCGCGAGTCCTGGGCGGCGGAACTCCCGGTGGCGGCCGCCCCGGAGACCGCCGACACACCCCGCTTCGCCTGGCGCTTTGGGGACAAACGCCTGCGGGAGCTTTTAATCCTGCTCAACTACTTTTTACCCAACACCGTCCCCTTTATTAACAACGGCTTGGAACTGGCGGAGATCCAGCCGATGAATTTGGGCTTGGATAATACGGAGGAGGGCCGGTTTGTCCTCGAGGCAACGGATCCGCTCTACGGCAAGCTGGCATTTTTTGACCGGTACTGCCTGCACTGGCTGAACCCGGACCGCGACTGGATAGAGGAACTCCTGGCCAAAGCCGCGCGCCTGCGCGGCCGGTTCATCGAGACCCTGGCGGTAAAGGAAAATTTTTTGCCGGAAATAAGTTGCGGGGTTAAAGAGAGAAAGCTCCTCTTCTTCTGCTACCGGCTCCGGCTGCCGGAGGACTCGCCGGCGGAAGGGGAAGACCGGGGCCGTTTGTTCTTTCTGGCCAACAAGGATCTGCAGGATCCGGTTACGGTTAATTTCGGGGAGTTGTTGACCGGCGGGGCCGGGGAGCTGGAAGCCGGGAGCCTGGACGCTGGAACCCCGGATGCCGGAGATCCGGAGGCGTCTGGGAAAATGCCCGGGGAGACGGGGAAAACTGACATAAAGAACATCAGGGTGGTCTATGCCGGTGGGGAAGAGCGGGACGAAGAGTGGCCGGCTGGAGAAGCGCGGACTCTTAACCCGGGAGAAGTGGTAATCGGGTATACAACCGCCTGACGAAACCGGGCTTTCCCGCCTTCTTCGCCGGCCAGACCGCCCGGGCCTTTGGCCTTTCTCCGGCTGCCGCCGGAAAAATCCGCCGGGAGTGAGATGGAGCTTGTTGCCGGAGGCACGGGGATATGGATTATGCGGGAAAGATATGAATCATGCAGGAACGAGCTGCTACAAAAAGATCTGGCTCAGAAAGACGGCGGCGATGGCGCCAAGGGCCACTATGAGAAGGCCTTTTTCGTAAAAGGCCAAAACCAGCGCGACGCCCATCCCAATAAGCGCAGAGGCTAAATCGCCTGTGGAATAAAGGATCGCCGGGAAGGTCATGGCCGCCAGGGCGGCATAGGGTACATAATACAGGAAAGACCGGATAAAACGGGAGGTAAGCCGTTTTCTGAAAAAAGTCATCGGCACAGCCCGCGGGATGTAGGTGACAATTGCCATCAGCAACACGGCGGCAAGAATTCTATACATTTCAAACCTCCTCCCGGGGAAAGAGGATCGCCCCGGCCAAACAGGCGGCAAGGGTCGCGATGATCGTGGTCCACCCGGCGGAGACCTGCTTGAGGCCGGGAGCCCATGTGAATAAGGAACTGATAGTAACGGCAATGGCCACAACCGCCAGGACGGCCCGGGATTTTTTGCCCCCCGGGACGATCAGCGCGATAAACATGGCATATAGAGCAATCCCCATGGCGTTCTGCACAAGCCCGGGCAAGACTGAAAAGACCACCGCTCCCAAGGCCGTCCCCAATGCCCAACCCCAATAAGGAAGGCAGATCAACCCCACCATATAAGAGAAGGAAATATCATCTTTCTCCAGGGCCGCCAGGGCAAAGGTCTCATCGGTGATGCCGAAAGAGATCAATGCCCGCTTTAGCATGGAGGTATTTGGAACAAGCTTCTGCGAGAGGGCAAAGGACATCAAGAGGTAGCGGATGTTAATGACAAAGGTGGTCAGGGCGATCTCAAAGAGCGGCGCCCCGGCAATGATCAGTTTGGTACCGGCGAATTGGCCAGCGGAAGTCAAGTTGGTCATGGAGATCAGGACGGCAACCGAAGGCGGGATACCGCCGCTGACGGCAAGAATGCCAAAGGTGAAAGCCACCGGGACATAACCCAGGGCAATCGGGATCCCTTTTTTAAGGCCGTATTTAAAATCCGGATCACGAAGGAGCACAGTAACCGCAACCTCCAAAAAGACGGGTTCTGACTCTGCATCTTAAAACAATATATCACATTTGAAAGCTAAATTACAGTATATGCCGGGAAAAGTTTCCCGTTGGTATCCCGATCTTGTAGTAACTTGATATACCCTTTATAATCTTAAATAAGGCCGATATAATAGAATAACAGTCTTTAAATCATCCCGCAAGAAAAACGCTATATATATTAATCCCAGAAAAGAGGGGAATGACCCTGTAAATTTTCTTGAGGAGGTTTAAAATGCAAGAAAAACCGAGTGCTTCCTGGGGGCAGTTTTTTTGGAGAATCACCGCCTGTCATATGGTTACCTACTTTATAATGGGTCTGCTTGCTTCTACGCTCTTGGATTACAAAAATTTCTTTGGGACAGAGATCCTTGTCACCTACATGCGGCAGATTGAATCGCCCTGGGTTGCCGCGGGGCCGGCGTTACAGGTGTTTAGAGGTTTGCTCTTTGCTTTGGTCTTATGGCCCATTAGGGATTCGTTTTTGGAAGAGAAAAAAGGCTGGCTCAGGCTGTGGTTACTCTTTATTGGCCTGGCCATTCTCGGAACGGCCGGACCGTCGCCCGGCTCCCTGGAAGGCATCGTATATACACAGCTGCCAATAGAATATCATTTATGGGGTCTGCCTGAAGTAATCATACAAACGCTGTTATTTTCTCTTGCCGTCGTTTTCTGGTATAAGAAACCTTCAAAAGCTTGGAATATAATAATGGCCATCTTTGTCGCTTTAATTGTTTTGATGGGTCTTGCCGGGGTGTTTATAAGATAATTAATCCGGTTTTTGCTTGACAAGAACCTTTTTTTGGCTTAAAATCCTGTTTAAGAGGAACGCTGGTTTTGGGTTACCGGCCCGGCCGGCGCCTGCGGCACGCCCGCGGGAATGATAGTATAAATGATAGTATAATAGAAAGCACCTGACAGGGAAGAACTTCTGACCTGGAAGGGACAAGAGGAGAAAAACCATAGCTATAGGCGCCAGTACTATAGTTGGCGAAATTGCTCCGTCCCCTTTCCAGGGGGCGTTTTTTTTCTGCGCTTTTCGCCGCTCCTCTTCAATCCAGGTGCAATTTGGGTGCAAGGCAGAAGAGATTTTAGGGCGCAAAAGGGAGAAGAGTCATGGAAAAGAAGCTGGAAGGGCTATTGGCCAAGCTTTACAGAAACAACCACCTGAAAAAACTGGAGCTCCTGTATTTACTGGAGAAAATCACTTACCTGAAAGCCGACCTGCTCTTCGCCTACGCCAGGAAAACCCGGGTCAAGACCTACCAAAGAAGGGTATACCTCCGGGCCCTGGTGGAATTCTCCAATCATTGCCGGAACAACTGCTGGTACTGCGGGCTCAGGAGAGAGAACAAAAAGGTCGAGCGGTACCGGCTCTTGCCAGAAGCGATCCTGTCCTGCTGTGCTTCGGCTTACCAGGCCGGTTACCGGACGGTTGTCCTCCAGAGCGGCGAAGATAAGTTTTATACCGCTGCCGTCTTGGCTGACCTGATCCAGGCAATAAAAAAGGAATGCCCTGGGATGGCGGTCACCCTCTCAATTGGCGAAGCCCCACGCGAGAAGTATTACCGGCTTTACCGGGCGGGCGCCGACCGGTTCTTGTTGCGCCATGAGACCGTCTCTGCGGACCTTTATGAAAGATACCACCCGGGAATGAGCTACCGGCGGCGGTTGCAGTGTCTGAAAGAACTGAAGGGGATCGGCTACCAGACGGGCGCCGGCTTTATTGTCGGCCTCCCCGGCCAGACCGACGAGGTGCTGGCGGAGGAGCGTTTGTTCTTAAAAGAATTTGACCCGGAGATGGTGGGAATCGGGCCGTTCATCCCTCACCCGGAGACACCCCTGGGGAACAGCCCCGCCGGTTCGGTGGAGAAAACCCTGATTTTACTGGCGTTAATCCGGTTGCTCCTGCCGGAGGTTCTCTTGCCGGTGACCACGGCCGTTAACACCTTGGACAGATACGGCTGGGAAAAGGGGCTGGCTGCCGGGGCCAATGTCATTATGCCGGTGGTCTCGCCCGCGGCGTGCAGGAGGAAGTATGAGATTTACAAAAACAAAGCCGGTGTCGATTACGCCGCTTTGCCGGAGCTCAAAAGGAGGGTGGAGAAAGCCGGGTTTGAGCTGGACATGTCACGGGGCGACAGCTACAAGCGGCTGCAGCCGGCGGAAAGGAGCGGGTGGGGCCGGATTGGCGCCGGTTAACACCGGACGGAACGGTCCATACCATACCGGCGTGACAGGATATAACGCCAGGAAACGCGGTATGCATATATGTTTTTAAAAGATTGTGACAAAAGGAGGATAAAGATGCGGGATTTTATTAACGAAGAATGGATCAACAGCCTGCTACAGGAGGCGGTGGACCCCGAACCGCAAAAGATCCGGGGTATCCTGGCCAAATCCCGGAGTAAGGAACGGCTGGAACCGGAAGAGACCGCCGCCCTGCTCCAGGTGGAGGACCCGGAGTTGTTGGCGGAAATGTACCAACTGGCCGGGGAAGTGAAGAACTCCGTCTACGGGAACAGGATCGTCTTCTTTGCCCCGCTCTATGTGGGGAACAAATGCATAAACAACTGCATTTACTGCGGCTTCCGGCGGACGAATGAGGCTGTACAAAGGCATACTCTCTCCCTTGATGAGCTGGATGCGGAAGTGCGCACCCTGATTAACCAGGGACAAAAACGTTTGATCCTGGTCTTCGGGGAACATCCGGCGTATAATGCGGATTTTATCTGTCAATGCATTGAAAAGGTTTACAGCACCAAAGAGGGGAGCGGGGAGATCCGCCGGGTAAACATCAATGCCGCCCCCATGGAAGTGGACGAATACAAGCGGTTACATGAGACCGGGATCGGTACTTTCCAGATCTTCCAGGAGACCTATAACCGGAAGACCTATGCTGCAGTCCACCCGGCTGGGGATAAGAAAAGTGATTTCCAATGGCGCCTCTACGGGCTGGACCGGGCGATGGAGGCCGGGATTGACGATGTGGGGATCGGGGCCCTTTTCGGCCTTTACGACTGGAAGTTTGAAGTAATGGGCCTCCTCCTCCATGCCATCCACCTGGAAGAAAGGTTCGGGGCCGGGCCCCATACCATCTCCGTGCCCAGGATTGAACCGGCGATCAACACCCCCTTTGCAAATG
>JAAYIC010000125.1 GCA_012735195.1 Bacillota bacterium
GCAACAATTATGCCCTTGTCCTCGCCCCGGAAGTCAGCTGGTACCCGGTGGACGGTGCGGAGATTACCTTGGGGGTCAATTGGATCGAGTGTGCCGGCGACTCCCTCTTCAGCCGCTTCCGGGATGATGATGAGCTTTATCTGAAATTCAAGTACAGTTTCTAGTTTTCTCTACCCCCCCCTATCCGCCCTATTGCGTAAAGCCGGCGGCGTAATGCCACCGGCTTTATGCTGCTTTTTGCAGAAGAATATTCCTTTTCTCCTTGACATATTTAGTTTACAAATAATTATTGATTAAATATGCCTTTTATGATAAAATCTACATACTCGCCAAGAATCTTGCCGGATGTGCTCTCATGAAGAAAGTAACGGTTTTACCGGGTTTTCAGATCACCATTCCCCGGAAAATTCGCAAAAAATTCCGTTTGCAACCAGGCCAAAAGGTGCGAATAATCCTTGTTGAGGACCGGATTGAGATTGTCCCCATCAAGCAGGAGCAAGAACCCGGGAGGACGATTGCCCGGAGATAAATCATACCCGCGAAGAAAAAAGACCCCCGCCAGACAATGGAGAGGATCTTTTTTTACTTCTTTTGCCAATATGGAAGATTTAACGCTTGGAGAATTGCGGGGCTTTACGGGCTTTTTTCAAACCGTACTTCCGGCGTTCTTTGACCCGCGGGTCCCGGGTAAGAAATCCCGCCTGCTTCAAAACCGGCCGGAATTCCGGGTCCACCTGCAACAAAGCACGGGCGATCCCGTGTCTGACCGCTCCTGCCTGTCCACTCAGACCTCCACCCATGACCTGGGCGTATACGTCGTATTTATCACCGGTTCCCGTTTTCTCCAACGGTTGCCGGACTAAAACCTCTAAAACTCTGCGACCGAAAAACTCGCCGGCCTCGACATCATTCACAAAAACCCTGCCTTTTCCGGGGGCCATCCAAACCTTGGCCACAGCGGTCTTTCTTCTCCCCGTACCATAATAGTCCATATTTAGTTTGGGCGCTTTTTTTGCCACCGCCAACCTTTCCCTCCCTTCGTCTAAACTAAATTACGTAAATCTAACGCCTGCGCTTGGGTTCAAGCCTCGATTATCAACTGCTCCGGCTGCTGCGCAATATGCGGGTGCTCAGGGCCCCGGTAAACCTTTAACTTTTTAATCATTTTCCGGCCTAACCGGTTATGAGGTAACATCCCACGCACGGCTTTTGTAAAAACCAGTTCCGGTTTTTTCTGCAGCAAAATCCGGTATGGAGTTACTTTTACCCCCCCAGGGTACCCGGAATGGGTAATATGCTTCTTTTGTTCAATTTTCTTTCCGGTCAGGACCACCTTTTCGGCATTGACGACAATCACATAATCGCCAACGTCAATGTGGGGACTGTAAGACGGTTTATGCTTTCCCCGGAGGATCTTCGCTACTTCACTGGCGAGCCGCCCCAAGGTTTTCCCGTTGGCGTCCACCACATACCATTTTTTCTGGGTAGTCAATTGCCCCTAACCTCCTATTCTTCGGTCTTCCCAATCAGCCGAGGACCGGTTCTCTTTGATAATTATGAACTCATATATTATAGCAAAAGAAACCGCCGGTGGTCAATATTTTGTTTTCATCCCGATGCCCTAGCTTTTGCACTTACACTCGCTGTTATTCCCCTGGTAAACATTAAACTTCTAACCGGTAACCGGACCCATATACCCGAGAAAACCTGAGATCGTCTCGGCGGCTTTTTTAACTTTAAAAATACAAAATTCCGTATCTTCAGGCTTATTACCGAATTTATTGACTGCCACGTTTATGGCGCCGATTACTTTCTCTTGGGCGTTAAAGATCGGACTGGCAAAACAGATCTGATCCATGATAAACTCATCGTCACAAACAGAATATCCCTGAAGCCTTATCTTTTCCAGTTCCGCCATTATCTCTTCGGGTTCTACCTTAGTTGCCCGGGTATGCTTTCTCAGTTCCGTACGGTATAAATACTCCTTGACTTCGTCCTTATTCAGGTAAGCCAGAATGGCTTTGCCCAATGAAGTACAGTACAGTGGTATCTCATAACCAATTATACTGTTTATAGAAACCCTGTCCGAAGTTGTACTCCGGTCAACAATCAATGCTTTCCAATCATGGAATATAGCCAGATGAGAGTTACCCCGGCATTCCTTGGCCAACTGAAAAAGGGGGGCCCGCGCCAGTTCGATCAGGTTGAGGCCGGCCAGGACCAGGTTACTCTTGACAATAAAATTATAGCCCAGGCTGTACTTGCCATTTTCTTTCCTGGCCAAATAGTTGAATTTTTGCAGGACTGAGCAAAGCGGGTATAAACTGCTCTGGTTCAAACCGAGCATTTTAGCTATTTCCGAAGGGGCCAGTTCCTTGTTTTCCCTGGAAAAACAATCTAAAATCCGCAAAGCTTTTTCCAATGATTTATTCCAATATTTTCTCATTCACATGTTCCCCATTTTAATTTTTCCGCTAAAACTAAATTATAATTATATCAAATCTTCGCCAGCTTATCAAATATAGGCAGTACTTTCTCTTTAATTTCTAAAAACAGTTCATAATATTGGCAATAGATTGCATGTTTCTCCTGATTGGGTAAGGATATTGATTCAATCTTAATTAAGTCATCCAAAACCCCAAAGTCTTTAAAAAGTCCAACACCTATCCCTGCGGCCACGGCGGCTCCCAAAGCACCGGCCTCTTGCATTAATCTGGGGCGCAGAACTTTTTTCCCGCAAATATCAGCAATGATCTGCCGCCACAATGAAGACTTGGTTCCTCCTCCGATAACTCTGATTTCATCGGCTTCATAGCCTAAATGTGTAAAATACTCCATGATTTCCCGAAGGCCGAAACCTATCCCCTCCATAGCGGCACGATAAATATCCGCCCGTTTATTTGCCAGGTTTAAGCCAAAAAGAACCCCCCGGGCATTGGGGCAACAACCTTCTCCAGCCCATATCCCCCGCATATACGGGAGAAACAGCAGTTTCCCCGCCCCCGGTCCCACGGGTTCAGCCGCCTTATCCATCATCTCATAATCGCCAAGATTGGCGTGCGCACCGCCAGTTTCCTCCCTTTGGTATATGTTGTCACGTACCCATTGGTAGCATATACCCGCCCCCGTCATAAAATAGTGCAGTGCATAACTGCCGGGGAGGAGATGGCAAAAATTGACCAGGCGGGTTGCGACATCAAAACCCGGTTTTTCGGAGAATACTCCCATCCAGGCTGCCGACCCCAATGAGACATAGAATGTCCCCTCCCGGATGGCGCCGGCGCCTGCTGCGGCACAGGCTACATCCCCGCCGCCGATCACCACCGGTGTACCCGGTGGCAAACCGATATCCCGGGAAGCCTCACTGCTTATCTCACCAACTACCTCCGCTGAACCGACTACCTCCGGTAACAGGGACTCTTCAATCCCGGCTGCCTGCAAAATCCTGTCCGACCATACCCTGGATCTAATCTCCAATGCCCCCACATTACCGGCTTGTGAATAGTCAGTACAAAATCTTCCAGTCAAGCGATGGACCAAATAATCCACGGTGTTCAAAAACTTATAAGTATTTTTATACTTATCCGGATGGTTTTCCATAAACCAAACCATCTTAAAAAGAGAATACTGTTCCGGAAGTTGTCCGGCTCCGGTTATGCCATAAAACTCTTTATAACCCCCGATTCTTTCGATCACATTTTTCACTTGTTCCGACGCCCGCATATCAGAATAGATCGGTACTTTATCCAGTAATACCCGGCCCCGGTCGTCGACCGGAACCATACTCGGGCTGTGGCCGCTAAACCCGATAACGGAAATTTCCTCCTGCATAATACCGGCTTTATTCAGAAGCTCCTTGGTTGAAGCACAAACCGTCCGCCACCATTCCTCCGGTCTTTGTACCGCTTCTTCGGCCGTAGGAAAGTATGTGGGATAAGGAAGAAGAACAGAAGCCACCAGAGAACAGGATTCATCAAAAAGACAGGCTTTGTTTGCCGTGGTGCCAAGATCATGAACAATTATATACTTCCCCATCTTACTCACCCTTTTATAATGATACCAGATTAAGGATTATCCTTGGTTGGCAGCTTTCAGCCCTGCAGCATAAGATAGGATCTCCTCTTCACTGGTCTCATCGGGGAACAATTCACCGGTAATGCAACCGTCTTTCATCACAAGAATTCTGTCGCTCATCCCGATAATCTCCGGGAGTTCCGAGGAGATCATGATAATTGAGACCCCGTCCATAGTCAATTTGCGCATTAGACGGTAAATCTCAGTCTTAGTGGCAACATCTATCCCTCTGGTCGGTTCATCAAAAAGAAGAATCTTTGCTTCGCTGAAGAGCCATTTAGCCAAGACTACCTTTTGCTGGTTACCGCCGCTGAGAAACTCCACCAACTGTTCAATACTGGGAGTAGAAATTTTCAGTTTTTCTACATATTCGTTGGCCGCCGCAATATCTTTCTTAGTATCGATAAATGAACACCGGCAGACCTTTTTATACCCAGCCAGGGTCAGATTGTTCCGCATGGCCATAGGTAAAATCAGACCGGTCTTATGACGGTCTTCGGTTACGAACCCAAAGCCGTTCTGAATTGCCCGGCGCGGGCTGGTATTTTCAATTTTTTCACCGTTTACCATGATTTCACCATGGGTTAAGGGCACCAGGCCAAATAAGGCTTCACATAATTCGGTCCTCCCCGCGCCGATTAGGCCGGCAATCCCCAATATTTCCCCTTTTTTCAGCCTAAAAGTAATTTTGTTCAGTTTACCGGTGGTGAGTTCTTTAACACTGAGAACCACTTCTTCACCGGCCGGCTGTTTTTTCGCCGGGTACATATCACCCAATTCGCGCCCGACCATAAGCTTGACTAATCCTTCTTCATCCACTTCAGAAGGAAGCACTGTTTTTACTTTTTTTCCGTCTTTCAATACGGTAATGCGGTCACTAATCGCAAAAATCTCTTCAAAATGATGGGAGATATAGATGATTCCAGTTTCTTTCTTTATCCGGTCCAAAATAAGATAAAGCTTCTTGAGATCATTTTTTGGTAAGACAGCGGAGGGTTCATCCATAATAAGAATGCGAGGTTTTCTATATAATGCTTTCGCTATCTCTACTTTTTGCGCTTCGGCCACTCCCAACTGGGCAATTGTGCTTTTCACATTTATATCGTCAAACCCGATACCCGCCAAGAAGCTTTCCGCCTTATCATATAGGCTTTTCCAGTCAATGAATCTTCTTCTTTTGGGATAACTGCCAAATAAGATATTCTCCGCCACAGTCATATTACTCTGCAAGCTAAAATGCTGTTGCACCGTGATTATTCCGTAACGGATCGCGTCTTTCGGTGAGGAAATACTAGCGTGTTGGCCGTTAATTCTGATTTCGCCGGCATCTTTACTGATCGCCCCGGCCAGGACTTTTACCAAAGTACTTTTTCCCGCGCCGTTCTCTCCAACCAGGGCATGGATTTCGCCGATTTGCAAATCAAAATCAACATTATCCAAGGCCCGGACACCAGGAAATTCCTTTGTTATTCCGGACATTTCCAAATAAGCCATGCTAAAAACCCCCTTCCAACTAATCTTCAGTTTCTGCTATCACGATCACCGGTGAAGCTTCAGTCTGCATGTGGAGAGGTAAAACCATCAACCTATGAATCTCCTTATCCAGAACCGGCTTCAGGTTTAAATCTTCGATCAGATACCTTTTTTCATTCTCTTTAAGAAAGGCTTTGTGCGCAGGCCAACCTTTTTCCCGGCCCTCCGGAATGTTTTCAATCCCCATCAAGTCCATACCCAAGCAGCGAATATTGGGGAAATTTTCAATGAGATAGTTAAGGCTCTCTGGAGAAAAAGAAGGAGAATTCAGAACAAACCTTTCCGGGTCCACCTCCCGGTACCGGCTAAACCCGGTATATACCAACAGGGCATCACCGTCACGCAAACGGCCGGCAAAAGGTATAAGATCCGCAGTTTCAATCTTCATCCGGTCCTCCTTCGGGCAGTTAATCAATACCGGACGTTCCAGGATAAAATCGGAAAGATCATAAGCGGAGACCGCCGGTCCGCCGGCGTAAACATGCAGGGGTGTATCAATATGTGTACCGTGGTGGGAAAAAACCTGAATCAAACTGGATTGATTAGATTTTTTCTGGCCGTCGCCAAATTTGGAACGCCACGTAATCGTAAAAGGCGGCAAATTAAGAACAACCCCCGGACCTGCACCTTCTTCAAGACGGTAAGAAAGTTCAACAAACATGATTCTCCCCCATTCGAACTTAATGAATTACCCATCCCCCGTCAACCATAAGGACTGCTCCTGTAATATAACCGGCATCTTCGGAAGCTAAAAATGCTGCAGCCCCCGCAATTTCTTCAGGTTCAGCCATTTTCCCCAGAGGTATTTCGCGGAGAACTTCTTCCATATGAGCGCGGTTACTCATGGACTTGGTTGAGATCTCTGTCTTCACGACCCCGGGAGCGATAGCATTGACGTTTATTTTGTAAGGCGCCAGTTCAACAGCCATTACTTTTGTGAGCATAGCCAGGCCTGCCTTGGATACGCCGTAAGCATAGTGCCGCCCCGGATAATAGACCACTTCTCCGTCGATTGAGGTAATATTGATAATTTTCCCCCCGCCGTTGGGGATCATCATTGCCGCCGCTGCCTTGCTGCAAAGAAAAGCCCCTTTTAGGTTGGTATTCATGATTTTATCCCAGGTTTCTTCTGTTGTCTCCATAATGGAGCCCCGGATTAATATCCCGGCGTTATTCACTAGAAGATCAAGGCGGCCAAATTCTTCCCTAATTACGGAGAACAGTCTATCCACATCAGCAGCTAAAGAGATATCGGCCTTGACGGCCAGCACTTTTCCGCCTTTTTTCTCCAGCTCTTTGGCTGTTTGATATGCTTTATCGTAGAGAAGATCCGCGATGATTATATCCGCACCTTCATCAGCATAACGTTGGGCAATGGCTTTCCCGATACCCTGGGCGGCGCCGGTAATTAAGGCAATTTTTTTTGCAAGTAATCCCGCCATAGTACACAACCTTTCTGCAGAATTATGCGGTTATTTTTTTCCTGCTGCTGCTGAAAACAGCGAGTAAAATGATTAACCCTCTGATTATCTGTTGCCAATAGATGGAGATCCCCAGCAAATTCATGATATTACCGATCAAACCGAGGATTATTACGCCTACGAATGTACCGCCCACGGTGCCGATTCCACCGGTAAAATTGCCACCGCCAACCATTACTGAGGCAATGGCGATCAATTCCCACCCCTGTCCGATAATATTGCTGCCGAGGGTAAGCCGGGAAGTCATCAGCACACCGGCTATTCCGCACAAAACACCGGAAATAATATAGGCAAGGGACTCATAAAGGACAGTATTGATCCCCGCCAGTCTAACCGCTTCTTTATTGCCACCGATTCCCCGGATAATCCGGCCCATGACGGTCCGCCCAAGGAAAACAAGGACCAAAAGGGAGATGGCAAACCATATCCAAGCCATTACCGGTATGGAAAACAAATAATCCTGACCGAAAAATAGAAATTCCGGGCAATCAAAGAAGACCTGGCGCCCCTTTGATAAAAGGAGGCCGATGCCCTGGAAAATGGTCATATTAGCCAGGGTAACGATAAAAGGAGTAATACCGCCAACGGTGACAATCATGCCGTTCAGGACGCCGGCCACTGCGCCGGTCACGACAGCAAACAACGAAGCCAAAGGCCAGCCCATGCCGTTTTTTAGCAGAGTGGCAGCGATGATACCGGAAAGGGAGGCAATTGCCCCCACCGACAGGTCAATCCCGCCGGTGAGAATCACCAGCAACTGGCCTAAAGCCACTATCCCCAAAGCTGCATTTTGTTTCAGAAGGTTGGTGGTGTTCTCAAGAGTAAAAAACTTATCGGTTATAAGTGCGGAGACTACCCCGAATAAAAGAAGCATAAGGTATTTGTCGTACTTCAATATAAAGCTGGTAATAGCTTTCCATCTATTCTTCTCCCCGGAGGCTGCATATTGTAGTGTCATCAATATCACCCTAAACTTTTTAGTTTCAACTTAATTAATCTGATTGCTTAATGATTAATCTGAAGCGAAGCGCCCCTCTTCCGTTGGGCGCTTCGCTTGACTGATTGTCCACTGGAAATTTTCTGTTTAGAAACCGTATTCCATATATTTGTTGACATTCTTGTAGGAGATCCCGACCACGGGGATGTAATAGCTGTCCCGGATCGGCTTCTTGGCAAACATATCGTTTATAACCTGCAATGTCAATTCTGCGATCATGGTGGGGCTGTTCAACCCGGTAGCCAAGGCTGGTCCGTTCCGGCCGTTTCTGGCCTTCTTAATCTCTTCCAGCATGCGTTTTTCGCCGTCAAACCCTACGATCAATTTGATATCGTTACGACGGGCATTTTTGATGGCGGTCAAAGCGCCCAAGGCTTGGGCATCGTGGTGAGCAATTACCACGTCGATCTGATCGTTGGCAGCCAGCAATTCTTCCATCTGGAGCATGCCTTCGGATTCACCCACATCTTGCGAAGCCCATCTCTCATCAATTAGCTGGTACCCTTTGATTTCACCCTGGTCGGAGATGCCGCCCATTATCCCGCCGAAGCGAAGGGCCGGGCAACCGGTATCCGTCGGTGTACTACGGACATAAACCATCTTTGCTTTCCCGCCCATAAACTCACCTATAAACCGGCCGATTTCACGGGCAATGGCAAAGTTGTCGATCCCGACATATACGTAGCCTTCACCTGGAGATGTGTTATCCACGCAGAAAAGCGGCACGTTTTTCCGGGCGCATAAACCGGCAATAGCAGGAACAATCTCATCACCCACAGGATTCAGAATGAGAACGTCCACACCTTTGGCAATCAGGTCTTCAGCCAGGGACATCTGCTCTTCGGCGCTCCTGTTACTGCTGCAAACTTGGCTGAATTTGATGCCGTAAGTCTTAGCCAATTCGGTAAAACGGTCGCTCATGGCCGCGTGGTAGGTAGTTCCCAAAGTCAGCTGAATAAAACCGATATTTTTCCCCTTGAGATAATTCTTTTCTAACTTCAACGGGTCTTTGCTGGCAGAGAACCCAACCGAGGCTACGAGCAACAAACAAAGCATAAGAACAGCTGCAGTTATTAACCTTGATTTTTTCACCGTTTATCCCTCCTAAGTAAGTTCGGATTGGTCAGCGATACAACTACGATTTCTAAAGACTAGACTTAAACACTACTCTGGCTATCACCTCCCAAACCATGCTGGTTTCTCCTACCAATTAATTAACAAACTAATTAAATTTTCGCTATAATCTTAAAACAAAGTAATCTTAAAACAAAGTAATCTTAAAACAAATCAATCGCCGTCAATTCGTTTTTCACCTTTTCCATAAGGGAATCGTCTATATCCAGGTAGGGGCTACGGGAATAACCGGCGTCAATGCCTTTTAACCGTAATATTGCGTGCATAATTGGGACTGTCGGTCCGAGCTTGGTAATTTGACGGACTTTTAGAATTAACCGCTGTAATCTGATGGCCTCTTCCCGGTCTCCTTTTTTGCACGCCGCATAGATTTCGGCTAAAAGTTCCGGGTAGATATTGGCCATTCCACAGACGCAACCGGTTGCGCCGGCGTCAAAAGCACCCACAAATATGGCTTCTGTTCCGATAATCACGTTAAAATCAGGGAAACCGGCTACCGCTTCTTGATAAAAATAGAAATTAACCAGATCAAAAGAGCTGTCCTTGATTCCCCTGAGACCGTATTCTGCAAGTCTGCGGGCGAGTTTCGGAGTAACCGAGTTTTGTGACAGATGAGGGTTGTTATAAACAAATACCGGAAAATCTTCTTCATTAACGGCGTCAATTAATGCGGCAAAATGAGCGAACAAGTTGTCTTCCGGAAGATGCGGGGAATAATAAGGAGCTATAGCCCCAACTCCGTCGGCTCCTGCAGTCTTGGCATGTTTAGCAAGCTCCACTGTGGTTTTGGTATCGGCTGTTCCCACATGCGCAACCACAGGAACCTTTCCATTTACTTCATCCAGAATAATCTCCAGGGTTCTTTTCCTTTCTTCCAGCGACATCAGCGGTCCGCACCCATAGGTACCAATAGGATAATAACCATTAACATGAGGGAGGGTGAACCTGATAATTTCTCTGATGCCTTTCTCGTAAATCTCTCCTTCTTTGGTAAAAGAGGAGAGAACAGGGGGGATAATTCCAATAAACTCTTTAGCCTTCATCTCATTACCTCCAAATCATTTTTTTTGTGAATTTAGCTGCAGAGACTAGATGCTTTTGACAGCGCCCGTATTAACTGGACCGACCCGCTTGGCGTATCCCTGCAACAGTTTGGAACCGATCTTTTTCTCCTTGGGCTTAAACCCGGCCATGCGCATATTTATCTCCTCCGGAGAAAGCGCCGCGTTTATGGCGCTATGTTCAATATCTATAGTAATAATGTCTCCGTCCCTGATTATGCCAATTTCTCCGCCGTCGGCCGCTTCAGGTCCGAGATAGCCTACGGCCAACCCTCCGGTGGCGCCGGAAAATCGCCCTTCCGTCACAACTGCCACTTTCTCCCCGATATTTTTCAAAGCCCCGGCCACTCTGTGCAATTCCCGCATACCCGGTCCGCCTTTCGGTCCAACATAACGGATAACCACCACATCTCCTTCTTTAACCATCTTTTGCTCAATGGCGGCGGTAGTTTCTTCTTCGCTGTCAAAAACCCTTGCCGGGCCGGTGAACTTCATCATACCCTGAGGAATGGTCGACCTCTTTACCACCGCACCGTTTCTGGCGATATTCCCTCTCAGAATCACAATACCGCCTTTATGATAGACTGGATTGTTTACTGGTCTTATAACTTCTTCATCATAAACGGCGGCTTCGGCAACAATCTCCGCAAAGCTCCTGCCTTCAACATTTACGCAGTCCAAATTAATCAAGTCTTTAAGCTGCTTCATGATCCCGGGAACCCCGCCGGCCTTGTCCAAATCGGCCATGGAATAATCCCCGTTCGGATTAACCCTGCATAATTGAGGAGTTCTGGCATTTATCTCTCCAATATAGTCAAAATCGATTTTGACCCCAATTTCGTTGGCAATTGCCGGTACGTGCAAGAGGTGGTTCATGGATCCGGCAAGGGCTGCCATTACCATCACAGCGTTATCAAACGACTTTTTGGGGATCAGCTTTGAAGGCCTTAATTCATTAATGGCCATTTCAACCGCTGTCGCCCCGGTTTTGATGGCATAAAACGCTCTTCTATTGGTACACGAAGGGCAGGTGGCTGAACCGGGAAGAGCCAAGCCCAAAGCTTCCGCCACACAATTCATGGATTGAGCAGTCCCAATATACGGACAGATGCCCGGTTGGGGATAGAGTTTTGCGTTTTTCTCCGCCAGCTCTTGCTCGGAAATTTTACCTGCCAAAAACTCCCCCCGTAATCTTTTCGATTCGGCAAAAGTGATCTGGGGGGTGCAGGTACCGCTACATATA
>JAAYIC010000010.1 GCA_012735195.1 Bacillota bacterium
AAAGAGACCCGGATGGTATCGCCGATCCCTTCCGCTAAAAGAACCCCCAACCCTACCGCAGATTTAATCAGGCCACGGCTGCCGGCGCCGGCCTCGGTTACCCCGAGATGCTGTGGAAAATCCCACCGGGCAGCAAACTCGCGGCAAGCGGCGATCGTCTCCGTGACCGCCGAAGATTTTAACGAGACCACAATCTCCTCAAAACCTTCATCCAGTAAAAGCCGGAGCTGCTCTTCTATGGCTGACAGCATGGTCTCGACAATATCGCCTTTTTTTTCCGCCAGCAACTTCCGGGAGAGGGAGCCGGCATTGACACCGACTCGGATCGCGGCCCCGTATGCCGTAGCAGCACGGGCAACCTCTTTAACCCGCTGTGCCCCACCGATGTTGCCCGGATTAATCCGGAGTTTCGCCACCCCCGCCTCCAGGGCGCCCAGGGCCAGGCGGTAATCAAACTGAATATCCGCAATTACCGGCATTGGCGAGGCGTCGACAATCTTTCTCAACGCCGGAAGCGCCTGTTGATCCGGAACCGCCACCCGGACCAGTTCACAACCGGCTGCCGCCAAGGCATGGATCTGTTCTAAGGTCGCCTCGTAGTCATGGGTAGCGGTGTTTGTCATTGATTGTACCAGAACCGGCCCGCCGCCGCCGATAAAGAGCGAACCAACTTTTACCCGGCGGGTGGGCCTCCGGTTCTCACTTCCCATAGCGCACACCCCGTTATCTGTTGAGCTCATCCCGGGAACCGGCGCCGGAAAACCGGCGCCCGTACGGCCGGCTTTTCCCAAGAGCAAAACCGGGCGTCCGGTCTCAGTTGACCAGCCGCCTGATTATGCTACCCACATCTCCGAAGGTGATGAAGATGAACAAAACCAGCATCAGTAACAACCCGACCATTTGGGCGACGCCTTTTTGTTCAGGGGAAAACTCCTTCCCGCGCAGCCGTTCCAGAATTAAGATGACAATCCAGCCTCCATCCAAAAGCGGCAAAGGGATAGGAAGCAGGTTAAAAAGAGCCAGGAACAGGTTGATACTGGTCATCATAAAAAGGAGAAGACCGCTTTGCCGACGGGCTTGATCCACAAAGCCCACCATGCCGATGGGCCCGATAAACCCCGCCCTTTCCTGTCCGGTAACCACCCGGTATAAAGCGACAACTATTCCTTTCACCCCATTCCAGGTGCTGGCAAAACCGTACGGCACCGCCTTATACAGAGGAAGACGCTTAACGGTATAAGCCTGCATAATACCGATCCGGCCAACACCGTGGGCCGGGTCATAAAAAGGGGTGATCTCCCGGAAAAAATACTCCTCCCCCCTTTTGACCTTAAATTCCAGCGGCTGCAAAGGTGAGCGGTGGATTGTCGCCACCACCTCTTTCCAGCTTTGGATAGCCTGGCCGTTAATCTCGACAATCTCATCACCGGACGACAGCCCGGCTTCAAAAGCAGGGGTTTTCGGTTCAACAAAACCAATAATCGGCCTCTCCTCAGGGCGGTCGGGAAGGCCCACCGCCGCCGCGACAAAAATAAAAATCACCAAAGCCAGGAGGAGATTGCTAACCGGCCCCCCCAGAATAATCAAGATCTTCCGGTAAAGGGGCAGCTGATAAAAGGCAAATTCACCCGGGTTTGGTTTCTCTCCCGGCTCGCCTTCAAGCGCAATATCCATACCTGCAATTTTACAGTAACCCCCCAACGGGATCGCGCGTAAAGAATACTTCACTTGCCTCCACTTTCGCTGGAACAAAAGGGGGCCGAAACCAACGGAAAACTCATGGGTCGTCACTTTAAAAAGCCGCGCCATAAGAAAATGGCCAAGCTCATGGACGATCACCAGCAGGCCGATAATCAATATCGTGTAGATAATAGAGGAAAAAGAAAACACGCTGAAGAACCCTCCTATTCTTCCCTGGCAGCCTCTTGCGGGAAGTCGCGCGCGTGCGCGTACCCCCACAACGAAGTTTTTTGAAAAAGCCCGCGAGACCTATGCGGAAAGTCGCGTGCGTATCTCCCGGCGCCTACCGCCATATAAAGGCTTTTTACACGACCTTCGGTGACACCGTTCTTCGACACCACCTTGTGGTGTGTGGTGACACCACCTTGCGGTGACACCGCCCTCCGACAGGGCGTAACCCCCGGAGTTCACCGGGCATCATGGTGCGGTGCACGCATCATTGATGCGCACCATGGCGTACCAGTAGCGCATCCGCCCACACCGTCAACGGGCGTAACTATGCCTGGTGAGAAAAGAAGAAAAAACTTCTCTTGCCCGGTTGTCGGCGTCCAGGATCGTCTCCAGGTCAGGGGAGGAGATGAAACCCGCCTTTTCATGTTCTTCCATCACCTTTTCCACCAGGGCAGGGATGGCGGAGAAACCAATCCGCCCCCCCAAAAAAGCGGCAACCGCTTCTTCGTTGGCGGCGTTCATTACCGCCGGCATTGTTCCGCCCCTTCTGCCGGCCGCATAAGCCAAGGCCAGACAGGGAAAACGCTCCAGATCCGGAGGAGAAAAATCCAACCGCCCAAGGGTGGGCAGATCCAGGTGCGAGAAGGGGTTTTCTCTCCTTTCCGGGTAGGTCAGGGCAAACTGAATCGGCAGGCGCATATCTGCCGGCCCCAATTGGGCCGTACAAAACCCGTCAACCATTTCGACAACCGCATGCACAATGCTCTGGGGATGAATAACCACTTGAATCCGGTCGTAGGGTAAAGCAAACAACCAGTGGGCCTCAATTACCTCCAGCCCTTTATTCATTAAGGTCGCCGAGTCGATGGTGATCTTCTTCCCCATCCTCCAGGTGGGATGGGCCAAGGCTTCTTCCGGAGTGACCTTCTCCAGCTCGGCGAGGCCGGTCTCGCGGAAAGGCCCCCCGGAAGCGGTAAGATAGATATTTTTAACTGCAGAACGGTCCTCTCCCATAAGGCACTGAAAAACAGCACTGTGTTCGCTGTCAACCGGTAAAAAGGGGGTATTTCCCTTTGCAACTGCGGCCATGATCAGTTCGCCGGCGGCGACTAGTGTTTCTTTATTGGCCAAAGCCACTGCCTTCCCGGCTTTGACTGCGGCCAGAGTAGGTCTGATCCCCGCCGCCCCTACTGCGGCTGAGACGACCATCTCCACCTCCGGGTCGGTCGCCAGTTCTTCCAGGCCTTCCGGACCGGTGAGAAGCCGGCCCTGCCAGTCCCCTAAGAGGGAAGCGAAAACCTGCCGGTTGGCGCTGTCCGCCAAAACCACAATCTGCGGCCGGTATTTTTTTACTTGCTCCGCCAAGAGTTCCACGCTACTGTGGGCTGCTAAACCGTAGATAACGATTTTTTCCCGGAGATGTTCCGCCACCTCCAGGGTTTGCCGGCCTATGGAGCCGGTGGAACCGATTATTGCCAATTTTTTCAAACTGTCATCACCTTTTCAAAGTCAGGAACTTCCCTCCCGCTCCAATAAGGGAAGAACTCCGTAGTAGAAGGAGCGTAACATGACAAAGACAACCGGGCCGGCAAAAAGCCCATAAACGCCAAAAAGCCGGAAACCCAGATAAACAGAGAAAAGAGCGGATAAAGGATGCAGTCCCAGTCTCTTTCCGAGTAAACGCAATTCGGAGAGTTGGCGCATGCCCAAAACAATCAGTAAAATCCCCAGGATTAACAGGGCGCGAAAAAAATCACCAACGGCAAAATTCCAACCGGCCCAAGGCAAAAAGAGGGTTGTCGGGCCGACCATTGGCAGCAGATCCAAGAGGCCGGTCAGGACCCCCAACAAACCTGGACGGGCAAAACCGAAAAGCCCCAAAAAAAAGGTGGCAACCAGGCCGGTGATTGTTGCCAGCATAACCTGGATTTTTAAAAAATTTAGTGTTGAGAGGACAACCGCCCCCTGCAGCCGCCGCGCCGGTTCTCGCCATTCCTGGGGCAGCAATGACAAGAGAAAGGCGCTGAGTTTCTCCTTGTCCCGGCTGAAAAAATAGGCCGCCAAGCCGCTGAGAAAGAGGTTAATCAGAAAAACAGGAAAACCGCGAAAAAGATTAAGCAACTCCTGTAATAAATCTTGCAAAAAACCGCCGGCGGTCTCCATCAGGTTCTCCGGCCGTAGCCAGGGCTGTTCCCAAAAACCCTCCGGCAGTTGCAGCCTCTCCTGCACCTGCAAGAACAGGCGCTCGGCTTCTTTTGCCAGGGCCACCAGTCTCTCCGGCAGGTCAATCAGGAGTTCCCTGGCCTCCAGATATAGCCGGGCAAAGGAAAAAGTTAAGATGATACCACCGGCAATAAGGGTAGTAACAAGGACCAATGTCACCGCCAACGGTCTTGGGGATATAATCCCTCTCTTGGCCAACCAGGCCGGCAACCGGATTCTTTCCTCCACCCATTTGACCGAAGGCTCAATTAAATAGGCGATCAAAAGCCCGATAATAAAGGGGGTCAAAACCGGGAACAGGTACTTGATTCCCGCAAGCGTTATCAGCACCAGGGCCAGAAAAACGAGAAAAGTCCGGAGTTTTTTCGAAATCCGCACTCCGCACCTCCTTCACCTTTGTTTTCTGGCACATCCGGTCATGTTCTTCAGTAAGATCTTTCCCTGAAAGAATTCCGGGCAAACCACTTTATAAAAAACGAAGAAGGTAATAGGCCAAAGGTAAAACAAAAAGCAGACTGTCAAAGCGATCGAGGATACCGCCGTGCCCGGGAAGGAGGTTCCCGGAGTCTTTTACCCCCGCTCCCCGTTTCAGTAAAGACTCAAAAAGATCCCCCAACTGTCCCAGGACACAAAGGACCGGCGTAACAAAGAGGAGCCAAAGAAAGGGTAAGCCGATCAGAGCGCCGAAAAGGAGACTGCCGGCCGTACCCGCCAAGATGCCGCCGACAGCGCCTTCAACTGTCTTTCCCGGGCTGATGTTGGGCGCCAATTTCTTACGACCCAGCCATAAGCCGGTGAAATACGCCCCGGTATCATTGAGCCAGACACTGGCTAAAACCAAGAGCAGAACCTCGGTACCGAGAGGCGGTGAAAAAGCCCGGATCATGACGGCATACGTCAACAAAATCCCGGGGTAAACCACTCCAAAAAGGTGAACTGTACAAAAGGTCAAAAGTTCCTCCCGCTTGATCCTGCGGTTATATTCCGGCAAAACCAGGAGGAAAGAGAAGAGCAGGCAGAGTAGTAAAGTAATCCCGATTAACCCCTCTCCCGGAAACCAGGAAGTATAAAGCGACAGAGTGCGGGCAAAGAGATAAAGCAGGCTTAATGAGAGCAAAAAAAGAAAATTGACTTCCCTGCCATAGGCGCCGGCCAACCGGGAATATTCCCAAACCCCGACGGCCATGATTATGCCCACGGCGGCGGCAAAGAAAATACCGCCCTTGATAACCAATAACAGTAGGAGCGCAGCTCCGATTATACCTGTAATAATCCGTTTTGTCATTTGTTCTCCTTACTTGCAACGCTTTCAACCCCGCCGAACCGCCGCCGCCGGCGCCGGTATTCGGCAATGGCTTTCGTCAGTTCCGTCCGGTCAAAATCCGGCCAGAGCACAGGGGTGAAATAGAGTTCGGCATAGGCGATCTGCCAAAGCAAAAAATTGCTGATCCTCTGCTCCCCGCTGGTTCTGATTACCAAATCCGGATCGGGTTGCCCGGCGGTGTCAAGGTACTTCTCCACCAGGGACTCATCGAACCCGGTTTTTAAGATCTCCCCATGCGCTTCCCCGGCTTTCCGCAGGGCCTCAACCAACTCGGCGCGGCCGCCGTAATTTATGGCCAAATTTACGTTCAGGCCGTTATTGCCGGCGGTTTTCTCTTCCGCCGCCCGCATCTTGGCGACGAGCTGCGGACTTAACCCTTCCCGGAGACCGAGAAAACGGACCCTTGCCCCCCGGCGGTGCATCTTCTCCACCTCGTCCAAGAGGGAATCCTCCAAGAGCCCCATCAGGAAGGAGACCTCCTCCGGCGGCCGCCGCCAATTTTCAGTGGAAAATACATATAAAGTCAGGATTTCCACGCCTAGACGGCCGCATTCTTCAATTATTTCCCGCGCCCTTTTGACTCCTGCCTGATGACCGGCGGTTCTGGGCAACCTCCGTTGCTTCGCCCAGCGCCCGTTACCATCCATGATAATGGCAATATGCCGGGGCAATTGCCTGCCGGAAACTTCAGCCTCGCCCAATAAGCTTAAACCTCCATTATCTCCGCTTCCTTGGCTGCCAACAGCTTATCGATCTCCGCCACATACTTGTCGGTAAGCTTCTGGATTTCATCCATGGCCTTGCGGCTCTCATCTTCGGAGATCAAACCGTCCTTCTCCATTTTCTTCACTTTTTCCTTTGCGTCCCGGCGGACATTACGGACCAGTACCCTTTTTTCTTCCGCTTCCTTTTTTACCATACGGACGAGCTCTTTACGGCGTTCCTCGGTCAACTGCGGAATCGCCAAACGGATAACTGTTCCGTCGTTGGTCGGGTTCAAACCCAGATCCGCCTTTTGGATGGCTTTCTCCACGTCGTTGATGATCGACTTATCCCACGGCTGAACCACCAGCAGCCGCGGCTCCGGTGCGGAAATACCGGCGATCTGTTTCAGTGGCGTCAGGGAGCCGTAGCATTCCACCTGCACCCGTTCGAGAATGGCCGGATTTGCCCTTCCCGTACGTATGGTTGAGAAGTCTCTTTTGGTTGCCGCAATCACCTTTTCCATACTCTCCTGACTGGTCTTTAAAACATCACCGATTTCACCGTTCATCCTGATCATCCCTCCCTACATAAGTACCGACCTTTTCACCCATTATTATCCGTTTAATATTCCCTCTTTCTGTCAAATTGAAAACAATAATCGGGATGTGGTTATCCATGCAAAGGCTGGCGGCAGTTGCGTCCATCACTCCCAGGCGTTTGTTTAAAAGGTCAATAAAATCGAGGCGTTCAAATTTTTTAGCCGTTGGGTCAAGCCGCGGATCCGCGTCGAAAACCCCGTCTACTTTCTTTGCCATCAGGACGACCTCCGCGTCCAATTCCACGGCCCGCAGGGCTGCAGTTGTATCCGTGGAAAAAAAGGGGTTGCCTGTCCCGGCGGCAAAGATAACCACCCGGCCCTTTTCCAGATGTCTGATGGCCCGCCGGCGGATATACGGCTCGGCAATTTCCCGCATTTCGATGGCGCTTTGCACCCTGGTTTCCATATTTAAATCCTCAAAATAATCCTGCAAGGCCAGGGCGTTCATAACCGTTGCCAGCATCCCCATATAGTCGGCGGCCGCCCGGTCCATCCCCTGCCTGCTGGCTTCCAGGCCGCGCCAGAAGTTCCCTCCTCCCACCACCACCGCGACCTGTACATTAAGGTCCACGACCTCCTTGGTCTGGAGGGCAATATTCCTGACTGTTTCCGGGTCAATACCAAAACCTCTATCGCCTGCCAGCGCTTCGCCGCTCAGCTTTAGAATAATCCGGCGATACTTGGGTGAATACATCTATTTTCTACCCCCGTCAGTTTTATTCGCCTCTTCTCGGGAAACTCCTGCAAAAAAAGGGAACACCGGTGGGCGTTCCCTTTTTTTATTCTCCTATTTAAGCTGCGACATGACCTCGCCCACAAAGTCGTCGTCTCTTTTGGCAAGGCCCTCTCCCTTTTCATACCGGGTGAAACGGACAACCTCGATCCGGGTACCCAGTTCCTCCGCAGCCTGCTCCAGAAGTTTTTTGACTGTCAGATTGCTGTCTTTAATATACGCCTGTTCTTCCAGGCAGGCCTCTTTGAAAAATTTTTCCAAACGGCCCTGGGCGATCTTTTCCGCGATTGCCTCAGGTTTGCCCTCGTTGACCGCTTGCGCCCGGTAAATGGCTTTTTCCTTCTCCAGGGTCTCCTGATCGACCTGGTCTCTCCGTACATACTCGGGTTTGGCCGCAGCCACCTGCATAGCCAGGTCTTTGGCCAAGTTCAAAAAGGCCTCTTCTCCGGCGGCTTCCGCTTTCTCCAGGGATAGCTCCAGCAGAACCCCGATTTTCCCGCCCATATGGATATAGTCCTGAATCAACCCGGGTTCCGTCCGCTCAAAACGGCTGAAACGGCGAACGGTGATCTTTTCGCCAATATTGGCTACTAACTGGTTTACAGTCTCTTGCACGGTCGCGCCGCTTTTTAAGGTCTGCTCCATCAGATAGGGCCCTTCTTTCCCTGTTTCCGCCGAAAGAGCCTTGGGAGCGTTAACCGCTATATGCTCAGCCAATTCCCGGGCAAACTCCCTGAAGCTGTCAACTTTGGTAACAAAATCTGTCTCGCAGTTTACCTCTACCAGGGCGCCACATTTCTTATCCGGGGTGATGTAGGAGGTGATCAGCCCTTCCGCCGCAATCCGGCCGGCCTTTTTCGCCGCAGCCGCCAGGCCCTTTTCCCTCAGATACTCCACGGCCTTTTCCATGTCGCCGCCGGTTTCGATCAGGGCCTTTTTACAATCCATCATCCCGGCCCCGGTTCTCTCCCGCAACTCTTTAATCTGCGCAGTAGAAACTTTCACACCCGCTCATCTCCTTCCTTAAAAAAATAGGGCACCAGCCCGGACCAATTGAATTTGATAAAAGGAGGGCCGCGAATTGCTCACGGCGCCATCCTCCCTTACTTCTCTTCCGCAGCTGTCGCAGCGGCCGGTTCCCCGGTTTCCACCAGTTCTTCTTCGGCAGCTGGTTCCTCAGGTTCAACCACTGCCTCGGTTTCCCCGGCAGTTTCGCCAGTTTCTGCGGCTTTCGCCTGGTCCGCCGGAGCGGCCTCCGCGTCAGTCGTTTGTTCGCCCTGGCGTCCCTCAATCACGGCGTCGGCAATTTTCCCGGACAAGAGGCGGACTGCCCTGATCGCATCGTCGTTCCCGGGGATCACATAATCAATCTCATCGGGGTCACAGTTGGTATCGACAATGGCGATAATTGGGATCCCCAGCTTTCTTGCTTCCGTCACCGCAATCCGCTCTTTGCGCGGGTCCACGACAAAGATCGCATCAGGCAGCCGGTTCATCTCTTTGACCCCGCTCAAAAACTTCTCCAAGCGGGCCCGTTCCTTCTCCAGCTGCATGACCTCTTTCTTCGGAAGCAAAGCAAACGAGCCGTCTTCAGCCATTTTTTCAATCTTCTTCAGCCTCTCCACCCGTGAGCGAATGGTCTGAAAATTGGTTAACATCCCGCCCAGCCACCGGTGGCAGACGTAGAACATCCCGCACCTTACGGCTTCTTCACGGATGGCATCCTGAGCCTGCTTTTTCGTGCCGACAAAGAGGATGGTGCCGCCGTCGGCCGCCAAATTCCGCACAAAATGGTAAGCTTCTTCCACCATTTTGACGGTTTTTTGCAGGTCGATGATGTAGATCCCGTTACGCTCAGTAAAAATATACGGAGCCATCTTCGGGTTCCAGCGCCTGGTCTGGTGACCAAAATGCACCCCGGCTTCAAGTAATTGCTTCATCGAAATAACTGCCATCTGGTCACCTCCTTCCTTCTGGTTAATACCTCCGCCTCCTTCATCTCCGCACCCACCCTCTTCAGGGCACCCGGGCGCCGGATCCAAAGGCGTGTGTAATCAAAAAAGCACACCTTTAAAGTATATCATGATCGTCTATCCCTGACAATAGTTTGGCCGGAATTTTTCAGGAAAACGCCTGGCGGCCGGCCAACAGATCAGGGCGTACCTCGCCCAGCAGGTAAAAAGAACCGGTTAATAAGACCGGTAGCTGCGCACGGGCGGGCGGGTTCTCCTCTCCGGCCAAAAGTACCGCCTGCAGCGGATCGGCGACTTCCACCGCGTCTATGCCATGGCTGCGAAAGGCCGTGGCAACCCGTGAAGGAAGCGCCGTTTTGGGATCGGGTATCCGTGTGGCAAAGACTTTGCAGAGCTTGGGAGCGAGGATCCCGGCCATCTCTTCCACCGGCCGGTTATTCTGTACCCCGATGACAGCCGTGAGCGCTGCCTGGGGAAATAGTTCTTCAAGGCTCCGCACCAACACCCGGCAGGCCGGGGGGTTATGGGCTCCGTCCAATAAAAAGGGAGGGTTCCCCGGAATCAACTCCAGGCGTCCCGGCCATTTCACCTCATTGAAGGCAGCGAGCAGATCCTCCTGCCGCCAAGCAAAACCTTCTTCCCGCAGCAAGTGCAAAACCCCGAAAACCAGGGCGGCATTGGCCGCCTGGTGTGAGCCTAAAAGATTCACCCGCACCGGCACTGGCGATTCGTTTTTCCATTGCAACTCTAAATAAGTGCCGGTCAGATCGGCCTTGCGCAACCGGAAACGAACCTCCTCGCCCACACGGTAAAAGGGGGCGCCGGCTTTGGCGGCAGACCCGGCCAATACCTCTAGGGCTCCGGGTTCCTGTAGCCCGGTTACCACCGGCCTTTTTTCTTTAATAATACCCGCTTTCTCCCGGGCGATCGCTTCCAAGGTTTCTCCCAGGTATTCCCGGTGTTCCAGGCCAATCGGGGTGATCGCGCAGACCAAGGGATCCACAACATTGGTGGCATCGAGTCTCCCCCCCATACCCACTTCAATAACGGCTATATCCACTTGTTCTTCGGCAAAAAAAGAAAAAGCCAGGAGAGTACCGAATTCAAATTCGGTGGCGCCCCCGATTTCCGGCCTGCGGTCCGCGGCCTCCACCACCGGCTTAACCCGGGTTACCAGCGAAGCAAGTCTTTCCGGAAGAATGTTTTTTTCATCGACAACCATACGTTCACAATATGAACTTAAATGCGGCGAAGTGTACCGTCCCACCTTATAACCGGCTTTTTTCAAAACCGCACTCAACATCATGGCGGTGGAACCTTTCCCATTGGTCCCGGCAACATGGACCACTGGGAATTGACAGTGGGGATTACCGAGTTTTTCCAGGAGATAGCGCATGCGTTCCAGCCCAAGTTTGATCCGGAAGCGATAGCGTCCGTGGATATATTCTAAAGCTTCTTCGTAGGTCATGAAAGAATCCCACCCGTTATTCTCTTTTTGCCTGCCGCAGGGAGGTGAGGCAAGATAGAGAGGAGAATATACTTTTTATTCTTTGCACGCGCCTGTGCCGGACTAAAGAGAGATTAAGAAAAATATAAAAGAAAAAGCAAGCAAAGGAGTAAACGGCCATGTTCAACGTTGTCCTCTACCAGCCGGAGATCCCGCAGAATACCGGGAACATCGCCCGTCTCTGTGCCGCCGCCGGGAGCAGTCTGCACCTGGTCGAACCTTTGGGTTTCTTCCTTGATGACAAGCACCTTCGCCGTGCCGGCCTTGATTATTGGCCTCTGGTTCCCATCCGGCGGTATCTGGATTTCCCGGCGTTACTCAATGCCCATCCCGGAGCCCGCTGGTTCTTTCTTACCACCAAAGGCCAAAGACCTTACCATAAGGCTTCTTTCCAACCCAATGATTTTTTGGTCTTTGGCCCGGAAACACGGGGACTGCCCGCAGAGATTCTCTCCCTCAACCCCGGGCGGAACCTGCGGATCCCCATGATCCCCGGGGCACGCTCCCTAAACCTGGCCAATTCCGTAGCGATCGTTCTCTATGAAGCTTTACGCCAGACCGGTTTCCCCGGACTTGCTTAATAATTATCCACCCGGAGAGAATTTCTCTTTCAGAAAAACCCAGGTTTCCGGGAAATGTCTCCCGGCGATCAGCAAGGCGAGGCAAACCCCGGCAGGGATGCCCAGAATACCGGTATAAACCGCCACCCCTAAAACCCCAGTAAAAGAAGAGATCGGCATATGGCGGGTAAGGAGAAAAACCACCGCCCAGAGGGGAATGAAGACCAGGACCGCCAGGGGTGCGCCCCACAAGGCCACTGCCAGGCCGGTGGCCAGGCCCTTACCCCCCCGGAAACGCAGATAAACAGGGAATATATGGCCTGTCACCGCCAGAAAACCCATCCACAGCTCCGCTTCGCGTGGAAATCCCAACACCCTGGTAAGAACCAAAACCAGCAGCCCCTTGCCAAAATCACCGGCAAGAACCAGCAGTGCCGGGCCGATGCCCATCGTATCAAAGGCGTTGGCGGCGCCGATATTACCGCTCCCCACCTGCTGGAGGTTGATCCCCCGCAACCATTTCCCCACCAGGACCCCAGTGGGAATGGCGCCGATTAAATAGGAAGCGATCCCCATCAGTACCAATCCCCAATCCATTACTAAGCCTCCTTTACCGTTGCTACTTCACTCATAACGGACGGCGCAAAAACTGCACCCCGGACCGGGAACCCGCCGGGAATCATTGAAAACCGGAAAACAGTCTCCTGAAAAACCTCCCCGTCTATATGGTAGAAGAGCGGGGTCTTGCTTTCCAGGTAAATTTCCCGCCCTCTGAAAAACTCAACTTTATTACGTAACCGGCCGTGCTCTCCTTTCACAGCCAACGGCAGGAAAAAGAGGACATGGAAGGGAGTGACCTCTTTCACCACGCAAATCTCGAATAAACCGTCATCAAGTATGGCATCCGGGGTTATTTTTATCCCCCCGCCGTAGGAGCGGGAATTGGCAACCGCGAATAATAAAGCCTTATACTCCCGTTCTTTCCCGTCCGTAACCATTTTCACCTGGTGGAGCCGGAAAGAAAAAAGCGTTTTCATTACCGCCAAAAGATAGGCAGCCATTCCCCGGACAAAGCGCATCCCCTGGTTAACGGTATATGCTACCTGCCCGTCAAACCCGGCGCCCACCGAGGAAATAAAATATCTGTCATTTAGGCGGCAGAGGTCCACCCACCGGGTTTCCCCTTCCAGGATTTGACGGACCCCGGCGCGGCGGCCGGGTCGTCGGGCATCCCGATCATAGCAGCAAAATCGTTACCTGTACCGGCGCTCAAAACACCAAGCGGAACCTTGCTGCCCGCCATCCCGTTAACCACCTGGTTAACCGTGCCGTCGCCGCCGGCGGCAATCACCAAATCATAACCGGATTCCACGGCCTTTTTCGCAATTTCTATGGCATGGCCGTGCCATTGCGTCTCCTCCAGATCGAAACAGCAACCGTGCTTTGCCAATTCAGCCAAAACCTTTGGTTTGAGTTTGGCGGCTTTCCCCCTCCCAGCCCGGGGATTAAGGATAATTTTTACCTTCATAGTCCTCACCTCATGCCTGAATTTAGCCGGATTTGGAGTTCACTTCGGCAATCCGGGACAAAACTCCTTCTCTGCAGAGAAAATTCTTCCTCCCATATGCACGGTGGGGATGCGAGCCGGCGTTCCGCTTGTTGGCCGGAAATAAAAAACCCCGGAGAATCCGGGGTTTTTCGTCCCTGTTTGACTATCCCTGGTTTAAAACCTGTTACCACACAAGCACAGAATCAAGATAATGAAGAGGCATAAGGAAAGAGAATCCTTCGACCCAAAAATATTCATGCCTTCTGCCATGAGCTTATTTCCCTCCTTTATCTTCTCGATCTTGGTTTGGGAGGCGTCTTAAGCATCCTATAACAGTATATAAAATTTTTATCAGAAAGCTCCTGTGTCAACATAATTTTTCTGAAGCGGGCTTTTTGCCCGGCACCCAGAAAAAAAAAGCGCCTGCTTTCCGGCGCTTTTCCGATCTACAATAGTACCGCGGGGTTATGCCCCTGCGGGGTCCCTACGGGGATCTTTAGGGGTACGCCCCTACGGGTACGTCCTACGGAGATCCCCCCACAGGCGTTTCCTCGCGGGATCCCCACGGGTAGACTCCTGCAAAGACCGCCCATGGGTTTGCCCCAAAGGTATCCCTCTACGGGCATATCCTGCGGGTATGCCCCTACGGGTTAGTCCGCCCTGTGGGTGTCTCCGGCCTAAACCTAAACCGCTTCTACACTCTTTATCTCCGGTATCTCTTGGCGTAAACGGTGTTCAATCCCATTTTTCAACGTCAACGTCGCCATAGGACAACCGGCACAGGCTCCCTTGAGCCGGACCTGCACAACCCCGTTCTCCGTAACATCAACCAGTTCAACATCGCCCCCGTCAGCCTGCAAAGCGGGACGGATCTTTTCCAAGGCCTTTTCGACTTGCTCTTTCATCATCTGCCGGAGCCTCCTCATGCTTTTTTATAATATCCCCAACCGCGGATCCTTTCTTTCCTCAAGCGTGAAAAAGTCTGAGCCGGAGGATATTCGGGCGGATAAAAGCAAACTCCCTTAACTCCGTAAGCGCCTTGTTCAAAGCGTGTTCCGGCGCTTCGTGCGTCAAAAGGACAATCGGAACAAAATCTTTTTCCCCGTGGGTTTCCAATTGCACCACAGAAGAGATGGAGATCTTATTTGCCCCAAGAACACCGGAGATCTTGGCAAGAATCCCCGGCTGGTCCAGAGTATACAGACGTAGGTAAAAACGGTTGGTAACCTCATCCAGGGGCAAAAGAGGAATATCCTTCTCCGGGTTCAGAGAAAAACCGGAAAAACCTTCACCACCCGCCATAGTGCGGGGGCGCGCCAGTAAATTCCTGGCCATATCAACGATATCGCTCACCACAGCACTGGCCGTTGGGTTCTGTCCGGCGCCGGGCCCGTAAAACATGGTGTTACCAACCAAATCGCCGGTGATAAAGACCGCATTAAGCTCATTGTTTACAGCCGCCAGCAGGTGTTCCTGGGGAATAAGCGTCGGATGTACCCGCAAATCGGCTTTTCCCCCGGTAAAACGGCAAATCGCCAGTAACTTAATGACATATCCGAAACTCTTGGCATAATTAATATCAAGTGAAGTTACACCGGTGATTCCCTCCACCGGAATCAATTTAAAATCCACCAATCCCCCGGAGGCCAAAGAAGCCAGGATCGCCAATTTATGCGCGGCATCAACCCCATTGATATCCAGGGTGGGATCGGCTTCGGCAAAGCCTTTTGCCTGCGCCTCCCGGAGCGCTTCGTCAAACTCCATATTATCCTGATGCATCCGGGAAAGGATATAGTTGGAGGTCCCGTTGACGATTCCGTAAAGGCCGAGGATCCTGTTGGCGACCAGACCTTCGCGCAACCCCATAATCACCGGGATCCCCCCGCCCACACTAGCTTCAAAAAGAATATCGACCCCGTGAGCCCGGGCCTGGGAAAAAAGCTCCCGGCCCCTGGTGGCCAGTAAAGCCTTGTTGGCGGTAATAATATGTTTCCCACTGGCCAAAGCCTGCATGACATAGGTAAATGCCGGTTCATAGCCGCCAATAGTCTCGATGACAATGTCGATTTCGGGATCGTTTATAATTTCCGCCACATCGGTCCCGATCTTTACGCCGGTAAAATCAATCCCCCGTTCCCGCTCCCAATCCGTATCCACCACGGTTTTCAGGTTGAAGCGTATTCCGGAACGGGAAGCAAGCAACTCTCTCTCTGTCAAGAGAATCCTGGCCACACCGGTACCAATATTTCCCACTCCCATAATACCAATATTGATTACCGGTTGTTCCATCTCCATCAGCTCTTTCTCCTTAATTTTTTTGAAAAGAGAGAAAAATCCAAAATAACTTATGTTAGTATAGCATGGCACTGGTAAAAAGTCAATTATCCTTTATGGAGCGATAGTGTCAAGACACTGTAGATTTTTTTGAACCTCACATCAACGAACTTACCGTCAAACTGCACTTTGTTTATTTAAAGCTTTTAAAGCAATTCTTGTTGGATTACTACCACTGCTGAAAAGTGGAATTGCT
>JAAYIC010000083.1 GCA_012735195.1 Bacillota bacterium
CGGCGCCACCTTACGGGCATAATTCGCAAACTCTACCACGGCATCACCAACCGGCATATGGTTATCGATAAGTACATCCACATCCAACTGGTACAGGCTTTTCTTGCTGGGGTGACGCGCCGGATGATCTTCGGGTACGGCTTTGGAAAATTCGGGAGAAGTAATGGCAATTACTTTCAACCCCATCTTCTTTGCTTCCAGGGTGGCGTCTATGGTTAAACTGTTTATACCGTAAGCATTAACGATAATGATGACCTCGCCGGCCTTAACCTGGTAATAATCGAGAACCGGTTTGGCATACCCGGAAATTCGCTCGACCAGACCCGACCTGACTGCTCCATGAGCCAGGTTGAACCCTTGTTCCAGCATTGGGTTGACCGGTACCAGTCCACCCGCACGCCAAAGCATTTCCTCCGCAGCTATACTTGAATGTCCCCCTGTTCCGATAACGTGGATAACCTGATCTTTTTCTATTGCATCAGCCATCAGTTCCGCGGCCATGCGGATATTTTTTTCTTCTTTTTCGGCAATGGCCTGTAAACACTCGGATACTTTTTTATGGTACATTCCTAAGGACTCCATTTTTCTACTCCCTTCTTAAGCAAATTATTGCCGGCCCTGAATTAAGCGCCGCGCGCCATTTCTTTACCGCTATAATTTTGGCTGCTAGACTCTTCTTTGCCTCATCCGGTTTTTTTGCTTGCGGCACCACCTCCTCCCTCGGCTTATGGCTTTTGCTAACGGCAAAAGGTTAACAAATGGTTAGTTTTTAAAGTTAAAAAACATACTAATCATAACAAAAACCCCAATCATAACCGGGCTGCTGAATCCGGATCCAAGTACAGATTGGCCCGGAAATGCCTTCGCAGGATGGAAGCAGGACAAGCCGTAGTAACCGGACCATATAACGTATCCCTTACCGCCGTTGCTTTTGTTGTTCCGGGAACAACACAATGGATGTACCGGCCTGACAGCAAAGCAGGAATTGTTAAAGTCATGGCCTGTGCCGGCACCTGTGCCAAACTGGGAAAACAACCGTCGTTAACCTGTTGTTGCCGGCAGGTTTCATCCAACTCCACAACCTTGACAATTTCCGGATCCAAAAAATCTGCCACCGGCGGATCATTAAAGGCCAGATGCCCGTTTTCACCGATTCCGCAACAAACGATATCAACCGGGTTTTCCCGCAATAGCCCGGCATAGCGCCGGCATTCATCCCGAGTCGAATCCGTATTTGGGTTTAAATAATGAACCTGCCCTATATCCACAAGGTCAAAAATATGGTCCTTCAGATATCTCCGGAAAAGCTGTGGGGAATCTTCGGGAAGCCCCACATACTCATCCATGTGAAAAGCAATCACCCTTTTCCAGTCGATATCTGGCTGGTGGACCAGGGTAGCCAATAATTCATTTTGGGACGGGGCGGCGGCAAAGACCATCGTTACAGAATCCTGCTTCTTTAATAACTCCCTGAGCCGGTCAGCCACCGCATTCCCGGCGGCCAATCCCATCGTCTTCCGGTCTTTATAAACCCTCACTTGCAAATGGTCCACTGTTATTTCCTTAACCGGCGTTACTTTTCCATCCAACTTTAAAACCCTTCCTTCTTTAGACTTTTGCTGTTTCCGCTTTCAGGCGCCGTCTGGTTTTGTCAGGTTTTGATCATGTTAAATATGCTCTTACCCCCTAAACTTAATTTCTCCAGCGACCATGGTCAGTTTTATATTGACCTCCCGGTCAAAAACAGTTAGATCCGCATCCATTCCTTCTGCTAAAACCCCCGTCGTTTTCAGCCCTTGCAGCCGGGCGGGGTTGATTGTTGCCAGTTTGACCGCATCCAGGATATTCAAGCCAACAAATTTCACCATATTTCGGACAAGTTGGTCCATAGTTGCCACACTACTGGCGAAGGCACTCCTGTCAGCAAGCTTTGCCACATAGTTCTTCTCTTCAGTTGCGATTTCGAAGATTTCGGGGATCCCTGCTTCCACGATTACTTTTAAACCACCCAGGTCGTATTCACCGGGCCCAAGCCCGGCGGCGGCCATAGAATCGGTAACAAGGCAAACCTTGTCCAAACCTTTACTTTTCAAGACTAGACGCATTAAGCTGGGAGGAAGGTGATGCCCATCGGCAATCATTTCCGTTGTTAATTCATCAAGAAGTAAAACTGATTCGACGACCCCGGTCACCCGGTAAGCGGAAATTCTTTGCACCCCGCTCATCCCGGAATAAATGTGGGTGGCGTGTGTATAGCCGCTTTCGATGGCCGCCAATACCTCTTGGTATGTAGCATCCGAGTGGGCAATCGAAGCGACAATACCCCTGCGTTTCAACTCCCGGCCTAACTCCAAGCCGCCCGGAATCTCCGGAGCCGCCGACACCCGTTTAATACACGGAAATTCATCCAATAAACCCAGGTAATCTTTTGGATCGGGAAGAATTATATGCTCCGGGTTTTGGGCCCCTTTTTGATTGGGGTTAATATATGGCCCTTCAAGGTGAACCCCAAGAATTTTCGCGCCGGGAAGGTTCTTTTTCATCGTTTCCTGGACACAATGAACGACCTCTCTGATTTTATTAAGGGGGGCAGACAAGGTTGTTGGCAGAAAAGATGTTGTCCCGCACTTCACCAAGCCTGCAGAGATTTTCAGCAGATCTTCTTCCAAACCTGTAGTGACGTCGCCCCCCCAAGAACCATGTAAATGTAAATCTATAAATCCGGGGCTGATATAATTGCCTTTAACATCAATTGTTTCAGTGTTCTCCGGAATTCTGATTTGCGATGCCTTGCCAACCTTCTTGATTTTTCCGTTTTCAATAAGGATAATCCCTTCTTCTATTTTTTTGACAGGAGTTAGGATCGTTCCGTTTACCAGTGCTGTTCTCTCAACCACTTAACTCTCTCCCTTTTAGATATAGCTGTTTAAATATAGCTTCATGTTCTCAAAATCATAAAACCGCGTCAAGAGGCCATTCCTTGCTAACTTTGTTTTTTAATCTAAATAAGTATTCGACCGGTATTTGCTTTTTCCTTCTAATTTTTATCATTTTCTAAAAAAAATTTTATCCCTGTTGTAACCTTGCTAAAAAGGTGATGGCCGGATGAGTAAGGTCCGGCGGAAATAAAAACCGGGACAGTTTTCCCCACCAACAGGCAGGGAAGACGGCCCCGGCAGCCATGTTGTGAAGATAATGGAACACCCGGCGGCTAACTTTCTTCAGTAAAACGCCGCCTCTCCGCCCACAGGCCAAGGCCTGGGTTCTTCACAAAATAGACCTCTTCGCCATTGACGGTATTAAAGCCTTCCCGCAAAACCGCGGGGTTGTAACGGCTTTCCGCCTCTGCCAGGTCCATGTAGGCAAAGTTCACCGCCTCAATCTCCTCCCTGGTCAGGCCGCCCGGGGCGTAGACCACCCGGAACCGGCCTTCGGAGGACCCGTGGATGAGGTGGGCGGCGGCGGAAAGGTTCTCCCGGAGGTCTTCCTCCTTTTCTACCAGTTCGAGGATGCGGTCGCGCCCGACATACCCGTATTTGCGGATCAACCGGTCAATTCCCTTATCCTCCCCGAACTGGCGGACGCCCGGGGCGATAATAATCAGTTCCCCGCCATCGGCCACCGCCATCCGCAGGCGGTAAACGGCCTTATTCCCCAGCCAGGTGCTTTTAAATTCCACCGGGTCCAGGTAAACCACGGCCTTGGGCAGGGGCCGGTCGAGAAGGATCAGGTTATGCTCCTGGCTTGAGCGGACCGCCGCTTCAAAAACCCGGCGCTCCCGGCCGATGAAGAGCCCGTGCAGGCGGATCCCGCCGTCCGCCGCGGCGGTGGTGACCGTCAGGATATACTGGAGCGGCAGGTCGCCCAGGAACTGCGCTTCTGCATAGTCAAAGAGCCGGCGCGGGGGTGAGTAATCCCGGCCCATGATCCGTTCCATCCCGTAGACCGCCCCTAAAAAGTGGGACTTGTCGATCATCTCCTTGCCCCCGCAACCAACGAAGATATTCTTATTATAATTGGCCATCCCCACCACTTCGTGGGGGACGACCTGCCCGATGGAGACGATCAGATCGTAGCTCTTCTCCATCAGTCGCTTATTAATCTCCACCTTTACGGGGTAATCAACCAGCCCTCCGGAAAACTCCGTGAGACGGGAGGAAGGAACCTCGCCGATTTGCACCAGATCCTTGCGCCAGTCATGGACGAAGAACCGGTCCGCCGGGATCGCCCCGAACATCGCAGTCCTCTCCTCTTCGCTCAAGGGCAGGTGGGTGCCGAGGGCCGGCATGATATCTACCTGGCATGCCGGGGCGAGCATCCCGTAAAGAAGCTGGGTGATCACTCCCGCCCCTGAATGGTACCTGGTGAAATCCGGCGGTACTAGCAGGACTTTCTTTAATTCCTTCCCCAGCCCCTCCCGCCAGGCACGCAGGGCCTCCGCCACGCGCGCCCGCACCCCGGGCAGGGCCAGGTTTTCCCCTTGCAGGTTCAAGCTGTACACCTGTTCCTTCCTCCTTTCCTCCGGCGGCAGGTCTTTACTCCACCGGATCGCTGGTTACCTCCGCCCCCGGGGTCAACCACTGGGTATGGAAAACTCCGGGCTTGTCGACCCGCCGGTAGGTGTGGGCCCCAAAATAGTCGCGCTGGGCCTGGAGGAGGTTGGCCGGGAGGACCGCCCGGCGGTAACCGTCGAAATAGGCCAGGGCGGAACTGAAGGCCGGTACCGGCAGCCCCAGGTCGACCGCAACACTCACGACTTTCCTCCAGTTCTTCTGGGCTTTCTCCACCGCTTCCCGGAAATAGGGGGCCAACAAGAGGTTGGCCAGGTCCGGGTTTTCCGCAAAAGCCTCCTTAATCCTCTCCAGGAACTGGGCACGGATGATGCAGCCGTTCCGCCAGAGGAGGGCGATCTCGCCGAATTTCAGTTCCCACCCGTACTCTTTGGCCGCCTCCCGCATCAGGGCAAACCCCTGGGCATAGGAACAAATCTTTGAAGCATACAAGGCCTGCCGGATCGCTTCGATAAACTCCTCTTTATCATCCCCCTGGTACTTGCCGTCCGGCCCGGAAAGTACCTGCGAAGCGGCTACCCTTTCCTCTTTTATCGCCGAGAGGAAACGGGCAAAGACCGCCTCGGCAATGGTCGGGGCAGGGACACCCAGATCCAGCACCGCCTGGCTGGTCCATTTCCCTGTCCCCTTCTGCCCGGCGGTATCCAGGATCAATTCGACCAAGGGTTTACCGGTTTCCTTGTCCTTTTTTCCCAGGATCTCCGCGGTGATCTCAATGAGATAGCTGTCGAGTTCTCCTTGGTTCCATTCGTCAAAGATCCGGTGCATTTCTTCGTAGGACAACCCCAGGGCGTGTTTCATGATGTAATAGGCTTCACAGATCAGCTGCATATCCCCGTATTCGATCCCATTGTGCACCATCTTGACAAAATGGCCGGCCCCGTCGCTTCCCACCCATTGACAACAGGGAGTACCGTCCGCCACCTTGGCGGCGATCTTCTGAAAAATCGGCGCCACGTGCGGCCAGGCCTCCGGGGAGCCCCCCGGCATAATGCTGGGTCCCTTTAAGGCGCCTTCCTCCCCGCCGGAGATCCCGGTCCCGATATAGAGGAGGCCTGCTTCCTCCACCTTTTTCGTCCGGCGGATGGTATCGGGAAAATGCGAGTTACCGCCGTCGATAATAATATCGCCTTTGTCCAGGAGAGGGAGTAACTGGTCGATAAAATCATCCACCGGTTGCCCGGCCTTCACCATGAGCATGATCTTCCGGGGCCTTTTCACCGCCGCCACCAGTTCCGGCAAGGAATAGGTGGCGATGATTCTCCGGCCTTCCCCTTTTTCCCCTACAAAATTGGCGGTTCGCTCGGGCGTCCGGTTATAGACAGCCACTGCGAAACCCTTATCCTCCATATTCAGGACCAGGTTTTGCCCCATCACCGCCAGGCCAATCAGGCCGATATCTGCTTGCGTCATGGTTTTTCCTCCTCTTCATTTTGTTTCGTTCTGCCCCGCCCCCGCCCGGCGGCGCCGTTTATGACAGCTTTCTTGAGAAGTTCATGAGAACCGTCGCCACCCAGACAACGCCGCGCCGGCAAGCCGGGTTTGGGCTATACACCGCTGAAAGCCGAGAACCCCCCGTCCACCGGGACTACTATCCCGGTGACAAAATTTGAGGCATCGGAAACCAGCCATAATACTGTTCCTACCAGATCTTCCGGGTTGCCAAAGCGCCCCATGGGCGTATGGTCAATAATCTTTTTCCCTCTTTCCGTAAGTCCCCCGGTCTCTCTATCCGTCAGCAAAAACCTGTTCTGCTCAGTTAAAAAGAACCCCGGGGCAATTGCGTTCACCCGGATCCCGGCCGGAGCGAAATAAACCGCCAGCCACTGGGTGAAATTGGAGACCGCCGCCTTGGCTGCAGAATACGCCGGCACCTTGGTCAAAGTACGCAGGGCGCTCATGGAGGAGACATTAAGGATCACTCCTCCCCCTTGGGCGGCCATGACTTCACCCAGGATCTTACCGGGCAGGAAGGTACCAAGGAAATTCAGGTTGAAGACCGACTGTACCGCCTCGGGATCCAGGGTGAAGAAGGTCTGAACCGCAGAGTTCACCTCCTCCAGATCTTCCCTGGAAAAGTGCTCCCTTGTTGTTGTTGCCTGCGGGTGGTTGCCGCCGGCCCCGTTAATAAGGATATCGATCTTCCCGAATTCCTTGAGAATAAGTTCTTTGGCGGAGACCAAATCCTCTTTTTCCAGAACATTGACTTGCACCGCCAAAGCCGTACCGCCCTTTTCCCTGATCTCACCGGCTACCTTCCGGGCCGCCTCGGCGTTATAGTCAAGGACCGCCACACGGGCGCCCTCCCCGGCCAGGGCACGGGCCAGTTCACCGCATAAAACACCGCCACCGCCGGTAATTACCGCGGTTTTCCCTTGCACATCAAAGAGCCTGCTCATCTCTTCACCTCCCCTCGCCGTTGCAAACCTCGTAATTTATTGTAAGTTAAATATCCAGCTTGGCAATTACCTCCGGAAAAAGTCTGGAAATAAGCTCAAAAAGGCCATATGGCTTTGTGGCAGTTGGTATTAGAACAGGTTAATAAGTCGGTCGTGAATAAAATGAACAATCGCCTGTATTTCAGGCCAAAAACTCGCCGGTGCTCTCCCGCGTCACCAACCGGGGGGTAAGTACCGTCTTGGGGGGCGTTGGGTTTTTCTGCAACGCATTATAGAGGGTCTGCACGGCCGCCACCGCCATCGCCTCCCCCATATTGTCTATCGAGGTCAAACTGGGCGTGGTCATCTCGGCCAAAAGCAAATTATTAAAACCGATTACCGATACATCCCCCGGCACCTTACAGCCCAGCTTCTGCAGGGCTTTTATCGCGCCGGCGGCCGTCAGGTCCTCCCCGGTAATAATCGCGGAAAACCTCTTCTTTCCCGCCCGGAGACGGTGGACCCCCTCTTCTCCTCCTTCCAGGCTTCTGGGGATCTCCAGCACTCTCGTTTCGTCCAGGCCGTTTTCCCGCGCCCCCCGGCGGAATCCTTCAAGTTTGGCCAGGCCGCTGAAGCTTTTGGTATCGATAAAATAATAGATATCCCTATGCCCCATCTTCACCAGATAATTAACGGCTTCCCTGACCCCTTCCCCCTCGTCGCAAAGGATAGAATAGATATTTTCCCCCGCCAGATAGCTGTTGATGAGGACAACCGGGACACTCTTCCCGGCGGCCAGGATATGCTTGTTTCCGGTGCGTTCCTTAAATACCGACCCCACCAGGATCAAACCGTCCACCTGCTGTTCCAGCATCACCTGGATGTACCTTCTTTTTTCCTCCGGTTCGCCGCCGGTGTTGGACAAGAGGACATTATAACCCAGACTTTTAAAACCGCGCTCAATAGTATAGATGACCCTGGCGAAAAACATATCCCTGATATCAACGGTCAGGACGCCGATGGTCCGCATGGAGTTGATTACCAAACCCCGGGCCACCGCATTGGCCACATAGTTGGTTTGTTCCAAAATCTTCTGCACTTTCTCCCTGGTTTCCGGTTTGACCTTTTCCGGGTTATTAATGACCCTGGAAACGGTGGCGATCGAGACCCCGGCCAGGTTGGCAATGTCTTTCATCCGCATTTTACTCACCCGAATCTGCTATCCGAAAGCGCTTACATTATCCGCACACCAGATATACACTTTGGATGCACACCAGATGCGCACACCCAGTTTGTGCAGGCAGTTCGTACCCAGGTTCGCGCACCCGTCAGCAAAAACCACCGGCAAAAAACCACAGCCCGGCAAGACTGTGAGGCAAAACTGGAAGGCAAGGCTATAAGAGAAGATTAATACTACAAGGCAAGATCATAAGTAAGACTATAAATAAGACTATAAGGCGGGCTACAAGGAAATCCCCAAAAACTCCTGGAAGTTCCGGAAGAAGAGCCCTTCCACATCCCGCCGGATCGCATCCTCCGGCAATTGCCAGCCAGTGGCCGCCAGATCCTCATATTTCTCTGTTAAGACCCGGGCAAGCTCCTTCCGGCTGTGGTCCCATTTATAAACCAGTTGATCCAGGACCCGGGCGTCGGAGTGTTGGGGAATAAAGCTTAAACCCAGAAGTTCCAGGCGCATACCGGTGATCTCCCGGATCATTCCGGGTGTGTTCAAAAACCACCAGCACCCAAAGGGCATCAAGTTCCCGAATTTCCGGGCGGCTACGCATAATTCATGCTGGTTTTCCCGGGAAAGGAAGGTAACGAGGAATTTATTCTCCGGATAAGCCGCGCAGAGGTTTTCCACCGTCTCAATCCGGGATCTCCCCACACTGTCACCGGCCAGGCGCAGTGCGGGGTTGACCAGTTTTTTCACACCGATCATCAAGGCCAGGGGGCGTCCGCTTTCCCGGCAGAAGGGGAGGATTACGTTCTCCAATAACCGGCCCCTGGGCGTTTCCTCCGGAAAAGCGAAGGTGGGCGGGAGCGAGACCGCCAGGTACAACGGGTTCATTATCCTATCCCATTCTTCCAGGAAGCGTCGGATCTCCGGAAAGGTGCGGCCGGTCATCCCCGGGTCCACCTCATAGCCGGCAGCCTGTAAATGGGCGGCGGCCTCCGGCCATTTATTCAAAAGCACATCCAGACGGAGGGCGGCTAAAAAACGCCGGTCAACCGGGTATTTTTCCTGCCAAAACCTCCTCTCTTCCGGATCAAAGGGGTCGTTCGTCATGACCACCGCTTTTATCCCCGCCTTTTGGCAAACCAAATCCACGTGCTCCTCCGGACTCAGTCCGCCAAAAAAGTCCCGGTATTCCGCAAGCGCACCGGCGGAGGTGTCAAGTCCCAACAACTTCAGGGTGGTCAGGACACCACGGCAGGCCTCGCTGACCGGAGAGCGCTCCAGAAAAAGCGTCTCCCAGACCAGATCCGCCTGGGCCACCAAGGGCATCCGCCAGAACTCTTCGGTCTTTTCCGGCCGGTACCTCAGGGTCTCCGCCACCAGGTAATGATAGGTCAGAAGCTCATCGATCCCCCTAAGCATCATACCGCCGAAAGCAGGGGGAAACAGGTGTGTATGTATATCCACCAGGGGAGTGCTGTTGACAATCTCTCCGATTTTTGCCCGCAGTTCCGCTCTGTTGATCATTTCACCAACTTCCTTTCGCTTTAAAATTGTAAGCGCTTACATTCAGTATACTAAAAATTTCTGCCCTGTTCAAGCATTCTTTCTGCAAAAAAGAAACCGCCGGCCTATTCCGCGGGGAAGAGAACAACCCGCCCCTCATCCGCCGACCGGCGGGCTGCCAAAGCCGCCTCGGTAATATAAAAAGAATCCTCTGCGGTGACCAGTGAAGGGCCTTCTCCTCTCACCTGCCGGAGAAAATCGGAGAAAATATCGCCTGCGGGAAGCAGTGGCAGTTCCTTGGGGCCCCCGCCCTCCCCGTTTAAGAGGAATACCTTTCCATCGCGGATCTCCATGATTCCCTCCGTCCCTACCAGCCGGAGGCGATCATCATCATGGGTGGGTGCCTGTTCCGGCCGGAGATAGTCCAGGGTAACCGAGGCAAAGACCTCGTTGGTCAGGGTAAAATGGGCCAAAGCGGTTATTTCAAGCTCCCCGTGGTCCCGGTTAAAACACCGGGAATGGGAGGCGTAGACAGAACAAAATCTTTCCCCGCTGAACCAGTGGATCCAGTCAATGGCATGACTGCCGACCCAGGGCAGCGTACCCCCGTAGGACGCGCGACGGTGGTAAAATTCCTCCCGCCGTCCCAATTTGTATGATTTTTGGGCGTTCAGTAAACGGATCCGCCCGATCATTCCCTTTTGCACGCTTTCCCAAGCCGTCAAAAACCAGGGCGTATACCGCAAGCCGAACATGGCCGCCAAATGCCGGTTTGATGCGGTGTAAGCCTTTTTGACCAGAGCCAGATCATCAAAAGTTAAGGCCAGCGGTTTTTCCACAAACACATGGCAACCCCTCATCAAAGCTTCCACCGTAACTTTGGCATGATCGGAAAAATAACAGGCCACCACGGCAATTTCCGGCTGCAATTCATCAAGCATTTGGCGGTAATCCGTGTAGAACCTGGCCTCTCTCACCTCCGGACGGCCGGCGAGTCTTCCCGTTTTTTCCCCAGGCGAGCCCGGGGCAACCCCCACAATCCGGCATACCGGATCTTTTGCCATCCCCTGAAAGACATATTGGATATGGCCGGTAACGCCGATCAGACAGATTCTCATTTTTATTCCTCCCTGCCCGCATCTGTACATGTACACGCAGGTGCACTCCTATTGACAGATAGTATCTGGCCGCGGCCAACGCCCCCTGGGCTCATACGCCCGCTGGTACACACGGTCATCCCGCACCCCTCATAAATTAACCGCCTCATAAACTCCACCCGCGCAGCCATGTTCACACGTGCACGCAGTGGGCGATCCGCGCAATAACGAACGAAAAATCCATCTTCCCGTTATAGCAAACCAACCTGAAAATGTTTGGTTTTCCCCGGCCGGGCCCAAGCAAGCCCTAGCTCGGAAGGGAGTTTCCACTCCTCATAAGCGTGGGTCAAATCCTGGGCCAGCCCTTCCACGTAGACCCCTGCCTTTTCCCCCCGGCTGTCAGTGCGGGACTTTACCAGATCAGCAGGAAACGGTGAAATTTCACCGGTTTCTTGGATACCGTTGACACAGACCACATGGGGCAGGGCGGCTTCCGGCCCGCAGGGGACGGTCTTTCCTTCTTTTATTGCCGCAATGGTCGTCCAGAGTTTGTTCCCCTCTCCGGCAAACGGGTCGCCGTAGACTCTTGTCTCCCCATTTTTAAAACCGGCCGCAATCTTGCCGTCCTGGTTTTGGTTGTAGTTGACAACGGCCTTTTCAAACTCAAAAGAAAAGACCGGATCTTGTTCTTCCAACGTAGCGTGGGTGGTATAAAACATCAGCTCGGTCCCGCCGGCCGTCCGGATCCGGAGGGCGGCCGTATCGTAGTTTTCAATTGGATTGGCCCGGTACAGTTCAGCCGTGACCGCAGTGGGATAGGCGCTTTTCCCGAAGCCTTGTCCGAGAAGGAAGAACATGTTATGCAGAAAATGGGCGGTGGCATTATTCACCACACTGTCCAGCACCCAACGCCCTTGGGGATCCTTAATCCGTCCGGCCCAATCATTGCGCCGAAAATAAGCAAAATCCCGCGGCCATAACACCATGGTTTTCATCCGTTGCGCCCGGCCCAGCAAGCCGCTGCCAATATCCTTTTTCAGGTCCTGAATCGCCCGGCTGAAAGACCACTGGTACCCGACGGCCACCAGTTTTCCGGTTTCTTTCGCAGCCTTGATAATCGCTTTTCCCTCCTCCACCGTGGCGCAGAGCGGTTTTTCACACAGGACATGACTGCCGGCGGCAACCGCTGTGATTATCTGTTCAGCATGAAACTGAATAGGCGAAGAGATAATAGCCAGGTCCGCCCGGTGTTGGCTGTAAAACTCATCCAAAGATCTGTAAAGCGGAACATCTTCCCCTAAAAGCTCCTTCAACCGCAGGGAGCCGGCGGGGTTGGGCTCAACCACCCCGATTACCCGGAAATCCCTGGTCTCCTTCGCATCAAGGAGAAGATCAACATAGAAGTTGCCGTAGCCCCCGGCGCCCACAAGAAGAATGGTAACGGGTTTCTTCGTCAACAAATCACCTTCCCATCATCCATTTTCCACCCTTTATTGCTTATTCCCGCCAGTAAATGCTCCCGATTGATACGGGCAATTCGACCAGGGCATCCCCTGCTTTCCGGTTGTCATCATTTATCAGGGGCCAGAGCGGGCCTCTGCATAATCATGGAATCATCAATTAACACTAAAGGGCGGCAAAAGAAGAAGCAGCCCATCTATGCAGTTTATTGATCAATGCCCTTTTTTAGCGCGTTTTCAATTGCTTTTAATATTACATTACTGCTTACGGTCGCTCCTGAAACAGCATCAACCTTTAGACTCTGCTTTTTTATTACAGAATCAATAATGCTTTCCGCTTTTTTACCTCTTCCGCATTCATGTTCAAGAATTATAATACTTGTAACCAGAGGTTCTTCAACTTCCACGGACACCTTTGCCGAAACAAGAAAATTGGAATCCTCCCCCACATATTCGCCGCTTTTTACCGTTGTAAAATCAATATCATCGATCTCTTTCAGCTCAACACAACCAACAAGGCTTAATAAAAACATAATGCAGAACAATGCTTTCATAAATGAATAAGTGTGCTTCTTTAACTTAAACATCGTTTACCCCCTTTCCGCTATAAAGTAATAAAACCAGGCACAGGCGATGGTGACCTCTAGCTAAAAACAGTTCCAGCGCGAACGAAGGGCCTTCTTCACAGAAAGCCAAGGCCAAACATGGAGGCGTGCCGGAACAGCAATCAGCAGTCTCTTATGGATAAACACCTTCCAGTTTCAAGAGAACAATTCCATACCAACTGGTTTTTACCTTTTATTGATCACCCATTTTTTATCCAATCAAATCAAGTTTTCATCTTCTTAGCCATCTGTGGATTTTACTTCTTCAATCTGGAAGTTGCTCTTTCAATTGACCATATTGCATCCATGCACATCTTCTCTTGGTTAGCGTCCTTGTCAACTGGTTTTTCCTGAAAATCATAAAGATAAATAAAAACAATAATAAGCTGGTAAAAAATCATTGCTGAAGGAATTGGAAAAGTTCTTTCGAATTAGTTATATATAACATCCATCTCCCGATTGTCGGAGAGACCGGAGATTAAAAATCAAGGAGGTCCGTTATGCAGCCTACTCTTTATGCGGTGATGAAATTTCGGCCTCTCCATGAATCCTCGGATGACCAAAGAGAAAAAATCAGGAAAATAATCGCCTTGGTGAATAAGATGTTCCAGCCTTACCTGGCTTCCCGTTTTGTCCTTTCCGGATTTGAGGGCGAAGGGGTACTCTTTGTACAGGAGGCGCCAAGGTTTCTCCATCTTTTACAGTTGGTGGATTTAGAGATGCACCCCCTTCGTTTTCAATTCACCCTTGGCGTCGGCACCATAGCCACCGGGTTGAAAATACGCCTGCAGGATGATACCGCAGAATTAAAGGGACCGGCGGTCACCGCCGCCAAAAAAGCCTTTAAGGACCTGTCCGGCGGGGACCGGGATGTTGCCCTGCGGCTCCCTTCGCCTTTTCTGACCAGGTTAACTAATTCCCTCTTTGCGGTGGAGAGCGATCTGCGCAACAATTGGAGTGCGGCCCACCGGGAAACGATTAAACTGGCCCGGCAAGGCCTGACCCAGGTCGAAATGGCGGAGATCCTCGGTATCACCCAGGCGGCGGTCAGTCAAAGGCTGAAACACGCCCGCTGGGAGAGGTACGGACAGATCTGCCGTATATTGTGGGAACTCCTTACCCACGCCCGCTGGCGGACCCTCCTCCCCTGGGACCTCCAAAAAACCTTGGGAAAACCAGAATGAACCGGCGATCCGGGCAAAAACATCCTCGTACATAGGTTGATAAAACCCGGCCGGAAGAAAAAACGCCCAGCGTAGATAGGACCCTTTGTTGAGCGGGAAAAAGAACTCCCGCCCAAAAATAGTCCCCACTCTTCCTGTCTGCAAATAAAAAAGCTCCACCCGGCCGTTGGTCTGCCGCTGCCGGTATCCGTGAAGCGCAAGACCGGTATTTTGGCGGGCGGCGGCAAGGAAGCCGGCCAAATCATCCAGCCGCCATTTTTCCAAAAAGCCGTGGAACTTCATAACCGGGTCGTAAAAAGCCAGATGGAAACAGACCTCTTCCGATAGGAACCTTGCTTCCTCAATAATCACGGTACTGACCGGCAGTTCAAAACTACAGTTTTCTTCAACCAGATTCACCCGGTAGTAGGCCCCCGGCGCCAGTGACGGGAAGGCCGCGGGGCGCAGATAACCGAGGAGAACATAAAACACGATAATAAAAAAGAAGACAGCGCCCGGGAGAACCCGCCGGCATAGCGTTCGCGCACGCTGAGAAAAAAACAAAGGGCTTCACCTCATTTTCAAGGTATGCCCTTTTTTCTCTTTCATTCTTAGGTATGTTTTTTTCTTTATGCTCTTTTTGCTAGTCTTAGGCTTGTTCTTTTTCTATTCTTACCCGGCCTGGTCCTGCCCAGTCTTGGGTTTCTCCGGCCGCCAACAGCGCCCGAAAAGCAAACCGGCGATAAACGCGGTTAACGGCACCACCAGCACCATTCCCAGGCTCCCGGAGAGCGCCCGGACAATTTCGGAAGCGATCATATCCAGGTTGATCATTTTTAACAATGATTCCCGGTAAGCCATAAAAATCAAGAGCAAAGGAACGGAACTGCCGGTATAGGCCAGAATCAACGTATTGGACATTGTCCCCATTACGTCACGCCCGACATTCAACCCGGACCGGAACAAATCAGCCGCTCCCAGCGCAGGATTGGCTTTTTTTACTTCCTCAACCGCGGAAGCCACGGACATGCTGACATCCATCACCGCTCCCAGGGCGCCGATGATAATCCCGGCAAATAGAAGCCCTTGAATATCCAGGCTGACATTTTGCGGGATATAAAGGAGCATCGCCGCTTCCTCGCTGCCGAACCCGGTGAGGTGGGCAGCCTTTCCCGCCAGCATGGCCGCTAACCCGGCCACCCCCAACCCGCCGATGGTTCCGAGGATTGCCGCAAAGCTCTTATAGGAAAAGCCCGCAACAATAAAGATGGTAATCATGGTGGCAACAGCGGCGACCAATACGGTCAAGGCCACCGGGTTATACCCGCGCAAAAGCCCGGGGAGGAGGATTTGCCAGACGATGACCATGGTTAATATTAGCGAACAAAGGGCCTTTGCTCCTTTGCGCCAGCCAATGGCCAGCAAGGCCAGGATAAACAGGAAGGTCAAGATATAAATCGGGGGTTCCCGCAAGTAGTCGGCGATAAAGGCCTCTTTTATAACACCCTCTTCCACCTGTAACGCCACGATAACGCCGTCGCCTTTTGTAACATCGATATTATAAACCGGGCTGTGCAGGCCGTAATTATAGACAACAATCTCTTCGCCCTTAAATTTTCCGGAAAGAAGCCTCACTCTCAAAGTCTGGTCCATTACTGGTTCCCCGGTCAAGACGTCAATGGTTTCTTCCTCGGTGATTACTTGGACCACCCGGCCCCGCGCCAAATCGGTATGAAAATCGATACCGGGATCGATCTCAATCGTCCCGGCATCATATAACCATTCCATCTCCCCGTTGTTATTATTGTTATTACCACCATCCGTTGCCGTCACCGGAAACGGTAAGACGCCAAAAAGCAAAACCGTTAAAAAAAGCCCGGTCCAAAGAGAACAGCGTTTCATATGGACACCCCCAACGCTCCGTTTTCTACAGACGGCAGAAGCCCGGTACCCGGTTGATCTATTCGCCCCGTTTTCTCCCTTTCCTGCTGGAAATAAGAGAATTTAATAAAAATCTCCTTTTATCTGCTGTTTTTATCCGGTTTCTTCGCGCCGCGCCAAAATCTTTTCGGTTATCTCCCGGGCGGTCTCGCTGGTAAGAGCGATCTCTTCAGCGGTCAAACCGGCGCCCCGCCCTATTCTTACCGCAAGCTCCTGCCGGACAAGGTCGTTGGGGGTATGGGCGTCGGAATTAAGTAAGATTTTCGCCCCGGCTTTTCTGGCCATGTTGACCACATGGCCATTGGCGAACGCGTGTCCCCGCCGTAAAGAAATTTCCAGGCAAACCCCGTTTTCTTTCGCCAGGCGCGCTTCTTCCAGGGCAATCAGGCCGGGATGGGCCAGAATATCAACATCCGGACAACTAACCGCCGCCAAATTGGTCCCGGGATCGACCGGTTCAACTAAGGTCTCCCCATGGACCACCACCAGTTCGGCTCCGAGCGCACGGGCTTTTGCCGCCAGCGGGGCTACCGCTCCGGCGGGTATGTTGGTCAATTCCACCCCTGCTATGACCGTTATTCCCCAGTATTTCCCGGCTAAAACCGTATCCGCCTTAACCTCCCGGATGATCCGTTCCATATTGGATGCGGAGACATGATCCGTTACCGCCATCACCCGGCGTCCGCTAACAGCGGCAAAGCGGATCAGTTCCATGGGGAGCATTGTTCCATCACTAAGAAAAGTATGCATGTGAAAATCGTAAAAAGAAAAATCCATAACTCTCACCCCTGCTTGTCCAGTTTTTTTGTCTTTAGGAAAGGTCCAGATAAGAACCGGCTTCCACTTGTTCCGGCAGTTCCACCAAGATCACATCAAGTCCTATTTTTTTAATTTTTTCCCAAGGGATGACAATCTCGCCTCCCCTGCCAAAGAGCCGGAAGGATCTCCCGGGTTCCGGCGCCACAATCGCCAATATCCTGCCGGTTTGGGGTTCGATCTCCAAATCGGTAGGAAAGCCCAGTTTTCTCCCGTCAATGATATTCACTATTTCCCTGGCCCTCAGCTCCGAAGTTTTCGCCAGCAAAAAATACCCCTCCTCCTGCCCTTAAATTATATGCAGAAGACCGGGGATGTGCAAAAA
>JAAYIC010000105.1 GCA_012735195.1 Bacillota bacterium
AATCCCATAGACGGCCGTGATAAGATCCGTTTGCTCAATAATGGAGGTGGCAATCCGCGCTTCGGTTTGCTTTTTTTGGAGAGAAAGGTACTGGTCATGTTCATACTCGGCGGTAAACCTTTTTTTACCGTATTTCACGTAAAAGTCGTTGTCCGTATTGCCGATATCCCCCGTTTCGAACCCGGCCTTGACAATCGTGGTCCGGGAATAATTATACCCGGATTGGAGGTAGGCCCGGTTCCGGAAAGGCCGTTGATAATCAAGGGAAGCGGTGAGCGACCCTTTACTATAGACGCAGCTAAGCGTTATGGGGTCGCGATAACCAAAAAGGCTTTTACGGGTTAAATTAAGACCGGCACGGTACTCTCCCGTCTCTTCGCTTCCTTGGTTGTCGGTAAAGAATATCGCTTGGAAATTCGGCGGTTCCAGGGTCTTGATGATCACATCGGTGGTCTGGTATTCTTCCCCGGCCTGCAGTTCCGCAAAGAGCATGATGTCGTTGGCCAGGTTGAACTGGCCCAACTCCGTTTCCAATTTGTTTAAGTAAAAGATCTCGCCTTTCTCCAGGGTTAACCGTTGCTGAATATAGGAGGCTTTGGTAAACCGGTTGTTCTCCACCCGGATCTCGCCGATCCGCCCTTCCACCAACTCCACCCGGAGCACACCGTCCTCCACTGTTTGCGGGGGAAGGATGGCCCGGGCCGTAATGGCGCCCTTTTGTTGATAAACCCTGTTTAGCTTATTGATCATCCTCTTAAGGTCATTGCTGGTGAGCCACCCTCCTTCATACTCCCGGGTGATGGATTCGATCTCCTCTGCCGTCAGAATCTGCGATTCGCCGGTCACGATCTTTTGGATTCTGATTACACCCGGCCGTTCCAGGGTTTCAGCTTCAGTGGCGTGACCGGAAGGTCTTTCATCCGCAGCGGCACGACCGGAGGGAGTTTCAGCTTCATCGGCATGATCGGAAGCAACCTCAGCTGTATAACCGGAAACGTCCGCCTCCGCAGTATAACCGGATTCAGCCTCAGCGGTATAACCGGAAGCAGAGTGGAACAACCCTGCCGCCAGGATCAGTACCGGGAGAATGACGGCAAAAGGCTTTTTCTTGAAAAACCCCAACGGGCTGAATTTAGGACTCATCTTTTTTCCCCCTTAGTCCGGGCTTCCTCTCGACCATTATCCCGTCCTATTCTTCCTCTTCACCCTCTTCTTCCTCGTCCTGATCTACCCCGGCAGTTTCCTGCTGTCCTGTTATTCTTCCAACCCCGGTAACCAGTTGGTCCGTCTCCGGGATCTCCTGGACCGTATCCGGCCCTTGCAGTACGGGGGCGGCGGATGAGGGGGTCCGGGATTGCATCTCGCGGCTGGTTTCAATGATCGTTTCACCCAGGTCGTTACTGATCCGGTCCTTTTTGTAGTTAACGATGAAACCATCGGTCTCAATCACACGGCCGGGGTTTAACCTGAGATAAAAGACGGTGGTCGGCGGGACGCAAAGCTGCAGGTCGACATCGAGGAATTTCTGCGGGTAGTTGTCGACGATGACATTATTCAAGCTGTTGGCGATCTCCGCATAGGTGCCAATCCGGAGGTGGTCGAAGCCCAAACGCTCCGTTACGCCTTGAATCACCCCGAAATCCGTAACCAACCTGGTGAAATGCAGCCCCGCTGGACTGGTCCCCTTAATCAGCACGTTCTCCGCCATCTCCCGGCTGCTGCCGGTAACATCCAGGAACAGGCCGGAAGCCCCGCCATGGATCAGTTCCTCCAGTTGCAACCGGTCGGCCTTGATCGTCAGCTCTCCGCCGGCGGCCTGGAGTTTTTTCACATTGAGGCTGCCTGCCAAGACCAGCAAGCTGATGCGCCCCTCTTCATTAAGGAGCGACTCCACGACCAGGTCGGTCATATTGGTAAAGCTCAGGTCGCCATTGCCATTAACTGCTTTGAGGACGGAAACCTGATTTTCCCCGGTCAAGAGCTGACCTTTGCCGCTGATTGTTTCCAGGAGCGACGTCTGGATCCGCCCGCCGTCCCTCTGGGCGATGCTGCCGGCCGCTTCCAACCGGACCCCGCCTTGTCCATTGATTAAGTTATTCACATTCAGATCCCCGACGGCTTTTACCTGCAGCTCACCGCCGGCGGTAACCGCCCCCAGATTAACCAGGTTCGACTGGTCAACCAGGTAAATATGACCGGCGGCGCTGGCTGAAAGCTCGCCTTGGTGGATGAGGACCCTAAAATCTGTTAAGTCTCCGCCGGGGCCGCGGATATCCCCATTCGCCGCGGCCAACCTAATGCTCTTGCCCTCGATGACATAGTTCCGTTCCGGACCGCCGGCATCGAGAATCGAACCGTCCGCCCATAAATCAATCTCATTACGCCCATAGATCTCGGCCACATTGAGATTCCCCGCCAGTTCCCGGATGTAAATGCCTTTTTCCGCCCGGGCAATCAACGTCGCCAGTTCCGCCAGGTCAATCCGGAGCGGGTTATCCGCCGTCCCGATCCCGCCCTGATCGCCCTCGATAATCAGGTTATTCCCCTGAACCGCGGCCAGGTCGGTACCGCTGACATTATACAACCCATTTTTACCCTTGATCCGGATATCCCCGCCGCTCTGCACGGACTTGACATAAAGCGGTTCCTGCGAACCCAGGTAGACGTGGTCCCTGCCGACAACCTCCAGCACGCCATCGGGATGGAGATCAATATCAACGGAGTCCCGCAGCAAAACGGTGATGATCAGGTTCTCCTCGTCAACCAGGACGTCATTGGCTTCGGCTGCGGCCAGCGCCAGCCGGTTTTCCCGGTCTTGCAGCGCCTCGGGGTTATTGGCGTCAATCACCAGTTGTCCACGGTCGCTGCCGATGCTGCCCTTTTCCGCCAGGAGCGTGACATTTTTCCCCCGGATATTGGGGTCTTCGAAGACCGGCACGGTGCTGGTGGTTCTCTTGGTCAGAACCGTCCGGCTCAAAGCGGTCTCCAGTTGCTCGATGGTCCAAACGTAACCCTCGGTCAACCCGGCTTTCTCCTCATCGGAGAGGGCATATTCCCAGTCCGGGTCGAATGTGGTTTCTCCGTAGAGTTGGTGGAGGGCCTGCAGCTCCGGACTGGCGGTTTGCGGGTCATAGGGATCCGCTTCATAACCCGTCAATTGACCCTGTTCGTTGTAGACCGGCCGGATATTCCTCAGCTGCCAGTAGGTCAGGTATTCATGTTTTTTCGCGTTCTTATAGGCGGCAATGGTCTCCGCGGAGCTCTTCTCCGCTTCCTCGCCCAGTAAGCGCAGGTTCTTCCAGTGCAGGAGCAGCTCTTCTTCGGTACGCTCATCCCGCCGCTCACCGAGATTGGCGTCGAAGAAGGAGCCGTTCAGCGCCTGCAGCCAGACATCGCCCAGGCTTGACACCACACTATCCAGGTACACATCCCCTTCGGCCTGGGAGAGGGAGATATCATAGACCGCCTTGGCGCTCAAGCCCCCGGCGCCGCTTTTGATCCTTAACGGGCTTTCCGGACCATTACCGATGCTTCCTTGCTGTGAAATCAGTTCAACCCGGTTCCCGTCAATCACCACACCATTTCCAGTACCGGTGATGTTACCCACCGCTTCCAGCCTGATGGTTCCGGCGACTTCGGCGCTGTCGTCGTCTCCATTTTCGCCGTTTCCTCCGTTGCCGCCGTTATCGCCATTCCCTCCGTTGTCGCCGTTTTCTCCGCTTCCTCCGTTATCGCCGTTTCCTTCGTTCAGGATCTGATTGTTGTTGTTCTCTGCCACCGGCTCATAGGTTTTAACGTTATTCAGGACCAAATCATCGGCTACCGAGCGAATATAGATATTCTTGGCCAACGCGGTCAGACCGCCGGACCCTGTCCACTGGACGGCCAGGGGGTTCTCCCTGCTTCCGATCGCACCGGCTTTTGATACCAAGTTCAGTTGGTCAGTCTTGAGCAAGGCTTTTTCCGAAGCCTGCTCAATTCCGCCTTCGGCTTCAACATTAATCCCGCCTTTCAAGTTTGAGACCTGGCTGCTGAATCTGACAGGGCCAACACTCTTAATCGCGAGCTCGCCGCTGTCCGAACCGATAAACTGGACCCCGACCGTATGATCCGCCTTGAACGAATGAATGATCCGTTCTTCAAATTCTCCAAAACTCCAATACGCTGCGTAGTGAAGTGGATTCGGACTACCCGGTCGCGGTTCACCATGAGAAACAAGTGTAACTTGCCAGTTGGATGAGACAGGCTTGTTGTGATAGGAGAAATAATAACTACTCTCATGCTGCTCGATGACAACCGATATATGGCCTTCATGTATGGTTCTGACATCCCTGAATTGATCTTCTACTAATTGATATGTCTTGCTGCCGGTTTCTGGATCTACCCATTCGTTCATATAGCGATAGTCTTTTGTTTTCTCTTCCCAATTGTTCTCGTGTGCATTTTTAAACCTAGACCAGGCGTTCAGACTCATTCTCGCCTCTCGTCTTCGTTCCCCATATCTTAATGTCTCTATCTGGTAACGCTGGTTCATCAGGGGTTGATAACTGGTGTAGCGAGCGTTTTTGATCACTTGGGAATTAATGATTGTCTCACCTTCACTCTGCCGAACCAACTTCTCGATGGTGATATCATTGCCGAGCCGCTGGTAAACCGTTGTCACCGGTAAACCGTTATGGGTGATATTTGGATCCGTAATGGTAAGTTTCCCCTCAATATTCCCGGTATCAAGCAAATTAAGCTTTATCGCATAGGGGGTGTTGTTTGTAATATTGATTCTGCCGAAACCATCCACCACATTGATCCGTCCCCCGCCGGTATTAAGGATCTTCCCTTCAATAACGGCGCTGCCTCCCTCCACCTTCACGTCTTCCACGACGATCTCTTTGGTTTCCGGGTTGTAGTAGGAGGCGATCGAGCCCGACCAATTATCGTGTATAGTTAGACGATAAAGCGGATTCTGCGCCAACGCTACTTCGTCCAGCGCGGGCCGGCCGTCAGCTTCCCACTGACGTTGTATGAATTCGATATGCGAAACCAAACTCCGGTCAAGCCACAGATTCCAGTTGGGGATCCCACTCTGGATCGTGCCGTTAATATTCAGATACTCGGCGCTTATATACAAGTAATTTCCGGCAATCAAGGCGCCGCTACCGGACTTAGAGGTTTTGACTTCCCGGTAGTACTGGTAGATGGGGTTATAGGGCGCCAAATAATTGGGAAAGTCGCTAAATTCATCAGTAGCCCCAATACATTCATCTACTGTTTCTCTCCAGATCGACAAGGGATTGCTTGGGACATGCCTAAAACCAGGGATATAATCCAAGATGATATCTCTACCGCTGCTCATATAAACCGTCTCAGCCAGGATGACACCGGTCACATTAATGCTGCCTTTGGCATTTTCGATATTGACCTCTCCGAACAGATTGGAAACCAACCCTACTATGTCAAGGTTCGGCCCGTCACCCGTAACCGGGGTATAGGTGTTTCTGATGTTGATCTTCGGTACAGCCGTGCTTCCGGTGGCGGTGACCGCCAGATTGACTGTTTTACCAAGCCCAAGCATATAATCTAAGTTGATCTTTTGGATCTCCTCCGCCGAACTGACCGCGATCCCGTTGTAATAGAGATAGCCTCCCCTCTCTCCCCCGGCGACGAGCAGGTTGTTCACTCGCAGATGATACGGGCTCGGGTTGATAATGGACAGTTCTGCATCGCCGCGGCCAAGCAGGCTGCCCTTGCCATAAAGGTTGTCCGCGGTAATGCTGATATTGCCGCCTGTCACTACCCGGGCATCCTGCACATTGATATAATCGCCGTCAATTACATATTGCATCCCATCTGTCTGTTCGATTACCTCACCATATGGATTAAAGACTAAACGTTCCCGGCTATAGATTCCGGTCTGGACGGTACCATCAACATTCACCAGGTTATTGCGGCCATATAAACTCTCGCCCGCCTTGATCTGGAGGGAGATTTTCTCCTTCCCAAATAACTGGCGGAAGGCGTTGGCAAACTCCTCCGCTACCGCACGGTAAAGGTCCATCCCGGTTCCTTGCCCAAATACAGTCTGGCGACCCTCGGTGGTCAGTAAGTTGATATCGCGGACACTCCGCAACTGTGCGCCGTCGTCAATGAGGATCCGGTTAGTCTGGAAAACATCGGCCACCGCTTCCGGGTCGGTTTTTATCGGAAAGGCTGTTTGGTTAAAAAGGTCGGTATAGGCTATAACCCACAGGTCATTGGTTATACCGTAAATATCCCGGCCTGCCGCCAAATTAATATCTTCCGCCTCCAGCGAGGCATTTTTCCCGATCTCCACTTGGTTTAGGGTCTTGAGCCGCGACAGGGAGGCGCCGGCGGCCGCACCGGCAAACCCGTAGGCCTTGCTGTTGGCATTGGTTCTGATCTCGGCTTCGGTCCGCGCCCCCAAATTGGCGGTAACCGCTTTTAGAGTCGCATTTTCACCCAGAACGATCTCAGTGTTTGCCTGGTCGGCGGTGATCTTCGATTCTGTTTTGGCGATATCGATACCACCACCTGTATCAAGTCTGGCGTTATCGTAAGCGTAAATATCGTTGACCGCGTTGTAATTAACCACGCCGCCCACAATTTTCACGTCGGCCTCAAGGCCGTCGCCGTTCTGATTACCGTCGTCCGACTCAAGATCGCGGACCTCCATCCCGGTACTTACAACCGATGAATCCTTTCCTTGGACGACCCTGGCGTTGCTGGTGATCGCGGTATCGCTGACGCCTGCCGAAGCATCGACAACGCCGCCGGCCCCGACCTTCACATTGAAACCATCCCCGGCCAACCGTGGTTTATTGATGATACTCTTCGCCTGGGCGCTGAAGAGCTCCGTCGTCTGGAACCGGGCGTTTTCCGCAATGAGTACTTCCACCCGGGAATTAATAGTATTTCTTGTCTGCGCACCGCTGCAACCAACCACCGCCGCCTGGGTGCTGTCCACCATACTGTTGAAGGTGGTCTCCTGCTTGGCGTTGGCCGTGATGATATTGGCGGTCAGGTAGTCGCTACCGGCGCCGCCGCCCAAATCCACCCAGGTCCGGTTGTTCTTGGTCACCCCGGCAACCGCGGAATGCCCCGCGATTATCCCGCCGCTGCCGGAGACTGCTTCCGCGTAGAGATTATCCGTGCCAACCGCGTCCACCGCCAATTGGCCGGCGATTTTCCCAGTAATTCCATTGGCCAGCTTGACATGGGTCTCCGTCTCCGACCTCGCCTGCGCCACGTTGCCGCCGGCGGCCACAAGCCCGCCGATGGTCACCCCGCTGGAGGTGGCCTTATGTCCCGCCATATTGTTAAGGGCCTTCACGTTCATATTACCCTCAAGCATAAAGGCGGAGGGGTCGATCAGGGCCATTACTCTACTCTGGTGCAGGGCCGTGCTTTCCGTCGCGTTAACCGCAACACCCAGAGTACCCCCGCCGGCCACCGCTTTTGCTTCAAGGGCCGAACCCCAATTGGCGGCGGTAATAGAGAATTCCGTGGCCTTGATTGTATTGTTCCGGCCAACACCGGCGGTCACCAACGGTTTGGCAGCCGCGGTCGCCACTACCGCTCCCACGCTCGCCACTAGCGAACCGTCATACCCGCGGGCTTCCGCCTTCACATCCGGTTTCGCCTCGGCCAGGATGGTAACGGCCTTTGCCACATCAAGCGTAAGGTTCTCACCGAGCAAGGCGGTGACGGCGCTTTCCTCCGTTGCTTCCGCCACCGTGCCCCGGAGAGCTGCGGCGCCGCCGGTTCCGGCCTGGCTATAAGCGTTAATCTTCCCCGCCAGGTTGCTGTAGAGAATCAAGTTACCCTTGCTCGTCAGCGATGTGCCGGCATCCGGGGTTCCCCCCTGGGCAACGGAGGCTTCGATCCTGCCGCCGCGCTTGGCAACGGCGGCCACCACTCCGGCGGTCGCTGCTCCGACGGTGAGGCCTTCAGCTTTCGTGATAATATTCATTTCATCAACTGCGGTAATCTTCACTTCCCTTTCATCGTTCAACAGATTCAAGGTCGTTCCCTGTCCGGCCCGGGCGGTCAGATTATTCGTTACATCGGCCAAAGCTACGGCCGCGCCAAGGGTGGCGACTCCCGCGGTCCCCTGGAAACTGTAGACTTGCACTGCGGGCGCGCTGGGATCGCTATTCCGGCTCCGGGCGTCAATGGTCAGGTTTCCAGCGGCCGTAACGGTTGACGCCCCTGTCACCTCGGCCCGGAGGTTATTCTTCATCAGCACGACACCGGCCGTGCCACCGGCGCTCACCGCCCCGATACCGCCGGCGCCGGCGTTGATCCGGATCTGGTCCACGCTGTGCGCGGTGATCGCGACGTCATTGCCCGCATCAAGGGTTGAGTCTTGAACCAGGGCTGAGACCCCTGACTGACCCCCCGCGTTCAAAAACCCGATCACATCAACGCTGCCGGCCTGGTTAACCCGGGTAATCTCCGCCTGGCTCACGCCTTTGACCCCGTATTCGCCTTCGTCACCGGCCCGGATGTTGCCGTCGGTCTCGCCGGTCCGCAACCAGTTCCCGGTCATCAATTCATTAATCTTTGCCAGGGTCCCCTGGTTGTTGGCGTTAAGCTCATTCTTTATATCACTGTCAGCATCATTAAAGATACTGCCAATCAGGATTAAGGAGGCGTTACCTCCTAACCCGGACGCTAGCCCAATCCCGGCGGAGGCGCCGATGGCATCAACCTTCCGTTCGGTATTGGCCGTCACTTCCTGTTTATCCGTGGTATAGATTGTTGAGTTACCGATAAATGCCGAAACGGTGTTGCTGATCGCATTCACATTGGCGCTGGCGCCGATGCCGACGTTGCCGATGGTAAGGCCAAGCGCGCCCGCCCGGTTGATCAGCTCAATCTTATCCCGGGCGTTCACCGCCAGACTACCGTTGCGCTTGTCGGCAGCGCCTAAATTGGAATTTAAGATGTAGGCCTTGGTGGTAGTGGCCGCCAGATCCACCAGGGCATTGCCGGCTATGCCCTCCGCCACACCGGTGGCACCGCTTACGACCCAATGCTGCAGTTTAAGACCGGTATCTGCTGCCACCGTTGTCTTCCCGCCGGCCATAACCTGGGAACTGCTGATAAAAGCTTCGGTAAGGCTCAGGTCCAACGCGGCCGAAAGGGAGTTGGAAAAGCCGGCGCCACCAACAGCCGCCGCCCCGGTCGCCAAGAAGAATTCACCATCGTAATCGGCGGTCACATTCAGATCTTTGGTATCAACCTTAGTCCCCTGGAGATAAGCCCGGGTCTCGCCCTTGATCAGACCAAGACCGGCCGAACCGGTGAACGCCCCGGCCCCACCGGTGGCATTAGCAACATTGGAGACAATTTTCTGCTGGGCGGTGGCTTTTACGGTGATGGCCTCCTTGGCCCGGACCGCTTCACTGGCATTGATATAGGCCTCTGTCTTCCTGGTCATGGCATTGGCTTCCGCCCCGGCGCCAATGCCGGCTATTCCGGCGGCGACCGCACCCGCTCCGCCATAGTAATGGGCAAGATCAACCGCGCTCACCGTTACCGACTGGCTAGCCCCGGCGTCATTCGCCGCTGTATTGATCTTTGCTTCCTGGACATAAGCGGCAGTCTCGCCCAACAGTAGGTTGACCCCGGTATTCCCGGTAGCCCCGACGGTCAAGCCGCCGCCCACATTCGCCAGGACTGTCAAGACGCTATGGGTGGCGGTGGCATTGACCACTACCCCGTTAACTTGATCCTTGGCCAGATGCTGGTCGAGGTTGGGGGAGACCAGCCGGCTGAGATCCAGGCTCTGCTTCGCATCAACACTCTCGCTTATATTAAAGTTCAAGGGGGTTGCACCCGCCGTCAAGTCCCCGTTGGCCACCTCAATCTGGTTGTTGGCGTTTTGGGCCAAGGCCGTCACCTCGGTCCCGGACCCGGTGATATAAGCCCTGGTTGTTCCGCCGATCTCATTAATCCCGGAGGAAGCCCCGAAACCAACGCCGATGAGCGCCGCCCCGATGCCGGTGGCCCCAACGGCATTGACGATCACATCGTGGTTTTCCGCCAAGACGCCCACATTATCCAGGGCGACCACTTTTGCCCCGCCGTCAATATAGCTCTCCGTGGTATTATTGATAAAGTTGGCCCCGATGGAGCCGGCGACACCAACACTAACATCAGCGCTACCGGAGACGCTCAACCCGATGGCGCCGTTGTTAATCGCCGCCCGGCTGTAACTCTCCACCAACAGGTTGCCCAAGTTGTAGTTGGTCGCCACCCCGCCGCCGCTGACAAAGGCCTTGGTGGTATTGGCCACCCGGTTCACGGAGGTCGCCGCGCCCAGGGAGGCAACACCGGAACCGGTCGCTTCCCCGGAGAGGGTGGAAATTTCGCCGTTGTTTTCCGCCCGCACCCGGACCGCCTGGTTCTGATTGGCGATCTCGACCCCGTTGATCCCGGCCAGTGTGGTGTTGTCCAGGTGGGAAGTGGCCACAATCAACTCGACGGCGGCCACTCCGGACCCGGCGAAGCCCAGGGCCACAGTGCGGATGGTCGCCGTGTTGATGCTTTGGATAAGGGCGGCCCCTTGGATCCGGCTTTTCCATTCGGGTTTCGCCGCCGGGATAATCAATACCTGACCGGCCTTGAGCTGGTCATCCGCGGTCAGCCCGTTGGCAGCCAGTAACTGGTTGTGATTCACCCCGAAGCGTTCGGCAAGGGCCTGGGTGGTCTCGCCCTCCTGTACCCGGTAAACTCGATCATTAATCAGAGCCTTGGTTTGACTGGCGATCACATTGACGGTCGCCCCGCCGCCGATGGCCGCGGTGCCGGCGCCCGCCGCTTGGCCGGCAACGGCATTGATCTGGGACCGGTCTTCCGCCAGCACTTCCAGCTGACCGGCGGTGATCGTAAACCCTTTGTATACTTGGTCCGCCGTAAGCACAGCGTCAATTCGTCCTTCGGTCAAGTTGTTGATGACCGAGGTGACCGCCGAGCCGCTGATCGCGGCGGTCCCGGCCCCTGCCCCGGCAGCCCCCAAGGTGTTGATCATTGAGTTATTCAGGCCCTGAACTGATAATTTATTGGCGATTTGGTAATTGCCGCCTTCAATATAAGCCCTGGTTGTATCGGTGATCAGGTTGACGGTAAGCGCGCCGCCGACCGCCGCTTGTCCGGCCCCCGCCGCCGCCCCGGAGATCGCCGCGATCTCCGCGTTTTCCACTGCTGAGACCGTGGCCTGCGGCGCCTGGATATTGCTGTCGATCAGTGCGGCTTCCGTGGTGTTGGTGATGTAGGAGAAGGCAAAGGAACCGCTGACCCCCACCGTCTGGCTGGCGCTCCCGGCCACCGCCACGGTTCTGATGGCAGCGTTGTTTATGCTGTCAACCTGTAACTGGTTGGCGATGTTGAGTTGGCTGCCGCGCACATAGCCGAAGACATTGTTGTTTATCGTATTGACGGTCAACCCGCCGCCGATCGCCGCTGTACTGCCGAAGGTGGCGCTCCCTGAACCGGAATAGATGGCCGACTCATCGGCCGCCCGGAGGTTTAAGTTTTCACTGTTAATAACGGTTTTTGCCCCATTAAGCGCGGCGATTTCGGCACGGGTGGTGTTAAAGATATTGGCAATGGCAAAAGAACCGTTAATCGCCACCCCTGCGGAACCGCCACCGGTCACCGCCAGGGTGTAAATCTTACCATTATTTAAACCTTGCAGTTTGACGCTCTTCGCCGTCAGGTTGGAACCGTTAACTTCCGCCTCCGCTTGATTCCCCAGATTATTCACAGCCACTGACGCCCCAACGGCGACCTGGCCAATGCTGATCGTTACCTGCCCGGCCAGGGACCCGATCCAGGAGCGGTCGTCAGCGTCGATGGAGATCTTCTCCGAAGTAACCGTGCTCCGGTTCACCTTGGCGGTAATCTGGTTGTTGATGTTGTTGACTGTAACCGAACCGGCGCCGGCAAATTGCGACGCCACCCCCGCGCCAAGGCTGAACCCGGTAATCGCCGCCGAAGAGACCGCCTGCACGCCCACATTCCCCTGGGCGTTCAGGGTCTTGACCGTCGACTCTTCGATGACCGCGGCATAGGTGTTGGCAATCTCATTCCAGCCGAAAGAGAGCCCCACATTGTTCCCGCTGTACTGGGCAACCCCGGCCACGGCGATAATCCCCGGTTTGTTCTTGTGGTGGTTGTCCACGGGGATCTTGAGCTCCTGGCCAACTTGGATTGTATCGTTTTCGGAGAGCCCGTTGGCCTCCCGTAATTTGGCTTCGGTCAGATCAAATTTTTCCGCGATCTTCGCTAAACTATCGCCTTCTTGCACCCTATATCTGCCGTCACTGTATAGGGCGGTACCATCATAATCAAAGATCGCTTCGCCCTGCTTGCCCCCGTCTTTCTCATCGAGCAACTGGTTCAGGAGGGCGACTTCATCCATGCCGGAAACATCACGGGCCAAAACATCAACCCGCTCGCCGGCGCTCACCGTTGAGCCGAAAATCCCGGCGGTGGTTTCGTTGTGGAGCAGGTTGATGACGACCGCGCCAGTAAAGCTTCCCGTGTCTTCACTCACGATCAGACCGGCGGCGGCGCCCCCGGCGACAATCCGGGCCGCGCTGAGTCCTTGCACATCGACCCTGTTGAAGTTGTTAATTACCGATTTATTTAGAATCTGGGCTTTAGTTAGATTGCCGATGTCGCTATAGGTGACGGCGAGACCCACGCCGCCTTTGCCGCCATAGGTCAGGGTCCCGCCGCCGGTCCCCAGGTAGGTGCGGTCATAGGCGAGCACTTGCAACTGGTCGCCATTCACCCCTTGCTCACTATTAATAACGGCTTCCTCAAGGGTGGCGGCGGTCTGGTTTCGGGTATGGCTCACTGAGACCGAACCGGCAACGCTGGCGTCCACCCCACCGGATTCCGTATTGACCGCAAGGCCTAAGGCCACCGAGACCTGCTCGCCCCCGCTCAGGGCGTAAACCGCTACTTTTTCCGCGTCTTTGATCCGCGCGTTCTTAATCTCCGCAGAGGTTTCATTGGCCAGGTCATTGACGGTCACCGCCCCGGCAAGGGCGCCGCTAAACTGGGAACTCTCGGCTTTGGCCCGGGTCAGGGCCGCCCCGCCGCTCAGGGCAAAGATGTCGGTATCGTTGACCGCCTTGACTTCCAGGGAGTTGTCCGCGCCCGAGGTCAACTGTACGATGGCATTCTCAATATATGACCGGGTGGTGAGGGCGGTCAGGTTGACGGAAGAACTCCCGGAGATCCCCAGCCCAAACTTGGGGTCTGCAGGTTTGGTCTCTTCCGGGGGTTTGTCACCGGCGCCGCCCGAATCCTTCAGCTTTTGGTAGGCGTTGTTCAGGACCTCTTTCAGTTTTCCCGTGACTTGCCCGAACTTGCCTTCGCCGGAACCCCCGCCGGAGCTCCCGTCGGACGGGGAGATCTTACTCTTTAATGAGGTCAATTTGTTCTTAACCCCGTCTTTCAGCTTGTCCTTCCAAGTGGTGCCGTCGGGGTTGGGATCGCTGTTGGAGACGATGGCGCCGACAACCGAAAGGGCGTTAACGCTCCCGTCGGTCCGGGCATAGACTTCCAGCTGCCCGGCGGTGATTAAACCTTGATAGTCGCCGGCGGACAGAAGGTCATTATCGCCGATAAAGGCTTTAGTCACGGTATTGATATCATTGAGCGCCACGCCAAAACCGGCGCCCAGGGCTTTACTGGAAGTAATCGCTCCCCCCAGCGCCCAGGCCAAAACGTCGTCTTCCGCCCTTACCGTGAGCTTGCCGGCGGTTACCTGCGCCTCGTCGTCAATGGAGGCGGTGGTGGTGCTGTAAACACCGGTTAAAGCCACCATGCCGTTGAGCCCGTAACCGCTGCCCAGGCCGGCGGTGGGTGCAACGGAGATGATCTGTTCCCGCGATTTGGCGATCACGGACAGGTCAACCGGGGAGACGCCGGCCGCCGGTTTGATGACCGTCCCCTCCGCCACATAGGCGTTGGTCGTATTGTAGTACACGGGATGGCTGTACGCGCCGCCGACCGAGCCGCCGTCCGGCTGCGCGCCGACGCCGGCCGGGTTGGTCAGACCGCCGATATTCCCGGCGGCAAAAGCCCCGCCAATCTCCGTGACGGCTTTGATCGTAACCGACGACTCCAGGGTCACCCGGAGCGACCAGTCCGCATACCGATCGCTCTTACCGTTGTCATCCTCATCGTCTTTCTTGTTTAACTCGTCAAGCCACTTGTCAACCCGCGTTTGTCCGGGGAGGACCGGTTTCCATTCTTGGCTGCCGGCTACGCCCAGGATATTGATGATGGAGTTTTTCCCTGTATAGGCCGTGGTGTTGTTGGCAAAAGAAAGGAGGCTGGCCGAACCGGCAATGCTTAAGTCATCCGCTTTTCCTGCGGCATTGGCATAACCGGTCAATTGCGAGGAAAGGCCCAGATCGCCGGTGACATTTTTTAGTTTGTCAATAATGCTCTCGATTCCTTCGTATTTGTGCCAGGTGAACTCATAGGGCTGGATCGTTTGGGCGTTGAGCCCCACCCGCTTGGCTTCCAGGTTTGTATTGTCTCCGGTAAAGGCTGTGGCGGTGTGGTTGTAATCGCCATAGATCACAGCCGCGCTCAGCGAGAGCGAGGCGGCGGGATCCTCGGGTTTGGCCTTGTCCTTGGCTTTTGAAGCTACCTTGGTTAATGCCTTGTTATCGATCCCGCCGGCGATTACCCGGGACGATAAGACAATATCCTCCTTGGCCTTGACTGTTGTATTCTCGGCAATGGCCGCGATCGCCTGGTGGTCGGTGTTGACGATGGTTAGCGCCCCGGCCAGCCTGGGTTTGACCGCCGCGCCGGTCTTTCCATCCTGCTTCTCCTGTTGCTGGTCAAGCTTTTTCCCGATAAAATCCTGGACTTTGGCGCCGGCTTGCCGTTTGAATTTCGCGACAAACCCGGGGCTGACCAGTTTGGTCTCGGCCACGGTCTGGTTTTTTGTGGTCAGATCAAGGGCCTCAATGATCAGGTTATCGATGCCCGTCAGGTCGGCGGCGTTAATGGCTTCCGCCTTCGAGTCGACGGTGAAGATATTCACCGCCACCCCGGCGTAACCGGCGGAAGTGGCCGCGCTGGCCTGGGTGAAGAAACTGTTCTGATTGACGGCGCTGATGTTGAGGTCCCTTACATTAATAACGGCGCCGGAATCGACCCTGGCCAGGGAGTTAATATCCGCCTGGCTGATCAAGAGGGCCACTTGGCCGATGGAATCTTTATTATCGGTGTGGGCCAGACTCTTCACTTCCAAGAGGGAATCGTTGCGTGCGCTTATGTCCAGGCTCCCCCCGGTAATCCTTGCGCCGCTCGCAACCGTCACCGCAGAATCCGCCTTCAGTTTGGTATGGAGCAGGCCGACACTGACCCCTTCACCAATATTGGTTTCGGAGTTCCATTTCAAAACACTGTTGGCCGCGGCCTCCAGTTTCACCTGGCCGCTGGCGGTAAGAATCGAGCCGGCGCCGATATTAATCCCAGCTGTCGCGTTAACAACTCCCAACCCCGCCTCTTCCCCGGTGAGGTCGTCATCAATGCCGGAAGGCAAAGCCCCCATCGGCAGCCCCAGCAGGCTTGACGGCTCCCACTCAAAGGTGGCTGCGGCGCTCGTCAGCAAGGAGATGTTTTTTCCTTCCAGGGTGGCTCCTTTAATGTTGATTGCCGCCTCGCTCTGGACCCCCTTTTGTACTGCATCCTCATCATCCAGATCGAGCTTGTCTTGGTCTTGTGCCTGTTCGACTTTGAGCTCAAGGTCGCCGCCGGCCGAGACCTTGCTCCCTTCCGTAATATCGATACTGCTCTTGGCCTGAATAACAATTTTGCCATCTGCCGTAACTGTAATCTCCGGATTGCTCTCCAAGCCGTTGATATTGACAATATCACCAAAATCAACCGGACTGCCGGCGGTGGAATCCGCAAAAGCCCTGCCGATCTGGACTTTTCCTGCGTTAATCCGCAAAGACAGGCCGTCATTATCTCTGCTCCTGGCGTCAATCTTCCCTTTAACGGTGACCAGGCCGCTGGCGCTGATGGGGATATTCCCGGCCAGGACCGCCTCTACCGCCTCTCCCGACAGACCGCCGGTGAAAAAGTTGTCCATAAAATCTTTCGTGGGCGTCAGCAGGCTGAGCGTTCCCACGTTGATCTCTCCGGTCTCCCCTACCAGGACCCCGTGGCGGTTCAGGAAAAAGACGTTACCACCGATTTCTTCGCCTTTATATGAATTCAAAATACCGTGAATCTCCGAACGTTCATTATGTATCAGGTTGATCAGGTTGATAGTACCATCGGGAAGGTATAGATTTGCTGTGTGTCCTTGGGCGATATTGAACTTCTCAAAAGAGTTAAAAGCATTAACGCCCTCGGTCGTTCCTGTGGTGATATCGGTTTTCGCTCCAGTTGTGTTTACCTGGGTAGCGGTTTACCCGTCGGCAACAATATCCGCGGCATGAACCATCCCGCCAAATATCCCGCAGGTGTTGTTTAGAAAAAATAGAGTGATAATAAAGGTTGCTATTAACCGCTTCTTCTTCCTTCTCATTGCTCTCCACCCCATTTTACATTTATCTAAAAACTGGCTATTTTGCTCTTCTGCGCCAAAAAAAAAGCAACTCCGCTCCGGAGTATAATTTCTCTAAATATCCGCCTTCCCGGCGGTTGAAACTTCCCTGCCTTCCGCAGCTTCCCTGATCTCTACCTTCCCGGCAGCTGGGAAAGGATTTCTTATCCAAGTTTTTTTTGCTATTATTCGCTATTTTTTTCTAAATCCCTGCAAACGTGTATAAAAATTTTCATTTCTATAGCGGTAATTATCAGGTTTTCGGCTCCCGTCTATATTGTTTTTTATAATGAATTTATTGCCCTGAATCGCGGCCAGATCTGTACAGCGCATACCGCCGATAATACCGGTTTCATCTTCTTTGATAGTGGAGAGAAAAAGCCCCGGCAAAATCTATACCGGGGCTTTACATTATTTATGATTATAGGGGGAGACCAACCCGGAGCTTGGCGCGGGCGCATCCCCTTACCGGGTATTCACTGCTTACGAAAGATTAGGATATTCTGGTGCGTGATATTCGGTACATAACATTTTTTCACGGCATAGGGCTTCAACGGGCGTTGGGTCGCCTGGTTCCACCAGATGCGCAATCCTTTCCATTTAAAGCCTGTTTCACGGATTTTTTCCGCCACTTTATAACTAACTGGCAGGTATTCCCCGTCTTGATACCGGTCTCCTACCAATAAAACCAGATAACGTTGGGGCTGAAGGACCCGCCAGGCCTGCTCGGCAAAGTCAGCCATCTTCTGCAGGTAACTGGCGAAATCCGGCAGGTTTCCCAGATCTCTCTTGTCATCATGGCCAAACATGGCGAAGTTGGTTTCTTTCTTGAACTGTACCCGGTGCCGGCAACCGTATGGCGGGTCGGTGATAATCGCCGCCAGGCAACCGGCGGGGAACTTCTTTAGCTCGCAGAGGCAATCACCGTGAATCATTGTCCCCCGGATCGGCTCTCCGGTCCTATCCGGGAGAAAACAGCCATTTTTGACCGTAAAATTTTCCTGGATCTCCTGATAAACACGGACCCATTTCGGATTTAACTCGATGCCAACGGCTTTTCTTTGCGCTAAAGCCGCCCCCAGCAGGGTACTCCCCGTGCCGGCAAAAGGATCCAGTACGCTTTCGCCTTTCTTTGTAAAAAACCTGATAATCTCGGCCATTAACTGCGGGGGTTTAATCGCCCCGTGCTTTTTCCGGAGGGAATGGGTCGGGTCGGGCGGGTAGTTCGTGGGGAAGATGGTACTCGTCCAGTACAACCACTCGGAGCCGGAAAGGTCGTTTAACAAATTATCCATAGGGATTCTCCATATCTGCTTTCCACGGTTATTTGTTCCTAGTCTATTCTCCGGCCCTCTTTATCATACTTTGCTTTCTTAAACAAAATCTACCAGACAAGGTTGATCTCCAAAGCAACCTTTTCCTCGAGGAAATCATAGCTCAGCCCGGCTTCAAAACAGTGCAGGTTCTGGAAGAGAGCGACTTTTTGAGTGTTCCATAAACCCCCTTCTTTTCCCCACATATATACGGCCTCCAGCCCCAATGACCATGGGCCGGCCTGCAAAAGCCGGCCTAAGACCGCTGTTTCCAACTGCCAGCCGGAAAGGTATTCTTTTCCCCAGTCCCCCCGGGCATAGACCAGTCCATGCCTGGTGGAGAATTGGGAAGACCAGTTTTTCCTTACTCTTCCGCCGAGACTCTCCGCCTTGGGATCGCCCAGGGAGGCGCCAAGACCGGTGATTTCGTGGGGATATCCCTTTCGTAAGAAAAGCTCCCCCGTGGCCTTAGGCGCCAGGGGGAAAGAGAGTTGCATCCACCTTTCACCCGGAATATCCACATTTTCCCGGTTATTCGTAATGCCGGCGCTTAAATGCGACCGGATTTTCCGGTGGGTTAGTGAAAAAACCGCCTTTTCCCCGGCCCGGCTGTCCCAGGTGTAATAGGTCTCCATGGTCAACAACTCATTGGGAAACCAGTGAAAGCCGGCGGTTAATTCCAGGCGCCCGTTACTGCCTACAGTCGCCCCGGCGCTGACGGCAAACTGCGTTAAAAGAGGGTAGCGAAGGCTTCCTGAAAAAAATACCGACCAGTCTTTCTCAAAACCAATGCGTATGAAGGGCCAACCCTCGTAGGTCCTGATAGGAAGGTTCAGCGGCGGCAGGGGTAAAAGGCGGAGACCTTTCACTTTCACCCAGCCGGCGCTTGTTTTTAGCCGCTCGTTATCCACCCGGACCGAGCCAACAGAAAACTCCAGATCCGGCTGGGGCTGGGTACAACGGGTAAACGCCGCGTCTTGCAAGGATAAAGAGGAACCAATGATTTCCGCCCGGGAACCACGGAAAAGCGTCCCCTCCATGTCACCGGTGACCGCTCTTATTTCCCCTCTTGTTGTCTGAAGATTATACAGTAACTCTTCTCCCCGCAGAAAGAAGGAAGGGTGTATGAGCTCCACCTCACCGGTGGCTTCCAGCCACCCCTCCCGGTCGAAAACTACTTCGTCTCCTCTGATTACCAGTTCACCGCTGCGAATCTCCACGCCGTCGCTGCCGGTAAAGACCCGGGCCTCCGGATCAAACTCCGCCTGGCCGGCGATGATTTCGATCTCTTCGCCGGCAAAGACCTGGTCGGAAGCGGCGGCCCTCCCGGCGTCCAAAGAAAAAAACAACGCCAAAAGGAGAAAAAACACCCAAAGGGTAAATTCCCCTGCTTTCGTCGGCGCGCATATGCGTGCAGGCTCAGAAAAACTCCGCATATTTCTTTCTTTCACTGGGCATCCCCCCGCATTTTCTCCCTGTTCATTTCCACCGGGCGGTATTGAACAACGGGTAACCTTGGGGAGAAAATGCTAATTCCTGTAGTTCTTTGGAGAGAAAATATGGTTTAGTGGCGAAATAAACCGGAATTACCGGCCAATCTCTTAGGACCATTCTTTCCAGCGCATGGCAGATCTCCATCCGTTCCCGGATCTCCGTACTCTCTTGGACCCGCTGTAGCCAACGGTCGTACTCCCCATTCCGGTAGGCGGAAAAATTCTCATATGCGCCGGAGGCAAGAATATTCAAAAAGGCCGCCGGGTCCGGGTAATCGCTGATCCAACCGGCCCGCGCCGTATAAAACCTGCCTGTTGCACAAAGTTCTTCATACTCCGGCCAGGTCAGAACCTTCACCCGTACGGTCAAACCCAGATTGATCTCCCACATTTCAGCGATTGCCCGGGCAATTGCCTCGGAGGCTTTCCCTTCGACCGTCACCAGTTCCAATGGGGGAAAGCCATCCTCTCCCGGATAACCGGCACGGGAGAGCAGGGCCCGGGCTTTCTCTATATCCATTGACGGGACCAGATCCCCGCCGGCACTCCGGAAGTCTTGACCGGTAATCCCATCCGGAATCCCCGGAGAAATCAAACCGGTGGCAGGAATCCCGTTTAAGCCCATGATCTTTTCTGCTATATATCCACGGTCGATCGCCAGGGCCAGCGCCTCACGGACCAAGGGATTATTTAAGGGTGGGCGCCGGAGGTTCAGGTAAAGATAACCGGTACTGCCGGTAGGGGCTTGTACCAGATCCGGACCGTATTTGGAGAGATCGGAAAGGGGGGGTTCATCCATCAGGTCGATCAAGCCCGCCCCATAGAGGGAGATTGCGGCCGCCGGGGCCAAAAAGGTGATTTTCACCCTTTCCAGATATACCCGTCCCCTGGCATAATGCCGGTTCGGCTCTAAAACCACATAGTCCCGGGGTTCCCATTCTTTGATGCAATAAGGCCCGTTACTACAGAAACCCGGGAGGTAAGCGCCTTTTTCCTCCATGGAACCGGCGGTATTATAAAGGGAATGGACCGGGAAAAACTGCGGTAGGGTTAACAAGGCGAGAAAATGTCCGGCCGGTTCGGCCAGTTCCACCTGGAGGGTCTTCTCATCCAAGGCCCTGATCCCCACCTTGGCGAAGGAATCCAGTTGGCCGGAGCGGTAAGCCCGGGCGTTAACTATTATGTCGAATAAAAAACCGTATTGAAACTTGCTTCCCGGCGCCAGTAACCGCCGCCAGGTGGAATGAAAATCATAAGCGGTCACCGGATCCCCGTTAGACCAAAAACTCTCCCGAAGATGGAAGGTATAGACGAGTCCGTCCCCAGAAACCTCCAGACTGCGAGCGGCCGCCGGCACCAGGATCCCGTTATCCCAGGTTACAAGGCCTTCATGGAGATTGGCAAGGAGAATCTTTTCTGTATTCGTAACCGCAGTCTCCGGGTCTATGCTTAGGGGAATTTCGGAGAAATTCACCGCCAGGCTTTCCCTTACGGCCGCCCGCAACTGGGAAGAGGGAGAAAAGACTACCGCAACCAAAAGCAAAACCCATAAGATTGTGATGGCATACCTTTGCATCACCCGCAACTCCCTGTCAACTCTTTTCTCTCATTGTATCAAAGTTTGCGCCGGAAGAAAACAGGAGAAATTTCACTGCGCGAAAGTAGATCCTTACCGGCGCCAATAAAAAAACCGCCCCGGCTTTGGACTGCGCATTTGGCGTCCACGGGGCGGCCGTCCTCTCCGCGCGAAGCGTCGCGCATTGCGCGACGCATTACATATGCGGCGCTTTGCATGGTGTAATGAATAGCGTTCTGTGCGCGCTCACGCGTTACGCCCGGGATTACCTGCATTGCCCAGATAATACCACAGCAGCGCGCGCACGCATTGCACAGCGCGCACAAGTACACGGCGCGTGTACATTGCACGTACATAATTAGCACGCCCTTCATCCTACTCCGCTTTAATTCTCTCCCCCAAGGCCCGGTATTCCCTGCGGAGCTCCTCCGGCAAGTCGTCGCCGAATAGCTTGAGGAATTCGCCTTGGTCCCGCCATTCCTCTTTCCAGGCCTCCCGGTCGATCTTGCTCAACACTTGGATGACGTCGGGGGTAAGGTCCAGCCCGCTCAGGTCAAAATCATCCGCATGCGGCACGTAACCGATAGGCGTCTCCCGGGCCCCAATCTTCCCGTGGCACCGGTCGAGAATCCACTTGAGTACCCGGAGGTTCTCGCCGTATCCGGGCCAGAGGTAATCACCATTCCCGTTCTGGCGGAACCAGTTTACATGGAAGATCCGGGGCGGGTTTTGCATCCGCCTGCCCATCTCCAGCCAGTGGCGGAAATATTGCCCCATGTTATAACCGCAGAAAGGCAACATGGCCATGGGGTCCCGCCGGACCACCCCGACTTCATGGGTGGCGGCGGCCGTAGTCTCCGAAGCCATGGTGGCCCCGACGTAAACCCCGTGTTCCCAGTTGAAGGATTCGTAGACCAGCGGGGCCACCTTGGCCCGGCGCCCGCCAAAAACAATCGCGGAAATCGGAACCCCTTGCGGGTTATCCCATTCCGGGGAGAGCGTTGGCACCTGCCGGATCGGGGTGGTGAAGCGGGAATTGGGATGGGCGCCCGGTTCCCCGGTCCCCGGAGTCCAGGGCCGGCCTTGCCAGTCGAACCCGTGCTTTGGCGGGTTGTCGTCCATCCCTTCCCACCAAACCGTCCCCTCCGGGGTCAAAACCACGTTGGTAAAGATGGTGTTCTTCTGAATCATCTCCATGGCATTGGGGTTCGTCTTATAGCTGGTACCGGGGACCACCCCGAAAATGCCGGCCTCGGGATTAACCGCCCAGAGACGGCCGTCTTCGCCAATCCGCATCCAGGCGATGTCATCGCCCAATGTCCGCACTTTGTAACCGGGAAAAGTCTTCGGGGGCCTCAGCAACGCCAGGTTGGTTTTCCCGCAGGCGCTAGGGAAGGCTGCGGCAATATACGTAGTGTTGCCCTCCGGGTCTTCCACCCCCACAATCAACATATGTTCGGCCAGCCAGCCTTCATGCCGCCCCATATAACTGGCGATCCGTAAGGCCAGGCACTTTTTGCCCAGTAAAACATTGCCACCGTAACCCGAACCAACGCTCCAAATCGTGTTGTCCTGCGGGAAATGGCAGATAAAACGACGGTTGGGATCCTTGTCGGCGGTGGAATGCAACCCCCGGTTGAAATCATCCCCGTCGCCCAGGTGTTCCATGGCCACCCTGCCCATCCTAGTCATGATCCCCATATTCAATACCACATAGATACTGTCCGTGAGTTCAACCCCGACTTTACTAAAGGGCGAACCGGGCGGCCCCATAAGGTAGGGGATCACATACATGACGCGCCCTCGCATCGAACCGTCAAAAATCTTCCCCAGTTTGCTATAGGCTTCAGTCGGCGCCATCCAGTTGTTGGTCGGACCGGCTTCTTCCCTGGTTGGCGTACAGATAAAAGTGAGGTGCTCGACGCGGGCCACATCATTAACGGCAGTACGGTGCAGGACACACCCGGGCATTTTTCCCTGGTTTAACTGGATTAACTCCCCGGTCGCCAGGGCTTCTTCCGTCAGGCGTTGGCGTTCTTCTTCCGTGCCCTCAAGCCAGCAGATCTTATCGGGCTTGGTGAGCCGGGCCATCTCTTCCACCCATTCTTGTACTGCTTTGTTCTTATACATTCTTGATCTCCTTCCTGATATGGACGCGCGTCCGCGCGCTTCTACGTCTCGTTCATTGTTTTTTGCTCTATTGTTATAAAAGAAACGAGGCAAATTATACCCCTTCAATTATCCGGTTATGCGCGGGGAAGGACAGTTGAAGTGGTAGCCCATCCAGCATAATTTTTTCTTACTATATCACGCAGTACAAGCAGTTGTCAATGAAATCGCCGCATGTATACGGTATAATTTCATGTATACCGTACAATTTTAAGAAGGGGCGTCCGGGTACGGACCAGATTACAACAGACCCAGCCCGCGCAAGACCTCCTTTAAGGAATCCAGTTCAGAGGCGGTTGCTTCCACCAGGGGCAAACGGGTGGAACCCACATTAACCCCTAGCAAATTCAGAGCGGCCTTTACCATAATGGGGTTGGTTGTCAAAAACAAGGCTTTGAAGAGGGGCAACAGTTCATTGTGGGCCCGGGCCGCCTTCTCTACCGCCCCTTGTAGATAATCATTGATCATCGACGCTATTCTCCGCCCAGCGAGATGCGAGGCGACGCTCACTACACCCACTCCCCCCACAGAGAGGATGGGCAGGGTCATGCTGTCGTCTCCACTGTAAACCAGGAAGCTTTTTGGTAAAACCCGTACCATCTCCGCGGCCTGGTTAAGATCTCCGGACGCCTCTTTCAAGGCGATGATATTATCGATCTCCGCCAGACGGGCCATGGTGGCAGGTGAGATGTTCACCGCGGTCCTCCCCGGAACATTATAAACCATCACCGGCAAAGAAGTGGCCTCGGCGATCGCCCGGTAATGCCGGTAAAGCCCTTCCTGGGGCGGTTTGTTGTAATAGGGCGCCACTGCCATGATCCCGTCCACCCCTGTTTTCTCCGCTTCTTTGGTTAACTCAACGCTCTTTTGTGTATTGTTGGTGCCGGTACCGGCGATGACCACCGCCTTTCCCCCTACCGATTCCACAACCGTCGCAAACAGCTTCAGCTTTTCTTCATCGCTCAATGTAGGGGATTCCCCGGTTGTTCCGGCCACTACCATTCCATCCGATCCGTTCTCCACCAGTCTCCGGGCCAACTTACCAGCGGCTTCGTAATCAACGTCGCCTTCTTCGTTAAAAGGAGTAACCATCGCTGTCAAAACCCGTCCGAATTCCACCATAAGTAATACACCCTATCATTTTACCCTGTATTCACTAATCCGGGACGCGCGCGCCATAAATCCGGTAGTATTATTTCCTTTACACACGCGGGCATCCGTGCCGGTGGTACCAATTATATCACCTTCCCGGAGAACTTTAAAATCTCCTTTGTCCACTCCCAACCAGGCGCAAAGGAGTATCCGGCGGTATTCCGGGATAAAGGCTGTTTTTCTAGTAATTTCCGTTTTTCTGTCCGTCCGCCGCTGATGACAGTTGAAATTCCTCGTGCAAGGCAAGGAGAACCCGCGGCAGGTCCTCTTTCTTCACCAAACAGGCGATGCTGGTATGGGAATCCGTAGTCTGAAAGACGGGCGCCCGGGCCTTTTTCAGTCCTTGCACCACCCGGGCCATCACCCCGGGAACTCCCCGCATGCCGGCGCCGGTCACCGCCACTTTAGCAAAGCCCGTTGCCGCGTTTATTTTTAACCCGGTCTTCGCGAGCAAGGAAAGGGCCTGCCGGTAATGGGCTTCTTTAATTATGAAAGAGATGGCCTTTGGGGAAACCTGGATCATATCAAGACTGATCCCCGCCTCCGCCAAAAGACAAAAAACCTCTAGAAGCAGATCGCTCCGGTTAAGGTCTTCCCCGGAAGTCAGCTCTATCCGGGCCATCCCCCCGGTATGCGCCAATCCGGTAACGGTTTTATCCCCTTTGATCGCCGTTTCCCCGGGCGATGCGTCCACGTGCCTGTCAGTGACCAATGTGCCTTCTCCCCTGGAAAAAGTGGACTTGATCCGGAGGGGTACCCGCCCTGCTCCGGCAATCTCCACCGCCCGCGGATGGATAACTTTGGCTCCCTGATGCGCCATTTCACAAAGTTCATTGTAGGTCATGACTCTGACCGGCCGGGCCTGGGGAACGGCCCGGGGATCGGCGGTCATGACCCCGTCCACATCAGTAAAAATCTCCACTGCTTCAGCCTGGAGGGCCACCCCCAAAGCGGCGGCGGTGATATCGCTTCCCCCTCTCCCCAGGGTGGTGAATTCCCCATCCCGGCTTACTCCCTGAAAACCGGCGACAACGGCAATTTTCTCTTCTTCCAAACACTTGATGATTCGTTCCGGCTTAACAGCCAAAATCCGCGCATCCTCATACCGCCGTTCCGTCAGGATCCCGCTTTGACCGCCGGTAAAAGCCATTGCCGGCAGGCCGGCGGCGGCCAGGGATTGCACCATAAAGACGGCGGAGATAATCTCGCCACAGTTGAGGAGTAAAGCCATCTCCCGCCGGTCAATGGCCGCCCTTTCCTCGCAAGCCCGGGCAAGCAGAGTATCAGTGGCATAGGGGTCCCCCTGCCGGCCCATGGCCGAGACAACAACCACCGGGTGATAGCCCTGCTCCCGCGCCTCCCGGATCCTGGCCGCCGCCTGCTTCCGCTTTTCTACCGTGGCCACTGAAGTGCCGCCAAATTTTTGCACTAAAATTCTCAAGGATCTTCCTTCTTTCTGCAAACGTGCCCCGGAGATTCCGGTACCGCGCAGGGGAAACGGCCCCGGTAGAAAACCGCCCGTACCGGGCGTAAGCTGTGCGCAAATCCGTGCGCAGTTCCGCCCGTACGCGGACCCGTACGCCCCGGCAACGCCCGACCGCGGCTAGAGCAGATTTTTCTCCGCCATATACACGGCGATCTGTACCGCATTGGTGGCCGCCCCTTTTAGCAGGTTGTCCGCTACCACCCAGAGGTTGAGCCCGTTGGGTACGGAGAAGTCTTCCCGGATCCGGCCGACAAAAACCTCATCCCGCCCGGCCGCGGTTATGGGCATAGGATACAGGTTTGCCGAGGGTTCATCCAACACGACCACCCCCGGGGTCTCTGCCAGGATCTTCTTTGCCTCGCCGGCCGTTAGTTTCTTTTCGGTTTCGATATTTATCGATTCACTGTGACCCCGGAAAACCGGGACCCGGACGGTGGTTGCCGTGACTTGAACCGTCTCATCGTCCAGGATTTTCTGGGTTTCCCGGATCATTTTCCACTCTTCGGCAGTATACCCGGTTTCGTCGAATTTATCAATATGCGGTAAGGCATTGAAAGCGATCCGGTGCGGGTAGACCTTGTTCTCCGTTTCCCGCCCTTCCACATAAGCCCTGATCTGCTCTTCCAGTTCCACCACGGCCTTATGGCCCGAACCGGAGACCGCCTGGTAGGTACTGACCACTACCCTCTTGATCCGGGCGGTGTCATGAATGGGTTTTAAGACCATTACCATCTGGATCGTCGAACAGTTGGGGTTGGCAATCAATTTCGCCCCTGCATATGCGCCTTTTTCGGTGAGAACATCCCCGTTGACCTCAGGGACGACCAGTGGCACGCCGGGCTCCATCCGCCAGGCGCTGCTGTTATCGATGACCACTACTCCCCGTTCCACAGCCTCCGGCGCCAGTTGCCGGCTGGGTCCCCCGCCGGCACTGAAGAGGGCAAAATCCAAACCGGCAAAACGTTCCGGATCCGTCAGTTCAATCACATATTCCTCTCCGCGGAAACTCACCCGGCGCCCGGCAGAACGCGCTGTGGCGAAAAGGCGTAGTTCGGTAACGGGTAGCGAGCTGTTCTCCAAAACCTTGATCATTTCTAACCCGACGGCGCCACCGGCACCGACAATGCCAACACGATATTCTTTCAATGGTTTCTCCTCCTGTTCCTCGTTTTTTTCTTGATTTATTATGATTTCCTGGCTATCCATCTAGCTTGCTTTATCCCGGTGGGCAGAATCAGCCCCGGCAAACCGTCAACCGTTCCTTAACTCCCCAACAGTACCGGCTGTAACTGACAGCCTCTTAACGCCGCTTCAACGGTAGCCGGCAACAAATCCATCTTGGAAACAAGAGACTTCGGTTTTTCTACCGGGTTATCCTGCCGGAAAGGAACAACAAAAAAGAACTTCCGGTTAAATAAGGCGGCCAGGTGCTGAAAAGTCCCGCCCAAGCCGTCATTGGTCGCAATCGCCGCCACCACCGGCCTTTCATTGCGCCAATGGGCCTTGCAGGCAAGTGTTACCGGTGTATCCGAAAGCCCCATAGCCAGCCGGGCCAGGGTGGTCCCAGTGCAGGGCGCCACCACCATGATATCGAGTTTTTTCTCCGGACCGATGGGCTCCACTTCTGTCAATTTCAGCCAGGGCTCTCTCCCGGCCAAAGCCCGGACCTGGGCTAAAACTTCTTTAGCCCTGTTAAACCTGGTGTCGGTTCCGGCCACTGCTGGTGAGAGGATGGGAAAAACCTCCGCGCCTTCTTTTATTAACTTCTCCATCTCCGGCAATACTTCTGCTATCGTACAATGGGATCCGGTTAACCCAAATCCGATCCTAACCCCGGAAAGCCGCATGCTTGCACCTCCAAATCCGGCGGCCGGAATCAACCCGGCCGCGCGTACGCTTCCTCTAATAAGCCTGGAAGGTGGGTGGCAAGGATTTTTCCTGCGGTGCAGGGAGCTACTTTCCCCGGTAGCCCCGGCGCCGGGAAGGCTTTGATCCCTATCCGTCCGGCGGCGTCAAAATCTGTCCCCCAAGGCGCTGAAGCCAGGTCGATAATTAAAACCCGGGAAGGTGCTTCCTGCAGAATACCGGCGGTTAAGACCGGCGCTGGAATGGTGTTGAAGACAATATCCGCTTTCCGGATCTCCTGTCCCAGCCTGGAAAGGGCTGTTCCCAGAGCGCCGGTGGCCGCTGCTTCTTCAAGTTGCCGGGGGTCTCTGGCCACTACGATGACCCGGGCGCCCAAAGCCAATAGCCTTTTGGTCAAGGCCCGGGCCACCCGCCCGTAACCCAGCACCAAACAGGTGGAACCGTCAATAGTAAAGGGGGTGTGCTCCATTGCCAATTGAATGGCGCCCTCCGCAGTGGGTATGGCATTGGGAAGGGCAATCTCATCCCTCTCCGCATACTCCAATACCTTAATCCCATGGGCGGCCGCTGCTTCCTTCAATTGCCGGGGCAGGGATCCGGCTGCCACCACCGAGGAAACCGGCAACCGGGCAAAAAACTCCGGGCCAATTTTTATTTCCACACCGGCATTGGAGCCGACTATTCCTTCGGCATTTACCCCGCTGATTGGGAAGACCGTCACCCCGGCGCCGTCGATCGCCTCCGCCAGCGAATCTACGGGAAAAAGAGAAGCATCCGGGGGAATATTGGCCAGTCCGTAGGTCTTCACCCAGGCCGCCTGTTTTGCCAAGGCCTGCGCCACCATAACCTGGCGTCCGTCTCCTCCCACAACGGCGATACCGGCGCCCGCAAGGCCTCCTGCCATCGGGAATAATCCTCCTCTCGGAAATCTCCAGGCAATTACTTAAGCATTATTGTAGTAGCAGTATATTCCCGGCCGGACCCGGAGGTGCGGAGGGGCGGTTAAGAAAGGAAGGCTTCCAGACCGTTGAAAAACCCCTTTTCCTTGACTACTTTTCTAATCGCCAGCAAGACACCGGGCATAAATGAGGAACGGTCCAGTGAATCATGGCGGATCGTCAAGGTTTGTCCCATACCGCCAAATATTACTTCCTGATGGGCAACAAGCCCCGGCAATCTGACACTGTGAATATGCACTCCGGAGAGTTCTCCACCCCTGGCCCCTTTTACCTTCTCCAATGGACTGGGTTTGGCCGGCGGTTGCTGCCCGGCACGGCCGGAGTTAATTGCCTCCACTGTTTTCAGGGCTGTCCCGGACGGGGCGTCAATCTTCTTATCATGGTGTAACTCAATAATCTCCACTTCCGGAAAGAACCTGGCCGCTTCAGCGGCAAACCGCATCATCAAAATGGCGCCAATGGCAAAATTCGGCGCAACCAGAAAAGCCCGGCCCGCTTTGGCCGCCAGGCGGGCAATCTCCTCCAGGTTCTCTTTGGTCAAGCCGGTGGTCCCGATTACTCCGGCCACCCCCGCTTCCGCCGCCAGCCTGATATTTTCCATAACCGCCAGCGGCGTGGTAAAATCCACCATTACCTGTGGGTTGGTCTTGCTGATCGTCTCGGAGAGATCCGGGCTGATCATGACCCCCGTTTTCTCAACCCCCGCGGTCCGGCAGGCATCTTTCCCTACCCCTGCTTTGTCCACCGCACCGACCAATTCCATATCCGGTTGGGCGGAAACCGCTTTCACCACTTCCCGGCCCATACGGCCGTAGGCCCCGGATACCAGTACTCTAATTGGTGCCAAAGCTTCCCCTCCTCGTCACTGATGAAAAAAAGGTTGGCCCTAGCCAACCCCTGATCATTCCGAAACCCTTTGGTTTCTGTCATTGGTGGCAAGATAGCGCTTCACCGCTTTGGGTGACAGTCCCGCAGTTTTTAACTGCGGTCCCAGCCGGTTGCCTAAGCCCCAACAACCGGCTTCGGCGGCGGTCCCTTTCCCCGGAACTCACCGGCGGGCTTACGCCTCCCCCCGGATACTCTTGACCGTCCGCGCCTCTACTCTGCCCCTTTTTTCAATTGTATTACATCTATTCTCCTACATTTTTCGTCCCTTGTCAAGTAAGGCTTTTTTTCCGCGCGCGTGTACGCGCATGCGCGAACCCGGTAGTCCTTTGACCGCCCTTAACATGCGTACCCGGAACCTCCGGCGCTAACGCCACCAACAGCAGGTCTTTGCTGATTTTCCGCACCGCTTTCCAAGGGATCTCCTTTTCCCGCCGCAGGAGGGCTCCCCGCTCGGAGAGGAGAAAGGAATGGATCCTGCCGGCGGCGAGATCACAGACGGCTTCTACTTTGTAGAAGGTACCCACCCTTGTCCCGTCCACCAGATTAATAATCTCTTTGCCGTTCAATTCCGAAAGACGCACTTCTTTCTCCCCCCGCCTACTAATAGGTATTACCGCTGGGAAGAAATCTTTCCTTCTTTTTCCGGGCACGGCTCTTCCTGGCCGGCAGCTTTGCCGGCATTGGTTAAATATCGGAATATTTTCCTCCGAATAACCACGGCCTGGATTTTCCGCCCGCAAAAAACGAAGGACTGGCACAGAAAAAAGGGGCGGGACATAAAGTATAAAGCGGCAATTCCGCGCAAACGCATGCGGGAAGCATTCCCGGAGGTGAAAAAATGATTCCCCCTCTAACCGGCCTTTTGAGCGGGTTGGTAGATGAATTTATCTGGTTGGTCTCCTACATCACCAATAATGTCTTTCCACTGCCATTGGGTGAAAAAGAGGAAGAAAAACTCTTACTCCGCATGGAAAAGGGGGATCAAGAAGCCAGAAATCTCTTGATCGAGCGGAACCTGCGGCTAGTGGCGCATATTGTCAAGAAATTCGACAATACGGGGGAGGATAATGACGATCTGATCTCCATTGGCACCATCGGGCTAATCAAGGGGATCAACACCTACCAGCGGAACCGGAACACCCGCCTGGCCACCTACGCCGCCCGCTGCATTGAGAATGAAATCCTCATGCACCTGCGTTCTTTAAAAAAGAACAGGGGTGATCTTTTCCTACAGGAAGCGATCGGTTCGGATAAAGAAGGGAACGAAATCACCCTTCTGGATATCCTGGATACCGGGGTTACCCTTGTCCCGGAGACCGTCGAAATGAAGCTGGAAGAAGAGCGTTTGCTGGAGAAAATAAACACCCTGAGTCCGAGAGAAAAAAAAGTGCTGGAATTGCGGTACGGTTTGAAAAACGGCGTTACGAAAACACAAAAGGAGATCGCCAAGCTCCTTGGGATCTCCAGATCTTATGTCTCAAGGATTGAAAAAAAAGCCCTGAAAAAACTCTTCCTGGAGTTGCTGGAAGAGAATAATACCTGATTGTCTTTTTTACCTTTGCGTTCGCAGTTCATACTGGGCCCGGAGGTGTTCCCTATAGGTACGGGAAAAACTATGGGTCCCGTCGGGCCGGGCGACAAAATACAGATAATCGGTGTCTGCCGGGCGCAGGGCCGCCGCGAGTGAAGCCCGGCCCGGATTGGCAATGGGTCCCGGAGGCAATCCCCGGTAAAGATAGGTGTTATAAGGCGATTCAATCCTCAAGTCCTCATAGAGGAGGCGGGTCTTGCGTTCTCCCAAGGCATACATGACCGTGGCGCAAGATTGCAACGGATAACCCAGGCGCAGACGGTTAAGGAAGACCGCGGCGATGATCGGCCGTTCTTCCTCTTTTTTTGCCTCCCGTTCGATTATGGAAGCCAGGGTTACCACTTGCAGAGGAGAGAGATTCCCCCCGGTATGTGTGGGGGTGATTTCATTCCAGACCTGTAAAAAGCGGCGGAAGAAAACGCCGAGGATCTCTTCTTCGCTGGCTTGATCGGCAAAATCATAAGTATCGGGGAAAAGAAATCCTTCCCCGGAACGGGGTTTGAACTCCTCAAGGTAAATATGGAGAAAATCCCGGTCGGATAAAAGCGCTTCAAAACGCTCCTTATCAATTAATCCCCTTTTGGCTAGAAGCTCGGTGATCTCTTTCTGGGTAAGGCCTTCCGGGATGGTAACCCGGTGGTAGATTGGCCTCCCTTGCTGCAGTTCCCTGAAGATCCTCGTAAAGGGCATCCCTGCGGTTAAGTGATACCGGCCGGCCTTAATCGCCTTCACCTTGCCGGTCAGGTAAACGTACCAGACAAAACTGTTGCTGTTTCTAATTAAACCTTCCTTCTCCAACAACCTGCCTACCTCTTTGACGGAAGAACCCCGGGGAACATCAAGGCGGATTGTTTGGCCTGAGACGGTACTGGGTTTCAGTCCATAATAAATCCAGGCAATCTGACCACAAAAAAAGACCACCAGCAGCAAGCAGACGGGTTGCAGCAGGCGGCCCCAACGCATGCGTACCGGGTCGGGAACGATCCTCTTCAACGCCTTTTGCAGATTTACACGGCAAAAGTTAAGACAACGGCGGAATATGCTGGCGCAAGTCAAAAATATTTCTGGTTTTTGCACGCAGTACCACCTCTTCACTATATTATAACGAAGATCACCTCCTGATGCAATGAAAAAAACCCTACGCGATAGTGTCAAGACACTGTAGGTTTTTTCAACCTCACATTCAGCAAACATGCACTAAAAAACAGCATTTTGTTCAATAAGGTGTTTTAG
>JAAYIC010000104.1 GCA_012735195.1 Bacillota bacterium
ACGATCTGTTGCAGCAATTCAATGTTACTTCCGATACCGGTCTCAGTGACGAAGAGGTGAAGAGACGGCCCTCATTGCTTCGATTGAAGGGAAAAGGGGGATGCCCAGGCCCAAACCGCCATTCCCCTCCGAGTCTGGGCTCTGGGGAAAACCGACGCTTATCAATAATGTGGAGACCTTTGCCAATATCCCCTGGATTATAAATACCGGTGCTTCCCGGTTCCGGAAGGCCGGCACTGAAAAAAGCCCGGGGACCAAAACCTTTGCCCTCACCGGGCAGGTGGTTAACACCGGCCTCATTGAAGTACCGATGGGTATCACCCTCCGGAAAGTGGTTTACGAGATCGGCGGCGGCATCCGCGGGGGGAAAAAATTCAAAGCCGTCCAGATCGGCGGTCCTTCCGGCGGTTGTCTCACCGAGGAACATCTGGACCTTCCCCTGGACTTTGACTCTTTACTCTCCGCCGGCGCAATGGTCGGCTCCGGGGGATTGGTGGTCATGGATGAAGACACCTGCATGGTTGAGGTGGCCCGGTTCTTTATGAGCTTTACGCAAAATGAGTCCTGTGGAAAATGCGTCCCTTGCCGGGAAGGAACTAAACGCATGCTGGAGATCTTGCAAAGGGCGGTTGACGGCGAAGGACGGGTCGAGGATCTGGAAGTCTTGGAAGAATTGGCCCTGGCCGTTAAGGACGGGTCCCTCTGCGGGCTGGGGAAAACAGCACCCAATCCCGTATTGACCATGTTGCAATATTTCCGCGCTGAATACCTGGACCATATCATGGAAAAACGCTGTCCGGCCGGGGTATGTCAGGCTTTGGCCGCATATACCATTGACCCGGAAAAATGCAAAGGTTGCGGGAGATGTAAAAAGGCCTGTCCTGTTCAGGCCATCTCCGGCGAGATCAAAAAGGCGTTTGTGATTGATCAGGAAAAATGCATTAAATGCGGCGCCTGTGTGAATCTCTGTGCATTTAAGGCGATTGCGAGGGGAGGCAAATGAAGATGAATGCTACTTTCGTTTATATTGACAAGCAAAGGGTGGAGTTGAACGGGGAGAAGAGCATTCTGGAACTCGCCCGGAAGGCCGGGATCGATATCCCCACGTTTTGCTATCATTCGGAGCTGAGTCTCTATGGCGCTTGCCGGATATGCGTGGTGGAGATTGAAGGGCGGGGGGTAGTTACTTCCTGCTCAACCCCGCCTGCTCACGGCATGAAGATCCTCACCAACAGCCCCCGGGTGCAGCGGGTCAGAAAAACCGTCCTGGAATTACTCCTTGCCAACCACAACCGGGATTGCACCACCTGTGAAAAGAACGGCCGGTGTAAACTGCAGGAACTGGCAGACCGTTTCGGGGTGAGAAAAATCCGGTTTGGGGAGAGGGATGAAAGATTACCCCTTGACGAATCGGGCCCGGTGGTCAGGGATCCGAACAAGTGTATCCTTTGCGGCGACTGTGTCCGCATGTGTGAAGAGGTTCAGGGGGTAGGGGTATTGGACTTCGTCAACCGCGGCTCGCGGGTTACGGTATCGCCGGCCTTTAATAAAAAACTTGAGGATGTGGAGTGCGTAAACTGCGGCCAGTGCAGCGCCGTCTGTCCCACCGGGGCTTTGGTCGTAAAAAGCGAGATTGACAAGGCCTGGGCGGCCCTTCACGACGAGAAGAAACTGGTGGTAGCGCAGGTGGCGCCGGCAGTCCGGGTTGCCCTCGGAGAAGAATTCGGGTTACCCCCGGGGGAAATCGTCACCGGCAAAGTGGTGGCAGCCCTGAAAAGGCTGGGGTTTGATAAAGTCTTTGATACCTGCATGGCCGCTGATTTGACGGTCATGGAAGAGACCGCGGAATTTCTTAAC
>JAAYIC010000019.1 GCA_012735195.1 Bacillota bacterium
GGCAAGGCGGGGCACTGATTTCTTTGAAAGCTGTGAGCGGGACGCTAAATTATTCGTGCATCCGGATGATCAGGACAAATTCGTAAAAGCCATGGACCGGGATTTCCTTGAAAAGGAACTGGATGTTTTAAGTTTCGCAAACGACCGGGAGATTGCGGAAAGAGCCCTTGTTGTCAAGGCGTGCAAGGAAGGGTGAGCGCACAGAACCGGGGGGAGAGGAAAAGGAGGTCCAAAGGATGAGGAGTGTGTTGATTGCACCCGGCGGCAGCCGGTTTGAGGTACCGGCCGGGATTTCCGGTTTGGAAGCGGTGAAAGGCCTGGTTGCCGAGGGTAAAGAGAAAGCGTTGCAAGAAGCTGTCTGTTTGAAGATTGACGGGCGGTTGGTGGATCTGGATACCCGGCTCCCGGAAGGGGCCGAGGTTTTCCTGGTGACACCGGATTCCCCCGAGGCTTTGGAGGTGCTCCGGCACTCGACTTCGCATATTATGGCCCAGGCGGTGACGAGGTTGTTCCCCGGAACCCGGCTGGGGAGCGGGCCGGCGATTGACGACGGGTGTTATTATGATTTTGACCTGCCGCAGCCCTTGACCCCTGAGGATCTGGAGAAGATCGAGGCGGAGATGCGCAGGATCATTAAAGAAGACTACCGTTTTACCCGGAAGGAGCTTTCCCGGGAAGAGGCGCTTGCTTTCTTCCGCGAAAAAGGGGAAGAGTACAAGGTGGAATTGGTGGAGGAGTTGCCGGAAGGGGAGATCAGCCTTTACCGGCAGGGAGAATTTGCGGATCTCTGCCGCGGCCCGCACCTTCCCTCCACCGGGTAACCGGCGGTCTTCAAGCTGATGCGCGTTGCCGGGGCTTACTGGCGGGGGGACTCTTCCCGCCCGATGTTGCAGAGGATTTACGGCACGGCCTTTTTCCGCCGGGATGACCTGGACGCGCATTTGGAGCGGTTGGAAGAGGCGGCCAAACGCGACCACAGGAAACTCGGCCGGGAGTTGGACCTTTTCTCCACCAATGAAGAGATCGGCGCCGGCCTTATTCTCTGGCATCCTAAAGGAGCCCGCATCCGGCAGGTCATTGAAGACTTTTGGCGCCGGGAGCATGAAAAGAACGGTTACGAAATAGTTTACTCACCCCATCTTGGCCGGGGGCAATTATGGAAAACCAGCGGACACTTGGGATTTTACAAAGAAAATATGTATTCGCCCATGGAGATCGAAGGCCAGGAATACTTCATCTAGCCGATGAATTGTCCGTTCCATATTGCCGTCTACAAGAGCCGGGGACGGTCATATCGGGAGTTGCCATTCCGCTGGGCGGAACTGGGTACGGTCTACCGTTACGAGCGGAGCGGAGTTCTCCACGGCCTGCTCCGGGTGAGAGGTTTCACTCAGGACGACGCCCATATCTTCTGCCGCCCGGATCAGATGCCGGAGGAGATCGACCGGGTGCTGGCGTTTTCCCTCCATATCCTCCGATCGTTCGGGATTGAGGATTTCCGGCTTTACCTTGCCACCAGACCGGA
>JAAYIC010000036.1 GCA_012735195.1 Bacillota bacterium
CATCCCCAAAAAGCCGAGGAAAATTAGGTCGTTTTCCACGTCCGCCACCCCGCCGGCCTCCCCGTCCTGGAAAGGCCGGAAGGCCAGTCCCAGGACGCGCAGGGCTTTATTGGCCAGTTCTCTGTTGAGGCCGGCAAACCTCTCCCTTGCCGCCGGCGTCAATTCTTCTATACCGTTTTGCCCCAGATAACGGCGGCATTTTTTTAACAGCACATCCGGTGCGCCTTTGGTAAAGACCCAAAGGCCGTCCGCCGGGAGCCCCGGTACGGAAAAGGGCAGTTTTCCCCAGTGAATGGTACTCATCCTCTTCCGCGTTGAATTAAAGGGATACTCTCTGATCCGCGGCAATTCCGCAGCCAATTTATGCTGGAAGAGGCCGGCTTTGGCTGCAGCCACCAAGAGTGCGGTTTCGGTTGGATCCCCGATTGCCCGCCTTTCCTTTCCCTCGCCGGTCAACCGGGCATCGTTGCATAAAAGCCCGGTCAAGAGGAGGATACCCAAGCGCGGCACTGTCACCGGATCGACCGCCGCTTCCTCCTGCAAAAACTCACCCCGGTCACCCATGCTCTCTCCGGTGACAGTGTAAGTAGCGCCGTCCACTACGGCCGCTTGTACTGTCATCCGGTTCTGGGTAAGAGTTCCGGTTTTATCCGTACAGATTACGGTGGCGGCGCCCAATGCTTCCACCGCGGAGAGCCGCCGGATGATCGCATTCCGGGCGGCCATTCTCTGTACCCCCAAAGCCAGGACAATGGTGACAATCGCCGGCAATCCTTCCGGAACCGCGGCCACCGCCAGTGTGACAGCGGTCATAAACATGCCGAAAGGTTTATGTCCCCGGAGAACCCCCATAACAAAAATGCCTACGCAGATCAGGATTACGAAAAAGCCCAACTGCTTCCCAAAGACCTTCAGCTTTTTCTGTAAAGGGGTCATTTCGGCCTTGGTTTCCTGGATCATCCCGGCAATCCGGCCGATCTCCGTCTCCATTCCGGTGGCGGTAACAACCGCCCGCGCCCGCCCGGCTACGGCAATGGTCCCCATGTAGACCATGTTCTTTCGTTCCGCCAAGGGTTTCTGGGTCTCGGGAAGATCGCCGGCGTCCTTCTCCACTGGAACCGATTCGCCGGTCAGGGCCGACTCGTCCGTCCGGAACTCTACCGTTTCCAGGAGGCGGGCATCGGCGGGGATTAAATCACCGGCTTCCAGTAAAACCAGGTCCCCGGGGACCAAGTCCGCCGCGGGAACCTCGGCCACGGCACCCTCCCGCCAGACCTTTGCCTTCGGCGCTGAAAGGGTCTGCAAAGCCTCCACTGCCTTCTCGGCTTTAAACTCCTGTACAACCCCGAAGATCCCATTGATGAGGACAATGAGAAAAATGACAGCCGCGTCCGTAACCTCTCCTAAAAGAAGCGAGATTAAAGCCGCACCCAAAAGCAGCAGGATCAAGAACTCCCGGAACTGTAAAAGGAACATCTCCCAGACCGTTTGCCGCCTTTTCTCCTTCAACTCGTTCCGGCCGTATTTATCCTGCCTTGCGGCGACAAGAGAAGCGGAAAGCCCTTTCTCCGGGTCAGTTCCCAGTAACCGCAAGGTCTCTTCCGGCGTTCTTTGGGAGTAATCTCTCATTTCCCGTCAACCCTTTCCCTTCGCTTTTTTACAGACAATAAAATATATGGGCTGGGCCGTTATTATCAACATCGGATCTTCTTTGCTTCTGGGAAATGTGGAAAAATCAACCTGGATGCGCTCCTATAATATAATTAGTTTCTCCAAAAGCCCCGCCTTCCATCCGGAAGGCGAACCTTTCACCCGGGCGCCACCCCGCCTTCCAGTTCCGGATCTCCCTTTCTGAGCCAGGGCATTTCCAATCCGGATATGAAAAAGACCTTTGGCACGAAAAAGTACCAAAGGTCTGGCTGCTTGCTATGATCATCCGGCAAGCGGTGAACCAGGTATCACTACCGTAATGTTGGTTCAACCAACAGGAAAACCTGCCAGCTACTCCCCTTTGCCCCATTATACCGAAAAAATTCCCAGCCGTCAAACAAAACTTGCTGAAATCAACGGGTACAAGCAGATAGGTCCAGCAACCTCCAGCCGGCGATGGTCGCCAGGACCGAAAATCTTCGGCCAAAGCCACAAGGTCCGCTGCTTTTTCCCGGTCCAGGATCCCGTCGCCGTCGTGGAGTTCCACCCCGTCCATGGGAAAGAGTCAGCCCGGTTCCTTATGGCATTAACTCGAGGGTGGCCAGGACCGAGGCGTTTTTGTAGGCGATGTTTTTATCCTTTCCGGGGATAAAAACCGACCCCATA
>JAAYIC010000012.1 GCA_012735195.1 Bacillota bacterium
AACCCAACAAAATATAGTTTTTTTCTAGAAAATTATATGTTTTTTAGGACGAAGGGAAACAGCCGGGTAGAAGCATGTTTTGTCTGGCTTAAGGAGAATTCCGGGAGAGACGCCAGGCACAGGCCCTTCTTAAAGGGAGAGGTTTTTGGCCTATCCGTGCAGAATATTCTGTTCGCCTGTTTTCTTGAGCGGCCTGGGAGTCTGGTCTTGCTCAGATTATGGAGTTAGTGGGGGAGGAACCCATGGCTATTCTGCAAGTTAAAGACCTGTCAAAAAGCTTCGCAACGGTCCATGCCCTGAAAGGGGTCTCCTTTACAGTCCGGAGCGGCGCGGTCGTTGGTTTGATCGGGCCGAACGGCGCGGGCAAAACCACGCTAATCAAATGCATCCTGCGGTTGATCCGTTATGAGCAGGGCCGAATATTCCTGAACGGGCAGCCGCTCTCCAGCAGGAAAGAGCTGGCCGCGCAGATCTCTTATATCCCGGAGCAACCCGTCTATTATGAGGAGTTAACGGTGGAGGAGAACCTGAACCTTTACGCCATGCTTTCCGGGACGCCGCGCCGGGAATTTGCGGAAAAAAAAGCGATGCTCGTTGACCGCCTTGACATGGCGGAGTACTTAAAAAAACTCCCGGACCAGCTTTCCAAAGGGAATAAGCAGAAGCTGATGATTGCCATGGCTTTTCTGAAAAGGTTCCAACTGCTGTTGGCGGACGAGCCTTTTTCTGGGCTGGATCCGGTGATGATCCGCCGCCTGAAAGACCTGTTCCTCGCGGTGAAAAAGGAAGAAAAAACCGTCCTGCTCTCCACCCACCTGTTGGACCTGGCCCAAACCGTCTGTGATGATTATATCTTTTTGGACCATGGCGCCATCTTGGCCGCGGGCAGCCGGGAGGAGATCCTGCGCGCTGCCGGTGCTTCCGGCAAAGAAGAATTCAGCCTGGAAGAGGCCTACCTGAAGCTGTTGGCGAGGGGTGAAAACCCGTGAGCATCCCTAGGTTGCTCTTTAAGAATCAGCTCCGGGGTTACTGGAAGCTCCTCAGAAAAGGCTTGCCGCTCCTGGCCGCCCTCTTGGTCTTCATCCTTTTTCTCGCCGGTGAAGTAAGAACGCTGGTTACAAATAAAGAATTCCTCGGCGCCTTCCTCCCGCCGGTCTACGCTGTAGTGCTCTTGTTCATCGCCGCCCGGCGGATTCTGTTCTTGAAATATCCTCCCTTTTATTTTTCCCTGCCCGGGCTTTACTTCTTCCTGACCACCCCGGTTAACCACCGGCTGGTACTGGCTGGGAAGATCCTCCTCTCCTATCTCCCGTTGCTCTTCTTGGGCTTTGGCTGGAGCCTCTTGGCCGGGCCGGTGCAGACCGGCCTCCTCAACGGGGCCGGCCTCTTCTTCTGCCTGGCTGCAATAGCCAACATCTCCTGGCTTTTATACAACACAGCAGCCGGCCGGCTCTTTCTCCGGAAGGTCCTGGCCTTCCTGGCCATAACCCTTCTGCTCTTGCTCAAGACCCCCGGTTTTGTCTGGGCCATCATTGCCGCCGGCTGCTTCTGGCGGGCGGTCAATACTGTTGATGAGATCAACTGGTCGAAATATGAGAACCATTGCCGGCTGGCCTACCTTTCCAGGAAGTATTTTTTGGCCGGTGATTGGGGAGGACTGGAGAGCCTGACCTACGAATATGCGCGGGAAAAACGCCCTGCCGCCGCCTTCTTATCGACCAGGGTGTACGTTACCGGGTACAAAGCCTTTGCTTACGGGCAGTTCCTGATCCTCAGCCGTTACTCGTTGCTTTCCTTCGTGGTTTTCCTTGGCCAGTACGTATTCGCCGTCTTTCTCATGGGAAGAGGGGAGTTCTTTTCCTTAACCGGGGGGAGTTTCCTCCTGTTATTGGGGTTTGCCGGCCTGTTTTTCTTGCCCGTCCAAAAACTGGAACAAAGGATGGCGCAAGGCCTTTTCCCCGCCGGCGGCTTTACTGAATTCATCACCGGGCTCCTTCTTCTGCCCGCAGTGGTTGCCTGGATGTTCCTGGCAGCGATCTTTTTCATCGCTCCCACCGGCATTAACCCTCTCTTGCAGATTGCCGCGTCTTTGGTCCCGGCGGCTATCCTTTCCTACCTGGCGGTGGTAAGAGGGATGCTCCAGCCGGCCTTTTCCGGTTGGTTTCTCACCGGCGCCCTCCTTTTCGCCCTCCTTTTCTCCTGTATCTACCGGGCCTCTTGGTGGGAGGCCCTTCTGGTCCTGCTCCTCTTTATCCCCTATATGCTTATCTCCTGGCGGAGGATGAAAAGAATTTATGAGGGAACTGATTTCTAGTCGCCAACCGCAAATCGTGGGGAGCCCTATGTGTTCAAGGATGAATAAGGATTATAGCTACACCTCCCTCTATGAACTTTATTTTTCCCTAATATTTCCTGAGAAAAAATAGAGAAAAAGAAGATTTTGTGCTTGACAAACCATAAAGTACTTTGTACTATAAAGTTAAACCAAATGAGGGGAGGGAGTATGGCCAATGAAAACGCAAGAAGCATTGGACCAGATTGGCTATTTACAGAAGTTGATAACCCAGACCCGTCTCCGGGCGGCGGATGGTTATCCCTTTTTTCTCCTTTGGGGCTTCCTCTGGATCGTGGGGTATACGGGTTCCATCTTATGGTCTCATTTAGTGTGGGTCGGAATTTTGCTCGCCGGCGGTCTTATTTCCATCGTCATCGGCTTCAAAAAAAAGAAAGGGCTCCCCGTGCCTCCGCTTCTGAAAAAGATCGGCTGGTTAATGCTGATTTTATTTGTCTATATCGCGTTCTTGTTCAATCAATTGCTATTCACCACGGATAATCTCCAGGTAATTTTCTCCTTCTGGCCCTTTCACATCGGATTACTCTACATACTGGCAGGGATCTTTGTCGGGCGTTCGCTAGTGCTCATCGGTTGCTGGCTGATCTTTGCGGCGGTGGCGGGGATTTGGCTCCCTTCGCCCTGGCATGAAATATGGCTGGCAGCCGGCGGTGGCGGCGGTGTGATTCTCACCGGTATGATTATGCGGAGACAAGTGATTAAAAATGCGTGACGGACTTATCCAAAACCTGAATGAAATCTTCCAAGCCAAAGCCCGCCTGGGGATTATGACGGTCCTTACTTCAATGGGGGATAGTGATTTTTTGACAATCAAAAAACACCTGGATTTAACCGACGGAAATCTCAGCGCCCATCTCCGGGTCCTGGAAGAAGCCGGCTATATCCAGATCGAGAAAAAATTCGTTAAGCGGAAGCCAAAAACCACCTGTCGCCTGACTCCGGAAGGCCGGGAGGCCTTCCTGCACTACCTGAAGCAATTGGAGCGCATCATCCAGCTGGCCCGGAAAGAGGAAGAATAAGAGGAAAGGAGGGATTTTGGTGAAACGGGTAGCTTTCGGCCTGGCTATCTTGTTAATTTTTCTCTTGCCAACGGTTGCCTTAGCAGGAGATGGCGCCCAGCTGCGAAAGACCAATTTTGCCCTCGGTTATAATTTGAATAATTTCCGCCATGATTTTGGCTTTGGTCTTAACGCGACCAGTTCTTACTTTTGGCACGACCGAGCTGCGGTCAGGTTTTCGGCGAATAACATGTATTTTGAGGGAATTCCCGCCGGCGAAACCGAGAGCACATGGATGCCATATACCGTATATAAATTGGGGCTGATTGGTGTGGCTGCAGTCGTTAACGACCTGGTCCGTTTATACGGTGAGGGCGGGTTCATGTATATTGTACCTAATGGCAGTTTTTCAGATAACAGTAAACTCGGTGGTTACGGGCATTTCGGTTTTGAGTTCTTCATGGATCAAAACGCCCCTTACTGTTACTTTATTGAACTGGGAAGCGTGGGCACCGTGGCCAGAGCGGAAAAGCTCACCGGCAAGCCCATCTATGGCAGTGGTTTTGCAATAGCGGTGGGGTTACGGTATCATCTCTAAACCCCGGTAAAAGAAGAGTCTATGTTGTCTAATCCAAACCGAAAGACGGCTGCGGCTTTCTTCCCGCGGCCGTCTTTTTTTACCTGGCGGTGGTAAAAGGCGTGTTCCGGCTGGCCTTTTCTACCCGGCCTTTGACGCATCAATTTTTAAGTAGGCACAACTTTATCCGGAAGCAAAGTGGAGAAGAGATTGGGTATTATGTTTTTATATTACTTATTAGGACAATTTATGAATAGCAGGAGGGAATATCCAAGTATTTATCGAAATTATTGGAAAAATGTTTTACCCGGATCAAAATTTTTGGCAATATTACCGGACTGGTCAATATTAATATAAAGTGATTTTACGTAAGGAAGGGAGGTGGAACAGCAGGTAAACCGGGGTATAAGGAATTCTTCGTCCTAATGGTTAATAACCCTGAAAAGGAACGGGAAAGGAGAGATGGGATTGAAGAGAAGCTTATTGCTGGTGGTTTTGGTTCTTCTCGTCGCTTTTAGCGTCCTGGGAACCAGCGCCGCGCCTAAATATAAAGAAGCGCCGGAACTGGCCGCGCTGGTCAAGGCCGGGAAGCTGCCTCCTGTCGAAGAGAGGCTGCCCAAGGAACCGCTGGTGGTTGAGCCGGTGGAGTCCACCGGGAAATACGGCGGCACCTGGCGCCGCGGCTTTACCGGTGTTAATGACTTCCATGCTTTCGGCAGGCTGGTTTATGAACCGATGCTAAGGTGGCCCAGGAATCCCAAAGACCCCATCCAACCCGGCCTGGCCAAGGAATGGTCCTGGTCCGGTGATGGGAAGGTCTTAACCTTGCGCTTGCGCGAAGGGTTGAAGTGGTCGGACGGGCACCCCTTCACCACAAAAGACATAACTTTCTGGTGGTATGATATTGAACTTGATCCCAACATAACCCCGGCCCCGCACGCCGAGTGGGTGGTTGACGGCAAACCCATGGAACTGGAAGTCGTGGATGATTATACGATCAAACTCAAATTCGCCAAACCCAACGGTCTCGCCGAAGCCGTAGGACTGGCCTTCCATGGGAATCAATGGCCGTTGGGTTTCGAACGGTTCGGGTTCTTCGCCCCCCGGCATTATCTGGAGCAATATCATCCAAAGTACAACCCGAAAGCTACATATGCTTTGTTTGAAGAAAAGGCCAGTGATTACAATACCGAGAGACCGGTAATGACACCCTGGAAAATTACGGAGTGGGGACCCGGCGCCACCCGTTTGGTGGCAAAGCGCAATCCTTATTACTGGAAAGTCGATCCCGCCGGGAACCAACTGCCGTATATTGACGAAGTGGTTTTAACCCTTTTTGAAAATGCCGAGGCTTTGAACCTCCGCGCCATTGAGGGTGGATTTGATTTTCAATTCCGCCGCATCAGCCTGTCGAACTACCCGGCGCTCATGACGAATAAAGACCGTTACGGTTACAGGGTTTTACGCTGGCCGGACGCGCTTTCGACCAAGACCGGCTACTTCATCAATCAATCCATTAACGACAAGGGCTTACGGGAAATCTTCCAGAACGTCAAGTTCCGCCAGGCCTTGTCCTTGGCGATCAACCGGGAAGAGATTAACGAAGCGTCCTATTTGGGAACAGGCGTACCGCGATCCTTCAGCGTGGTGCCGGATTCGCCTTATTACGAACCCGGTTCGGATCAACTCTACGCCAAATACGATCCCGACCGCGCCAATAAACTCCTGGACGAGATCGGCTTAAAGAGAGGGCCCGACGGGTTCCGGACCCGCCCGGACGGCAGCAGGCTGGCCATAACCGTGGAAGGTACGGACTGGGATAAAGCCACCACCGACGAGGTCGAGCTGGTCGTGGCGGCCTGGAATAAGATTGGCATCCGGACCTCAATGAATATCACACCCAGGGAGAGCTACTGGACCCGGGCTTGCAGCAATGAGGTGGAAATAGCCGTTTGGACCGTGGACCGGGGTCTTAACCCGATGGTGGATCCCATATATATCTTCCCCTTTGATGAACGTTCCTGGATGGCCCCGGCTTTTGGAACCTGGTACAAGAGCCAGGGCAAACTCGGCCAGGAACCGACGCCGCTCTTCAAAGAGATGATGGCCCTTTATGACCAATATAAAGTGACCGTCGATCCGGTGAAGCAGAACGAGATCGCCAAGAAACAATTGTTAATATTACGCTAATTTGTAGTTGCGTTAAGGTAAATAGTCATGCGGGACCGGTTGAAAGAATGGAAAGCGAAGGTGAAAAGGGTGCACATTATCTCTTTTTTGGGAACCAGCGATTACGA
>JAAYIC010000088.1 GCA_012735195.1 Bacillota bacterium
CCAGTTCCAAGACGGTCGATGCTTTGATGCGGCTTGAGCTCCCGGCTGGAGTAGATATTGAGATTAAGCTGTGAACCGGCGCGCGGGGCGCGCATGTTTCGCAGGTGGAGGTGTCTGGTGTTGCCCAAAGGAATTCTTGGCAAAAAAGTTGGTATGACCCAAGTTTTCAATTCTGCCGGTCATTTGGTTCCGGTGACGGTTGTCCAAGCCGGACCATGTGTGGCAGTGCAAATAAAGACTGAGGAAAAAGACGGTTACAGCGCGGTCCAACTCGGACTGGAAGAAACGAAGAAGACAGCGGCGAACAAGCCCCTGCAGGGACATTTTGGCCGGGCCGGGATCAATCCCCAGCGGTATTTACGGGAAATCAGGATTGACGCCGGGGAAAAAGAGAAATACCAGGTTGGCCAGGTCTTAAAGGCCGATCTTTTCCAGGAAGGCGAGAAGGTCGATGTGACCGGCACATCCAAAGGTAAAGGTTTTGCCGGGGTGATTAAACGGTATGGTTTTCACCGGGGTCCGATGTCCCACGGGTCCATGTACCACCGGCGCCCCGGCTCGCTCGGGGCCACGGATCCGGCGCGGGTTTTTAAAGGACGGAAACTACCGGGCCGGATGGGTGGAGAGCGGGTCACCATTCAAGGGCTTGAGGTGGTCCGGGTCGACCCGGAAAAAAACCTCCTCTTGCTTAAAGGAGCGGTTCCGGGGAGAAAAGGCAGCCTGCTCATAATCAAAGAGACGGTAAAAGCAGCGAAATGATGAATCCGCATGAGAGGAGGATTAAGAATGCCGACATTACCAGTTTATAATATGAACGGAGAACAAGCCGGCGAAATTACCCTGGCGGATTCGGTTTTTGGGACCAAGGTGAACCAAGCCCTTCTCCACTTGGCCCTCGTAAGGCATACGGCAGCCGCACGCCAGGGTACCGCCAAGGCAAAAACCAGAGCGGAAGTGCGCGGGGGGGGAAGAAAACCCTGGCGCCAAAAGGGCACCGGCCGGGCCCGGCACGGGAGCCGGCGCTCACCGATCTGGACCGGCGGAGGTGTGGTTTTTCCTCCGACCCCCAGGGATTACAGTTTGAAGATGCCCAAAAAAGCACGGCGTCAAGCCTTAAAGTCCGCCCTTTCTGCCAAAGTGCAGGCAGGGGAGGCAATCATCCTTACGGAGTTAGCATTTGCCGAGCCCAAAACCAAGGCTATGCTCAAGGTCCTCGCCAATTTAAAGATTGACAAGGAAAAGGCTTTAATTGTTATGGCCGAAAAAGATGAGAATGTGATAAAATCAGCCCGGAACATCCCGGGGGTTACGACTGTACTCCCGGAAAGCCTTAATGTTTATAACTTACTGACCCATCGCCGGCTGGTTATGACGAAGGACGCTGTGACTAAGCTTGAGGAGGCGTTGGCGTAATGGAGGCCAGGGATGTAATAAAAAGGCCGGTGGTTACAGAAAAAACCACCATGATGATGGCGGAGAATAAATACTGTTTTATTGTCGACCGCCGGGCGAATAAGACCCAGATCAGGCAGGCGGTGGAAGAGATCTTTGGGGTACGGGTATTGGATGTCAATACCATGAATATGACAGGAAAACTTAAAAGATTAGGCAGGTTTGAAGGCCGGCGGCCCAGCGAGAAAAAGGCTGTGGTTACGCTGGCGCCGGGAAGCCGCATTGAATTTTTCGAGGGAGTCTAATCCCTCTCCACTAAGGAGGTCCAGCAATGGCAGTGAAGAACTTTAAACCGACCACGCCCGGACGCCGGTTCATGACGGTATCCCGTTTTGACGAGATCACCAAGGGCAAACCGGAGAAGTCATTGCTTGCTCCCTTGAAGAAATATGGGGGTAGGAACAACACTGGAAGGAAAACCGTCCGGCACCGGGGTGGCGGTCATATGAGAAGATACCGGATAATCGATTTTAAACGGGACAAATTCGGAGTCCCGGCCAAAGTGGCGGCGATTGAATACGATCCCAACCGCAGCGCACGGATTGCCCTTTTACACTATGTCGACGGGGAGAAACGTTATATCATTGCGCCGGATGGTTTGAGCGTGGGCGATACGGTGGTTTCCGGACCGGATGCCGACATCAAGGTCGGGAACGCCCTGCCGCTTGCCAATATCCCGGTGGGAACCTTAATCCACAATATTGAATTGTACAAGAACCGCGGCGGGCAACTGGTACGCAGTGCCGGAACGGCCGCGCAATTAATGGCGAAAGAGGGCAAATATGCCCATGTGCGCCTGCCCTCCGGTGAAGTGCGCCTGATCCACCTGGATTGTATGGCAACCATCGGCCAGACCGGCAATGTGGAGCATGAAAACATTACCATCGGAAAGGCCGGACGGATCCGCTGGTTACGGCGGCGGCCTTCTGTGCGGGGAGTGGCGATGAACCCTGTTGATCACCCGCACGGTGGCGGTGAAGGAAGATCGCCGATTGGGCGCCCACCGGTTACTCCGTGGGGGAAACCGGCGCTCGGACGGCCGACCAGAAGGAAGAAACCCTCCGACCGCTTGATTATCAGGCGCCGTAAATAGAGTATGGAAAGGGAGGAGAGGCATGTCACGTTCATTAAAAAAAGGCCCGTATATTGAGGCCAATCTCCGCAAAAAGATTGAGGAGATGAATAAGAAAGGCGAAAAAAAGGTCATCAAGACCTGGGCCCGGAGCTCAACGATTTTCCCGGAGATGGTGGGGCACACCATTGCCGTCCATGACGGCCGGAAGCATGTGCCAATATATATTACCGAGGATATGGTCGGGCATAAGTTGGGAGAATTCGCCCCCACCCGTATCTTCCGGGGACACAGCGGCCACACGGAACGTTCGACCGCCTTAAAGTAGAAAAATGAAAGCTTCAGGAAGTATTCCTTAAGGGGGAGGGAGATAAGATGGAAGCCAGAGCTGTTGCGCGTTATGTCCGGATCGCACCACGCAAAGCCCGGCAGGTGATGGATGAAATCCGGGGAAAAAGCGTGGACGAGGCAGCGGCCATTCTTCGCCATACCCCAAGGGCGGCGGCTGCGGTCTTGCTGAAGGTATTGAATTCCGCCGTTGCCAACGCGGAGAATAACCATGAGCTGAACCGGAATAACTTGGTTGTCAGCAAGGCCTTTGTCGATCTAGGGGCGACACTGAATAGAATTCGCCCCCGTGCGCAGGGACGGGCGTTCTTGATTCGGAAGAGGACCAGCCATATTACGATTATCGTCGGGGAAAAGGAGGATTGAGAAGATGGGGCAAAAGGTACATCCGGTAGGCCTGCGCCTTGGGATTATCCGCGACTGGGACGGCCGGTGGTTTGCGGAGAAAGATTACGCCACCTTTTTGCACGAGGATATAAAAATTCGCCGTTATATAAAGCAAAAACTCTATAACTCCGGGATCGCACGGGTGGAGATTGAACGGGCGGCAAACAGGATCAAGGTCACGATTCACACGGCCCGCCCGGGAATGGTGATCGGCCGGGGCGGAACAGAAGTGGAGAAGCTCCGGAAAGAACTGGAGGAGATGACCTCGAAGCAGATCTCCTTGAATATCGCCGAGGTTAAGATCCCGGAACTCAATGCACAGCTGGTGGCGGAGAATATCGCAGCGCAATTGGAGAAGAGGGTATCCTTCCGCCGGGCCATGAAACAGGCGATTAACAGAACCATGCGCTTTGGCGCTTTGGGGATGAAGGTGGCTTGCAGCGGCCGGTTGATGGGCGCGGAGATTGCCCGGACTGAAGGATATAGCGAAGGGAAGGTCCCCCTGCATACCCTGCGGGCGGATATTGATTACGGGTTCAGCGAGGCAAATACCACCTACGGTAAGATTGGCGTTAAGGTTTGGATCAACAAAGGCGAAGTGCTCCAAGCCAAGAAGGAGACGAAGGCTGAAGGAGGCGAGTAAAGATGCTGGCGCCAAGGAGAGTAAGACGCCGGAAAGTCCAGCGGGGACGGATGAAGGGTACAGCCTATCGCGGGTCCCAATTGGTCTCCGGCGATTACGGGCTAAAGGCTGTCGAACCGGGTTGGGTAACCAGCGTACAGATTGAAGCGGCCCGTATTGCCTTAACAAGGCATATCAAAAGAGGCGGACGGATTTGGATTAAAATCTTTCCCGATAAACCTGTGACAGCAAAACCGGCGGAGACCCGGATGGGAAGCGGTAAGGGCTCACCGGAGTATTGGGTGGCGGTAGTAAAACCCGGGCGGATCATTTTTGAGGTTACCGGAGTAGCACAAAGCCTGGCGGAAGAGGCTTTAAGATTGGCCGGGCATAAATTACCGATTAAAACAAAGATTGTCCGGCGAGAAGAAGCGGGTGGTGAGACCCATGAAAGCTAGTGAACTGCGGGAATTGACAACTGAGGAATTACAGAAGAAGGTTGCCGATCTTAAGGCCGAGCTCTTCAACCTCCGTTTTCAGTTGGCCACCGGGCAACTGGACAATTACCGGCGGATCCGGATAGTCCGGAAAGATCTTGCCAGAGCAAAAACGGTCCTCTGGGAACGGGAGGCAAAGATCGAAACCCACCGGAAACAGCAGGAAGGAAGGAGGTTGAAAACCCGCAATGCGTGAACGTTCGCATCGTAAGACCCGGATGGGGACGGTTGTCAGCGATAAAATGAACAAAACCGTGGTGGTGGCAGTGGAAAGACTGGTCAGACACCCGCTTTTGGGGAAGACCATTCGCCGTACCACCAAGCTGAAAGCCCATGATGAGCAGAACGAGTGCCGTATCGGCGATAAGGTGCGGGTAATGGAGACCCGGCCGCTAAGTAAGGAGAAACGCTGGCGTGTTGTCTCCATCGTGGAAAAGGCGAAATAATTAAAACGCGGATCTGGCGTGTACACGCGTAAGCATCTACGCAGAGACCACGGGAATGCGCACGGGCGCTACGTGCATGATCACGATCTACCGCCGGGCGCGAGAAAGGGGGAAAGGCAGCAATGATCCAATCGGAGTCCTATCTTAATGTGGCTGATAATTCCGGCGCTAAAAAAATCATGTGCATCCGGGTCCTTGGCGGTTCGAAAAAGCGTTATGCCGGGCCGGGCGATGTGATTGTCGGTGTCGTAAAAGACGCGTTGCCGCCGTCGGCAGCCCGAAAAGGCACGGGGACCGTCGGGGTAAAAAAAGGCGAGATCGTCAAAGCGGTAGTGGTAAGGACAAAGAAGGAAATCCGCAGGCCTGACGGATCTTATATCAGATTTGACGACAACGCTGCGGTGATCCTTACCGACCAGTTAAATCCCAGGGGGACGCGGATTTTTGGGCCTGTGGCCCGGGAACTCAGGGAGAAAAATTTCATGAAAATAGTTTCCCTGGCGCCGGAGGTCTTATAGTTTTTCATTTTCCAAGAGGGGAGGTCAGACCGTGGGCGTAAAAACACATCTGCGCAAGGGCGATGATGTTTTGGTCCTTTCCGGTAAAGATAAGGGCCGGCGGGGAAAGATTCAACGGGTTTTGGCCAAAAAGGGCACGGTTATTGTCGAAGGCGTGAACCTGGCAAAAAAACATGCCCGACCAACCAGGAACAATCCACAGGGCGGGGTAATCGACAAAGCCATGCCGTTGCCTGCCTGCAAGGTAATGCTGGTTTGCCCGGCTTGTAATCAGCCCGCCCGGATCAATAAAGAACGAACCGCCGACGGTTTCCCGGCAAGAATCTGTAAAAAATGCGGAAAATCTATCGACTGAGCGAGCGAGAGGAGGTGCACCCGTGACTCGGCTGCAGGAAAAGTATGTGAAAGAAGCTATTCCCGGCCTAAAGAGCCGATTCGGATATAAAAACATTATGGAAGTTCCCCGCGTGGTCAAAGTAATTATCAATATGGGAGTGGGGGAAGCCACTCAGGACGCCAAGGTTATAGATGCGGCAGTCGATGATCTTACGCAGATTTCCGGGCAAAAACCGGTGGTTACCAGGGCCAAACGGTCAATTGCCGCCTTTAAAGTCCGGGCCGGGGTACCGGTGGGCTGCAAAGTAACTCTCCGGGGCCGGAGAATGTACGAGTTTCTTGATAAGCTTTTTAATATTGCCTTACCGCGGATCCGCGATTTCCGGGGGGTTTCGCCCCAGTCCTTTGACGGGCGGGGCAATTACAGCCTGGGATTGCGCGAGCAGTTGATTTTCCCGGAGATCAATTATGATAAGATCGATAAAATCCGCGGGATGGATGTGGTGATCGTAACTTCGGCTAAAACCGACGAAGAGGCGTTCGAGTTGTTAAAACTTCTGGGGATGCCTTTCAGGCCTTCCCAATAGGAGGGGAAAAATGGCTAAGAAAGCAATGATCAATAAAGCCAACCGGGAGCCGAAATATCCCGTTCGTCGCTACAACAGGTGCCGGTTGTGCGGGCGGCCCCGCGCGTATATGAGAAAGTTTCAGATTTGCCGGGTATGTTTTCGCAACCTGGCGCACCGGGGCGAGATTCCCGGAGTTAATAAAGCCAGTTGGTAAGAAGGAGGTTGTCGCCATGGTGATGACGGATCCGGTTGCCGACATGTTGACGCGTATTCGTAACGCCAATATTGTCCGTGCCAAAACCGTGGAGATTCCCGCATCCAATGTGAAAAAAGCGGTGGCCGAAATTTTAAAGAATGAAGGCTATATTGAAGACTACGAAGTGCTTGAAGGCAATTATCAGGGAGTCATCAAAATCTACCTGAAGTATGTCGGGAAAAAGCGGGTCATTTCCGGACTAAAAAAGATCAGCAAACCCGGCCTTAGGGTTTATGTTGGCAAAAACGAGATCCCCAGGGTGCTTGGGGGGCTGGGTGTGGCGGTTCTCTCTACATCCAAGGGGATAATGACGGACAAAGCCGCACGCAAAGAGGGCGTTGGTGGAGAAGTCCTCTGTTATATCTGGTAACGCACGTAAGCCCGTAATATCCGGCGCAAGCATCGAGTCTGAAAAGGGGGGTGTCTACTTTGTCAAGGATTGGCAAGAAACCGATTCCGCTCCCGGCCGGAGTAGGTGTGGAAATTGACGGCAACTTGGTAAAGGTGAAAGGCCCAAAAGGCGAACTTAGCCAGGAGGTTCCGGAGGAAACCCGGGTCCGGCAGGAAACAGGGCAAATAGTCGTGGAGCGGTCCAATGATAGCAAACACTGTAAATCAATGCACGGTCTGGTGAGAACCCTTGTTGCCAACATGGTGGAAGGGGTGAGCAACGGTTTCACCAAAAACCTGGAGATTCACGGGGTCGGATACCGTGCAGCCAAGCAAGGGAATAAATTAATCCTCAATGTCGGTTATTCCCAGCCGGTGGAGATTGAACCCTTTCCCGGGGTTGAGATTGAGGTCCCGGCGCCGAACAAAATAGTTGTGCAGGGGATTGACAAGCAGAAAGTCGGCGAGATGGCGGCGGTGATCAGGCGGGTCCGTAAACCTGAGCCGTACAAAGGGAAAGGTATCCGCTATGACAACGAGTATGACCGGAGGAAAGCCGGTAAAGCGGGTAAAGCCGGCAAGTAACGCGCACACGCGAGAGGAAAGGGGTAAGAGGAAATGTCTGCTCAAACCAGCCGAAGTGAAGCCCGGATCAGGCGCCACATGCGGCTCCGGAAAAGAGTCACCGGTACCGCTGAACGCCCGCGCCTTTCGGTTTTTAAAAGCCTTCGTCATATTTATGCGCAGATTATTGATGATACCGCCGGTAAGACCTTGCTTTCCGCTTCCACTTTGGAGCCGGAGATCAGGGAAAAAGTGGGAAAAGACAGCGGAAATATCGCCGGCGCGAAGGTTGTCGGGGAGATCATTGCCGAACGGGCGCTGGCCAAAGGCATCAAGAAGGTGGTATTTGATCGTGGCGGCCATCTTTATCACGGCCGGGTGGCGGCTTTAGCAGAAGCGGCCCGGGAAAAAGGGCTTGACTTTTAAGAGAGGGGGGTTATAATGGACGAGCGATTTAAAATAGACCCGAATGAGACGGAATTTGAAGAACGGGTGGTCTTTATCAACCGTGTGGCCAAAGTTGTTAAAGGTGGACGCAGGTTCAGTTTTAGCGCTTTAGTGGTCGTCGGCGACGGCCAGGGGCATGTCGGGGTCGGTCTCGGCAAGGCCGGTGAGGTCCCGGAAGCGATCCGCAAGGGGGTCGAAGACGCGAAAAAGAACCTTTTTACCGTACCAATCGTTAATACAACCATCCCCCATCCGGTTACCGGGCGGTTTGGCGCCGGAAGAGTGCTTTTAAAACCGGCCGCTCCCGGAACCGGAGTGATTGCCGGCGGGCCGGTGCGGGCCATTTTGGAACTGGCCGGGGTACGGGATATCCTCACCAAATCCCTGGGCTCCGATAACCCGTTAAATATCGTTAATGCTACTGTTCAGGGGCTGAAATCCCTGAAAACAGCGGAGGAAGTCGCCCGGCTCCGCGGAATCCCCGTGGAACGGCTTTTGGGATAAAGAGAGGGAGAGGATGGATATGGCAAGAAAGGCCAGGAAAAAGCAGCTTACGCTTACATGGAAACGCAGTGTAATCGGGCGTAAGGAAGACCAAAAAGCAACCATCGCCGCTCTGGGTTTTCGCCGTCTGTACCAGACGATCGTCAAACCCGATACTCCGGAGGTTCGCGGAATGGTTAAGAAAGTCGAGCATTTGCTGGAAGTAACTGAAGAATAGGGGGTGGCATCGTGAGAGTTGACCAATTACAGCCGGCCCCGGGCGCGAGAAAGGCGGCACGGCGTGTGGGCCGGGGTATCGGTTCCGGGTTTGGGAAGACCGCCGGCCGGGGTCAGAAAGGACAGAAAGCACGGTCCGGCGGCGGCAAAGGCCCGGGTTTTGAAGGCGGGCAGACACCGCTACAACGCCGGTTACCCAAACGGGGCTTTAACAACAAAGTATTCCGTAAAAACTGGGTGACCGTCAATGTGGAAAAATTGAACCGGTTTGACGACGGCACAGAAGTAACCCCCAAACTGCTGTTGGAAAAGGGAATTATTAAGACCACCGGGGACGGGGTGAAGATTTTGGGCCGCGGCGAACTCACAAAAAAGCTGACCGTTAAGACCGAAGGTTTCAGCAAATCGGCTATGGCCAAAATTGAGGCGGCCGGCGGAAAGGCCGAGGTGATATAGATGCTGGACGCGATGAAGACAGCCTTTAAACTTCCGGAACTGCGGAAGAAGATGCTCTGGACATTGCTGTTGTTGGCAATTTTCCGGTTGGGCTCTTTTATCGTGATCCCCGGGATGAACCCGCGGGAATTCGGCGCAGATACCATTTTTGCCCTTTTGAACCTTTTTTCCGGCGGGGCTTTAAGCAATATGTCCCTTTTTGCCCTCGGCGTCAACCCTTATATCACCGCTTCGATTATTATGAACCTTCTGACCATCGTCATCCCCCGTCTGGAGGAACTGGCCAAGGAAGGGGTGGAAGGCCGGAAGGTTATTGCCCAATATACCCGGTACGGGACGGTACTCTTGGGCCTGTTGCAGGCGACCGCTTTGACCATGGGTTTTCGCGGTTCTATGACGGACCCGAACAACCCCTGGGCGTTCGTGACGGTTGTTACGGTGATGACCGGCGGAAGTGTTTTACTGATGTGGCTTGGTGAGGTCATCTCCGAACGGGGAATCGGCAACGGTATCTCTTTGCTGATCTTTGCCGGTATTATCTCCCGTCTGTTGCCCTCGTCCATTGCCACCATTGGCGCCCTTGGGGCCGGCGGGATTCATCCCCTCGGTTTCCTGGCATTTCTCATTATCGCCCTGGCGGTAGTGGTTTTTGTTGTCATTGTCACCGAGGGACAAAGAAAGATCCCGGTCCAGTATGCCAAGAGGGTGGTCGGGCGGCGCATGTACGGAGGGCAGGCCACGCACCTGCCGCTCAGGATTAACCAGGCGGGGGTTATCCCGGTAATCTTCGCCTCGTCGGTATTGGCTTTTCCCTTGACCATTGCCCAGTTCTTCCCGAATATCGGCGGGGACACCTTTTGGGGCAGACTGATTTTTTGGCTGTCTCCGGGGCAGTGGTTGCATCTGGTGCTTTATGCCTTATTTATCTTTATTTTCACCTATTTCTATACAGCGGTGACTTTCAACCCGGTGGAAGTCGCCAACAACATGAAGAAATACGGCGGATTTATCCCTGGAATCCGGCCGGGACGGTCGACAGCGGAATATCTGGACCGGGTTTTAAGCCGGATTACTCTGGCCGGGGCCGTGTTTTTGACCGGAATTGCCCTTCTCCCCTTTATTGTAAGTGGGATCACCAAGATGTCGGTGGGGTTCGGCGGTACGGGGCTCTTGATTGTTGTAGGTGTGGCAATTGACACGATGAAACAGATCGAAGCGCAACTGCTGATGCGGCAGTATGAAGGCTTTTTGAAATAGGAGTGCTTACTGATGAAAACGACCAACCTTGTTCTTTTGGGACCTCCCGGAGCCGGAAAAGGTACCCAGGCCGAGAAGTTGACGGCGGAGTTCGCCATCCCCCATATCTCAACGGGCGATATTTTCCGGGCGGCGATTAAAGACCAGACACCGCTGGGGAAAAAGGCCCAGAAGTATTTGGACGGCGGCGAATTGGTTCCGGATGAAATCGTCATTGGCATTGTGGCCGAAAGGCTCCGCCAGCAGGACACAGAGGGTGGTTTTCTATTGGACGGTTTTCCCCGGACGGTCCCCCAGGCCGATGCGTTGACTGACTTCCTGACCGCAGAAGGCCGGCGGCTTACCGCAGTGATTAACATCGCGGTTCCCCCGGAAGTTCTGGTGAAAAGGCTTTCCGGTCGCCGGATCTGCCGGCAATGCGGTGCGGTATATCATGTGGAAAGAAAGAAAGAGAAGCAGGCCGGGGTCTGCGACCAGTGCGGCGGCCCCCTCTACCAACGGGAGGATGACCGGGAAGAGATTGTCAGAAACCGTTTGGAGGTTTACTTCCGCCAGACCGAGCCGTTAATCCGGTATTATCAGGAAGCCGGTTTGTTGCTGGAGGTCAACGGCGACCAGGATATAGCCGGGGTTTACCAGGAGATTATTACCGCATTGCGAGGAACGGGTTGATGATCAGCCGTAAATCCGGTTTTGAGATCGAACGGATGCGCAAAGCCGGCGAGTTGGTGGCCCGGATCCTGAGTCAGGTGGCGAAAGCGGTAGCACCGGGGATCACCACCGGTGAACTCAACCGGATGGCGGAGGATGCGGTGGAACGGTTTGGTGTGACCGCCGCCTTCAAAGGCTACAATGGGTTTCCGGCCAGCCTGTGCGTATCCGTCAACGATGAGGTGGTCCACGGGATTCCCGGTCCCCGGCGGCTGAAGGCGGGCGATCTGGTTAGCCTTGATTTTGGGGTTATTTACAAAGGCTATTATGCTGATGCGGCCTTAACAGTCCCGGTAGGGACGGTCGCCCCGGAACACGAGAAATTGATCCGTGTAACCAGGGAGGCCTTGTGGGCCGGGATCGAACAGGCCCGGGCCGGCAACCGCCTGTCCGCGCTGTCCCGCGCTGTCCAGGAGCATGTGGAGAAGAACGGGTTTTCGGTGGTCAGAGATTTTGTCGGCCACGGGATCGGCCAAGAAATGCATGAGGAACCACAGATTCCGAATTTTGTCTTGCCCGTGCAAAGAGGGTATGACCCGGTTTTAAAACCCGGAATGACTTTGGCGATTGAGCCGATGGTTAACTGCGGCGGGTACCGGGTACGGGTCAGTCCGGAGGATAATTGGACTGTGACCACAAGAGACGGGAGTTATTCCGCCCATTTCGAGCATACGGTTTTGGTGACCGGAGGTGAACCGGAGATCTTAACCAGGGTGACGCCGGAAGCAGGGAACGGAGAGGAATTGATAACATGGTAGCAGAGGGAAATATCGCCGGGCTTCGTCCTGGACAAAAAGTCCGTTCAATCCAAGGACGGGACCGCGGCCATGAGTATTTAATTGTCGGTTTTGAAGGCGATAGATTCCTCCTGGTGGCAGACGGGGTGAAACGGACACCGGCACGTCTGAAAAGAAAAAACCTGCGGCATCTACAAGTTTCTCCCCTGGTGGACCGGGAGATTGAGCAGAAAATTACCGGTGGCGGACGGGTTACGGCCGAAGATATCCGCCGGGCCCTGGCCCGCCTCAGAAAAACCGAACCGGAGGAGGGGGAATAATGGCCAAAGAAGATGTCATTGAGGTGGAAGGAACAGTGGTGGAGCCGTTGCCGAACGCAATGTTCCGGGTGGAATTGGCAAACGGTCATAGGATCTTGGCCCACATTTCCGGGAAAATGCGGATGAACTTTATTAAGATTTTAGCCGGAGACCGGGTACTGGTGGAATTATCCCCTTATGATCTAACCAGGGGGAGAATTGTTTACCGTTATAAATGAGAAATCGGAGAACCCGTACCGTCCGGTTCAGCAGGGACCGCGGCGGGAATGAGAAGGAGCGATCACAGTGAAAGTCAGACCGTCAGTAAAAAAGATCTGTGAACACTGCAAGATAATCCGCCGGAAGGGGCGGGTCAGGGTTATTTGTGAAAACCCAAAACACAAACAGAAACAGGGCTAAAGGAGGGAATGGCACATGGCACGAATTGCCGGCGTGGACCTGCCACGGGATAAACGGGTGGAAGTCGCCCTCACTTATATCTATGGGATCGGTCTTTCCTCAGCAAAAAAAGTTTTGAACGCGACGAAGGTCAGCCCCGATACCCGGGTGCGGGATCTCACTGAAGAAGAGATTAACCGGTTACGTGAGGTAATCGACAGGGACTACAAGGTGGAAGGGGATCTCCGGCGCGAGGAGACCATGAATATTAAGAGGTTGATTGAGATTGGCAGTTACCGCGGGC
>JAAYIC010000076.1 GCA_012735195.1 Bacillota bacterium
AAGGGCATGCAGGCGTTGACCCCTTTACCGCGGAGACCCAAGTGCGTGGGAAGAGTATCGCTCCGACTACGGCTTGGGATTAAACCTGCAACCGGTTAGCTACATAATCGGTGCAGTGTAGCCTGCCTTGAGGTGAAGCGCGGAGGAGACGGGGAACCGGGACGATATTTTCCAGGCCAGAGAATACCGTCCTTTGCCGTTCGAAACCCGCTTTGCAAAAGAGGCTAGCAGCGGCCGGTTTCTGCCGGGGAAAACCCCTAGGCTATTCCCGGGCCGGGACATCTGTTGGGGATTGCGGTATGAGCTAAGTGGTGATCCAGTTTTACTTGAGGCGACTCGGTAAGACGGTCATAAAGGGAAACCGCCGGAACGGCAACGTTCCGGAGACCGTCGGGAAAACCTACTGGACCTTAAGCCATAATGTTTACTCAACAGGTGACCTTCCTCCCCAATATTTACCGTTATTTTTGTAGGAGGCCATTTCGCTTACCCTTTTTTGCACGTCGGGTATTTGGGGTCGGATTGCTGACCTTTTTTTTATCCATGGCGTTTTCGACTTTTTTCCGGTTGACCCGGGCGGTGGTGCCATTCTGGATTTCCACCGGTGTTTTATTGATTGTGGTCCTGTTGGGGATTATCTTTGACATAGTCGGTACTGCCGTTACCGCTGCTCAGGAAGCCCCTTTTCATGCGATGGCCAGTGACCGCGTTTCCGGTGCCCGGACAGCCATTGCGCTGGTGCGGAACGCCGACAAGGTTGCCAGTTTTTGCAATGATGTGGTAGGTGATATCTGCGGTACCGTAAGCGGGGCAATTGGTTCCGCGCTGGTGATCGATCTGGTTATCCATTACCGGGTCTTTCGTTTTGAAGATTTGCTCTCCATAATCATGGTTAGTTTGGTTGCCGCTGTGACCGTGGGCGGTAAGGCTTGGGGAAAGGCCTTCGCGATTCAGCGGGCCAATTTCATTATTTTGCAGGTGGGAAAGGCTTTTGAAAAAGGAAGAAGGTTGCTTGGTCTAAAGGAGAATAATAAGAGAAAAAGAGTACCTAGAAGACAGCTTGGATGAAGGCGGGGTTTTGATGGACGACAAAAGCATAAACAGCACTAATCTCCTCAGCACTCTACAACTCCCGGAAGGCTTAAAAGAACTGTCTTATAAAGAACTGGAGACGGTTGCCGCGGAAATCCGGCAGCTTCTCATCTCCACCCTGGCCAAGACCGGGGGCCACCTGGCCCCCAATTTGGGCGTGGTGGAATTAACCCTGGCCTTACATAGGGTTTTTAACAGTCCGCAGGATAAGATCATCTGGGATGTGGGGCACCAGTCTTATGTGCATAAACTGCTAACCGGACGTCTCCAGCGGTTTTCAACCCTCCGGCAGTTTGGCGGTATCAGCGGGTTTCCAAGGCCGGAAGAGAGTGAACATGATATCTTTGCCACCGGGCACAGCAGTACTTCCATTTCGGCTGCCGTAGGTTTGGCAAAAGCCCGGGACCTTTCCGGAGAGGATCACAAGATCATTGCCGTGATCGGTGACGGTTCGATGACCGGGGGAATGGCGTTTGAGGCCCTGAACCACGCCGGCCATCTAAACCTCGACTTAATGGTGGTTTTGAATGACAATGAGATGTCGATCTCCCCAAATGTCGGGGCCCTTTCTGCTTATTTGAGCAGGGTACGGATGAACCCGGCGGTCAATCGCTTAAAAGAAGAGATTGAACACTTGATCCAGGGGATCCCGGGGGTCGGGGAGATGACCGTCAGGTATTTGGAAAAATTGAAGGACAGCCTCAAATACCTGGTGATTCCGGGTATTCTCTTTGAAGAACTCGGGTTTTCTTATTTTGGTCCGGTCGACGGGCATAACATCCGCCAATTGGTCCAGGTCTTCCGTGATGCCGCAGAGCGCAGCGGACCGGTGCTGATCCATGTTCTAACGAAAAAAGGCAAGGGTTTCTTACCGGCAGAGGAGGACCCCTTAAAATACCACGGGATTCCCGGCTTTGAGCTCCCCGGCGGCCATCTGCGGGAGCGGTCGGGGCCGCCGACCTATACCCAAGTGTTTGGGGAAACCCTGGTGGAACTGGCCCGGGAGGACCGGCGGGTGGTGGCGATTACCGCCGCGATGCTGGAAGGAACAGGTCTGGTTAAATTTGCCCGCGCTTTTCCCGAACGTTTTTTTGATGTGGGCATCGCCGAACAGCATGCGGTGACTATGGCGGCGGGCTTGGCCCGGGGTGGGAAAAAACCTGTGGTCGCTATTTATTCCTCATTTTTACAACGGGCTTACGACCAAATCCTGCACGATGTTTGCCTGCAAAACCTGCCGGTAGTCTTTGCCCTGGACCGGGCGGGTGTGGTCGGTGAGGACGGCCCTACCCACCATGGCGTATTTGATCTGGCCTATTTGCGCTCGATCCCCGGGATCACCATCATGGCGCCGAAAGACGAAAATGAACTCCGGGAGATGCTCCGCTTGGCCCTGGCCATGGAAAAACCGGTTGCCATCCGTTATCCCCGGGGGCAGGGACAAGGGGATAAACAACTCCTGGAACCGGTTGTGCCCGGCCGGGCGGAGGTGTTGCGCGGCGGGGAACAGGCTGCGGTTTTCGCCTTGGGGCCCTTGGCGGCGGAGGCGGAAAAAGCCGCCCGCCGTCTCTCCCGGATGGGGATCAGCTGTGCGGTAATCAACGCCCGCTTTGTCAAACCGCTGGACCGGGAGACCATCCTGCATTGGGCGCGGCGGGTGCCGCATCTGGTTACTGTTGAAGACCATAATTTGACCGGGGGCTTTGGCTCCGCTGTTTTGGAACTCTTGGCGGAAGAAGGGGTCCGGGGGACCCGGGTGACAAGGATGGGGTACCCCGACCGGTTTGTAGAGTTTGGACCTGCACAGAAACTCCGCGCTTTATACGGTCTGAATGAGGAGGGAATCTGCCGGACGGTGACCGGTCATCTTTTACCCGTGGCGGATGCGGGAAGCAGCCGGTAGTTCAGGTGAAAAAGATATACCCGGAGGGTGCATCCGGCAGTGCACCCCCCGGTGAACCCTCCAGGTGACCCTAGCCGGGGATACCCGGGCTTGGCTGAAATAAAAACCCATAATAAAGCAACAGCTTGAAGGGTTTTCTTTTTTTTTGTCGAAAAATCTATGAGTATATGCGGTTCCATTTCAGGGGTTTAAGATTGGAAAAAAAACAGGGGTTTTGTTTAATGCAAAGATGGGTACAGTCAATAGGCTTATGGTTTAAGGAACATCTTTCTTCACCGTGGCGGTGCGGCGTTTTTTTCCCACTATTGCCCGGTTTTTTTGGTTATTTGGGGGAGAACACCGGCCCCATGCCTGCTCCGTACACCCCGGCCGGGGAGGTGAAAGAAAGATCCGTTAGGATAGAAAAAAGAGGGTTTTATAGAACGTTTATCAAAAAGCCGGAATCCTGCTGATTTTTTTGTGGGCAGTTTTGGCATTTTTTCTTTCCACCGGCCGTCCGGCACTTTACTTGCCGGCTCCTGCGGGCTTTGGTGGCAAACGGAAACCTTGACACCGCCTGGTTTTGCCATAGATCGTTATCTTTCTGACAGGTTCAATTTTATGCTAGGGTGGTAGCGATGCCTATTTATGCAAGATTCCTAAGGCTGTTCTGCTATATTCCAGAAGCCTTTGTGGTAGGATTGGCCTGTTTGACCTTTGTGGGGATAAGACCGGCAATGAAAAGAATGGCTCTTTTCGGGGTTGTTTATGGATGCTTTATCCTGCTTTGCCGGGATCTTGTCTTACCCTTGTTCGGTCTACCCCTTGGTGTACATACTCTTATTTTATTCGTTATCAATACTTGTTTATTGGGCCTGTTCTTTGGTCTTAATTTAGCTGGGGCGATAATCTGTGCTTTTTTATATTTTTTGATTTTAATAATAACTGAACCCTTGGTATCAATATTATTCAAGCTTACCGGAGTTTCAATCACGGAAATACTGTCATCCTGGTGGATAAGTACCCTGTTTAACTGTTTAAGCTTGAGCTTGGTTTTTATTGTCCTTTACTTGCTCAGGAAGACAAATTTCACCCTTCTTCCCATTACAAAATTGATCAGGGATGAGAGAGATGACTAAAAAAGGAGAACAAATTTTAATCCTGGAAATGGCTGTTTTTGGCGTGTTAAGTCTGGTTTTTTTCCTCGCCGGGGCCTATTTCTTCTTATGGCGGCCGTTTGTGGAAAACAAGAGTACCGAATGGCAGTATTTAGCCTTTACTTTGGTGTTTTTTGCTATGACCATCTCCATGCTCTTCTTTTTCCGCAAGAGCCTGTTGCTCCTGAATCTGGAGATGAGGAAGCGGTTGGCCATGCAAAAGAAGCACCTGGAGCAGTTGCAAAGGACTTGTGAAGGGACCTTGCGGGCTTTGAATTATGCCCTGGACTACCGGGACCATGAGACCTGGGGGCACTCCGCCCGGGTGGTGGGTTATGCCGTCGCTATTGGGCGGGCAATGAATTTTAAAGGCAAAGAAGAACTCACCCAACTGGTTTGGGGCGGATTTCTCCATGATATTGGTAAGATTGGAGTACCCGATGCCATCCTTTTTAAAGAAGCGCCTCTTGATGGTAAAGAGTGGGAGATCGTAAAGCGCCATCCGGTCCTGGGACATGAGATCATTAACCAAATCGATTTTTTACAGACCACGACAGAGATCGTTCTCTACCATCATGAACACTATAATGGCAATGGCTATCCCCACGCATTGGGGGAGAGGAGATTCCTTTGCCAGCCAGGATTTTTGCGGTGGCGGATGCCTTGGATGCCATGACCAGTAACCGCCCGTACCGTCCGGCCCGCAGTTTGGACGAGGCGCTGGCAGAGATTAAGAGGCTTTCCGGGGAGCAGTTTTGCCCCCGGGTGGTCAAGGCCCTGCTCTCCATAGGAAAAAACAAGTTGGAAGCGATCCGGGCCAAGGTGAGCGAGGCCGGCAGTATTGGGGCGCTCAGGGAGGAGCTGGCAAATTTTCCCCTTGTTTGACTTGATAAAACAGATAAACATTTATTTTGAGAGCCCGAAGGGACGGGCTTTTTTTGTCATTGACGGAAAATGATATAATATTATTATGAAAAAGAGGCTTTTGCAAATGGGAAAAAGATGGCGGCGTGTGTATGTTTACCTTGTTCTCGCGGCGGTCCTCCTTATAAGCGCCGGGGCTTACCTTTATCTTAACGTCACAACCAAGCCCCTGCATAAAGAGGGGTTTCTCTTTGGCACTCTGATCCGGATTACCGCCTACGGTCCGGGCGCCCGGGCGGCGCTGGACCGCGCGTTGTCGGAGATGGCCGGGATTGAGGAGAAGATCGCCGGGGCAGTGGCGGCCGTCAACAGTAAAGCCGGTGAAGAACCGGTGAAAGTGGACGAGGAGGTCTTTGCCCTCTTAAAGGTTGTTTTTGCTCGGTCCGGAGAGACTGGCGGTTATTTTAACCCGGTCATCGGGCCGCTGGTGGAGACCTGGGGGTTCGGACCGGGAGGGAGCGGGCGCCTGCCAGCGCAGGAAGAGATTGATCAGGTACTGCCTTTGCTCGAACCGGACGGAGTAATACTGGACGAAGCAGCGGGTACCGTCTATTTAACCAGGAAAGGCATGCGCCTCGACTTGGGCGGGGTGGCGAAGGGCTATGCGGTCGACCGGGCCTGGGAACTCTTGGCCGGGACCGGTCTTAAGGGGGCTTTAGTGAACGCCGGGGAGAGCAGTATCCGGGTTTTGGGGGAGCGGCCCGGCGGCGGCCCCTGGCGTGTGGCGGTCAGTCACCCCCGGAGCCAGGAGTGGCTTGGTATCCTGGGCCTACCGCCTGGAAGCGCGGTGGGAACCTCCGCTGATACCCAGCGTTATATAGTCGTTGACGGTCACAGGTATTCACACCTGCTTAATCCTTTTACCGGTTACCCGGCGAAGGATCTGCTCTCTGTTACTGTAATCACCGGGAATGCCCTTGAGGCCGATATTCTTTCCACCGCGCTTTTTGTAGCCGAAGGCCGGGACAGGCTGGAACTCCTTGACCGGTGGGGAGCGGAGGGCGTGATGGTGACCGCTTCCGGGATGACGGTACAAACCCCCGGACTGGCGGGGTTTTGGTATAAAAAAGAAGGCCCCCCCTGAGCAAAGCAGGATAATAAAAGAACATGACAACAGAAGAATGTGACAACAAAAGAAAGAACATGATAGCAAAAGAGTATGATAACAAAAGAACATAATAACAAAAGGGTATCCAGTAGTATCTTAAAGGTGGCAAAGGATGATACACGTACGGAAAGGAGGTGGCGGTTGTGTCCAGGTTCGACGAGTTGAAGGAGACAATCAAAAAGGGCGTTGACAAAGGGGTTAGGGTTGTTAAGAGTACATCCCGGAAGATGCTGGCCATTACCCATTTGCATAATGAGTTAAGACGTTTGCAGCAGGCCAGGGAGGAAAAACTGAAAACCATCTCTGAACGGACTTGTGTTTTGGTACGGGAGGGCAAGATTACCCTGGAGGAGCTTGTAGAGCTGGTGGAGGCGGTTACCCGGACCGAGCAGGAAATCGCGGAGATGAAGGAGGAAATTGCCCAGATTCGCCAGGCTGACGAAGATATAACCGAAGAGCAGCTGGCAAAGATCCGGAAGAAAAGGGCGTCGGTTGACGGGTGTGACCACGAGATTCCAGAAGGAGCAAGCTTCTGCCCTGTTTGTGGCAGGAAAGTATGATTAAACGATGATTGCACCAGGAAGCAGGAAAAACGAATCATCCCCTTTGGAGTGCGGCGGAAAAGGGTTTTAAAGCGCGTGGATTTCCCTTTCATTCCGCACTTTTTTTATGGGTTTTCCAACGCAGGGAAGAAAAACAGGGTGGGACCGGGGCAGGGATCAAGGGGCCTTGCCGCGAAGATCCTTTAAGAGGTTTTCCGGCAGGAAAAACCTTTAAGAAGCTTTTCGCCAGAAGTTCTTTTGAGCATGTTTTTGATGGAGTTCCTTTACAGCTTTTCGGCGGGGAGGCAAAGATGCAGAGGCGAAGTGGCGCGTGCGTGTCCGCGGAAGAGGACCGCCGGCAACGCATGTACATAGTAGAAACGGAACTGCGGAAAGCCGGGTATAAGGTGATCGCCGGGGTGGATGAGGCCGGACGGGGTCCCCTGGCCGGGCCAGTGGTGGCGGCTGCCGTGATTCTCCCGCCGGACGTTGGGATCGAGGGGATTGATGACTCAAAAAAACTCTCTCCGGCCCGGCGGAAGCAGGTTTATGCCCGGATGAGAAGGGAAAGAATCCCGTTTGCGGTCGGCGCGGCCACTGTGGAAGAGATTGACCGCTTTAATATACTGGTGGCCTCAAGAATGGCAATGATGCGGGCGGTGGCGAAACTTCCGGTCAGGCCTGATTTTTTGTTAATTGACGGTTATGCCTGGCAGGGAATTGATCTGCCCCACCGTGGTTTGATCGGAGGAGACGCCCGCAGTCTTTCCATTGCCGCCGCTTCCATTGTCGCCAAAGTAACCCGGGACCGTCTCATGGGCCTGCTTGACCGGAAATATCCGGGTTATGGGTTTGCCAGGCATAAGGGCTACTGTACCCGTGAACACCTGGAGGCTTTGGCCCGTTTGGGGGCTTCCGCCGTTCACCGGCGGAGCTTCCGGGTAAAGAGCTCTGCAACCGGCATACAGTTGGCCCTGGCCTTTCCGGAAGAGGCAGGGGGGGAAGACGGATGAATTTCTCTTTCCCCACGGGTATACCCCGCTTGCTCCGCGGGCAATTGGTCAAGGGCGAAGAAGGCCGGCTCTTTCTAAAGACCGCAAGGGGGTTTTTCCCTGTTAAACTGGAAGGGGAGCCGATCCCCCTCGGGCAGGAATTTACCTTCAAGTTTCTCCGGCACGAGCCCGGACGGGTGGTTATGACCCGGTTGTCGCCCTGGGAATACTGGCAGGAGGCGCTCCCTTTTCTGAAAGAGCTGCCGGGTAATGAAGAGGAATGGCAGAAGTTGCTCCAGGCCGCTCTCCGGCAGAACCTGCCTTTGGAGAAAGACATCCTGCTTTCCCTCAGAAGGTGGGTTTTAACAGCTGAGAAAAAATGGGGGGTCAGCGTTGACCCTCAGGTCTTTGCTTTCCTGTTAAAGAGGAACCTGCCGGTTACTCCCGGAAGTATCCTTGCCACCCTTTATCTGCTTTTCCCTAGGGTGCAAAAGGAGATCTGGCTTAACGCCCATGCCTTTCCCGGCAAGACCCCGGGAGGGGAGGACGAAGAGACAGGGAAGCGCCTGATATCCTTTTTCACATCAGCCTTGGCCAAGGCGGGCGGGAAGGGAGAAGACGGGGCGGGTTTACGCAGGCTCTGGACCGGGCTTCTCCGGATGGCCACCAAGTTCCTGGCCGTCCAGGCCGGAAAGGACGAGGGCCTCCCGCAGATGGTGGTCTGTTTCTCCCCCGGGCCGGAGAAGACGGTGCGCTGGGAGGGACGGGGCACGGCTGAAGGCGACGAAAGAGAGAAGGGCTACTCTTTCCGGCTGACCTGGAATTCCCAGGTTTTGGGGCGAGTGGAGGTCGCCGGGGTGGCAAGGGAGGAAGAGGCGGAGCTATTGGTCGCCGTGGAAAAAGCCTGGGCTGAAGCGCAGCCGGAGGCCTGGCGGGCTTTGCAAGAACTCAAACCATATCTTGAGGATCGGGGTTGGAGGATTAAGCAGGTTCTTTTTTCGCGAATAACGGAAGGGGAGGAAAAGGCGGAACCCATGCCTCCCCGGGTCGACGGGTGGGTTTAAGATGGACCGGAGGGAACTGGCGGATTTAAAGGCTGTCGCCTTGCGTTACCGGGAAAAAGAGGATTATGCCCCGGTGGTGTTGGCCAAAGGCCGCGGCCACCTGGCGGAGGCGATTTTGGCCCTGGCCAGGCAGGCGGGGGTCCCGGTGATGGAAGAACCTGAACTCCTGGAGATTCTGGAAAAGGTGGAAGTGGGCGAGTATATCCCGCCCGAAGCCTATACCCTGGCCGCAGAGGTCATCGCCTTTCTCATGCGGCTGGAAGGCCGTTTGGAACGGGGGGAGGATTGAGACTGATCCGGTAAAGATAGGTTAAATGATCTGGTAAGCCGGTAAGATAGAATAAAACAGTGCAGGATCTCTTGCCCGGGCGGGGCATGTCGATCCGTGCACGAAAAGGCTCCAATAAAGGTTTTAAAACTTCAAAAAGAGACTCTTAAAAAGAAACCTCTGAAAAGAAAAACCCCTTTGGCAAGGGGTTGTTTTTTTACTTTTTCAGCCGGTTTTTTTCAACCGGCCATTTCTTTTTTAGCCGGCTATCCCTTCTTCAACCGGTGTTCTCTTTTTCAGCCGCTTTCCTCCCGGCCGGGCGCGACTAATCGTTGCACCTCTGCGGCGATTGCCTGGAAATCCCCGGCCTCCCGGCAAAACCCCATTTTTTCTGCCAGTTCCAAAAGGATTTGCCAGTTTTCCTTGCCGCCCGGCGGGGTCAGGGCTTGGGCCGTCCACTGGAGGCGCCCTTCGCTATTGAGATAGCTTCCGCGGGTTTCCGGGTAGGCCGTTCCCGGCAGGAGGAGCCCGGCGGCGGCCAGTTCTTCCCGGTAAAACGGGGTGACAACGACGGTGAAGAGCCCGGGGCGGCAGAAGGAGGCGGGGAGTTTCTCCTCGTCCGCTACTGCCAGCAGGCCTTTACATTTTTCTTGCCCCGCGACCGCCAGGATCTCTGTGAAGGCGGCCTGCGGGTGGAAGGGGGCGGCGCCGGGGTGGAGTTCCCCGGACCGGCCGGGACCGTGCCCAATACCCATCTTCTGCAGGCCGTAGATATTACCCCAGGGGACCAGGGGCAGCAGGGTGGCTCTCTCATGGGCGGAGAGAAGCTCTTGCAGCCGCCGGAGTTCCTGCCAACTCAAGTCCCGGGTGTCGCAGACAACAGCCGGGTTTTTTGCCCGGCGGAAGGCCGCGGCAAAGGCGGCAAATTTCTTGCGGAAACAGCCTTCCACCTCCGGGAGTGCCGTTTCCGGGGCGGCGGACCCGGCCCGGGCGAGGGCTGTCAGCAACTGCAGGCAGTCCTCCCGGCCCGCCCGCAGCACGGCCCGGGCTGCCGGGTCGAGGGCGGTGGTCCGGTGGTGCATGATTCCCAACCAGGAACCATTTTCAGCCGCTTTCTTGATTTGCCGGGCCAGGACGGGGTAATCCGCGCCCGGTGTTACCCGGTACAAGAGGATAAAGTCGCTCTCCGCCAGGGTGGCAAAGTCGCCCTTCCGGCTCTCCAGAAAGCGCTGCCAGCCTGCGCCCGGGGTGGTAAAGAGGTTGTCTGTCCCAAGGTCGCGGGCAAGGGCGGCGGTAAGGAGGGCCGCTTCATTGGTTACATTGGGGGCTACAAAAAAGGCGATGCTTTCCGGCCCGTAATTCTTCGCCAATTCCGTGAAGGTCCGGGCAGCGGTGGCGATAGCCTCTTCCCAGGTTGTCTCCTGCAGGGTACCGTCCACCCGGAGCAGGGGCGCTGTAAGGCGTCTTTCCTTATGGGCGGCACTGAAATGATAGGCGCCCTTCACGCAAAGCAGGCCGTGGTTAACGCCGCTGGTGGCCGGAACGGATGTTTCCATTACCCTTCCGTCGCTGCTGTGCAGGGTTAAAGAACACCCGACCCCGCAGTGGGGACAGATAACCGGGGTTTTCCGGGTCTCCCACGGGCCCGGCTTGGCAAAAGCCGGGGCGGTTTTGTTGCTGAGGGCGCCGGTTGGGCAGACCACCACACACAGACCGCAGCTTTCACAGGCGGCTGCCGCCGGAAAGCGGCCGGGAGCAAGGATCGTGGTTTCAAGGCCCCGGTGGAGGAAGTTCAAGGCGTTGCTTCCCTGGGCCTCCCGGCAGGCGCGGACACAAAGGCCGCAAAGGATACATTTATTCGGGTCATAGGCAATATACGGGTGGGAGAGGTCTAGGACAGGGGACGGTTCCCTGTCTTGCCGTAGGACAGGGAACCGTCCCCTGTCTTGCTCGTCAATCCCGTACGCGGTGGCCAGTTCCCGCAGGCGGCAAGCAAAGACGTCGCTGCAACCGCAAGAAAGGCAGCGCTCTGCTTCGTACCGCGCCTGTTCGGGTGTGAGCCCCGCCTGGTAGGGGGCAAAGCCTTTTTTCCGCTCGGTCACGGAAAGGATCTGCGCCGGTATTACCCGTTCTTTCTTTTCGAACTCTTGAAATTCTGCCGGGTCCAGCTCTTCCAGGTTTCCTTTCCGGCAGTTGTAACAGGCGGCCTCGCCGGTTACCGGTTCACCCCGGAGGTACTGGCCGATGGCAAGGGCGGCGATCCTGCCCGCGGCCACCGCTTCCACGACCGTTGCCGGGCCGCTGACACAGTCGCCGCCGGCAAAAACCCCCGGGACCGGGGTGGCCATGGTTACAGGGTCGGCCTGGATCCACCCGCCGTCCAGCGGGAGAAGGTTTTCCCCGGGTGCGCCCTGCCCATTGCCCGCCTCCCCCTGTAACGAAGTTTCATCAAGTACCTGGCCGATGGCGAGGATGACGCGGTCGGCGGGAAGGAGAAACTCCGAATTTTCCAGGGGGACCGGGCGCCGGCGGCCGCTGGCATCCGGCTCGCCCAGGGTCATTTTGATTAGTTCCAACTGCTTTTCGGCGTCACGGTACCGCGTGGGGTTGGCCTAAAACTGAAAGGCTACGCCTTCTTCCTTGGCTTCGGCAATTTCCTCGACGGCGGCGGGCATTTCCTTCTCCGTCCGCCGGTAGACGATGGTGACGCTCTCCGCTCCCAGGCGGACGGCGGTCCTGGCCGCGTCAATCGCGGTGTTCCCGCCGCCGACCACCACCACCCGGTGGCCGGCTTTGACTAAACCGGCCTGCGGATCCCTCAAAAATTCCAGGGCGGAGCAGACCGCAGGGGGCTCCCCGCCTTCCAGCCGTATATCGCGGCCCAGTTGGGCGCCGATCCCGACAAAGATGGCATCGTAGCCTTCCCGGCGGAGGGTTTCGATGGTAAAATCCTTGCCCATCGCCGTTTGGAGGCGAAGGTCAATCCCCACGCTCAGGATCTCTTCGATCTCCCGGTTTAAGACCTCTTTCGGGAGGCGGTATTCGGGGATCCCGTAGCGGAGCATGCCGCCGGCTTCCTTTTCCGCTTCAAAGACGGTGACCCGGTGGCCCATAAGACGCAGGTAGTAAGCGGCGGTCAGGCCGGCGGGGCCCGCGCCGACAACCGCCACCTGTTTGCCGGTCTCCGGGAGCGGGGTGACAGGGTTGGACTCTCCGGATTCGGCGTCCTCATCACCGGCGTATTGCTTTAAGGCGCAGATCGCCACCGGTTTATCCACAAGATTGCGCCGGCATTCGGTTTCACAAAAACGGGTACAGACGCGCCCGACCGAAGACGGGACGGGGAGTTTCTCCCGGATTAGCCGGGCGGCCTCCCCGGGGTTGCCATTGGCGAGATGGGCGATGAAACCCTGGATATCAATCCCGGCCGGGCAGGCCAGTTGGCACGGGGCGACACAGTCACCATAATGGTAGGCGAGGAGCAGTTCCAGGGCAAGGCGGCGCAGCCGGGTTATGGTTGCACTGTCGGTCCGGACCACCATCCCGTCGGTTGCCTGTGTGGTGCAGGCGGTAACGGGTTTGGGCGCCCCGTTAATCTCCACAAAGCAGAGGCGGCAGGCGCCAAAAGGCTTAACCCGCGGGTCATGGCAGAGGTTGGGGATATCGATCCCTGCCTCTTGAGCTGCTGCCAGGACGGTGGTTCCCTTCTTAACCGTTACCCTGGTTCCGTCGATTGTCAATGTTACTGTTGCCATCTTACTCCCTCTCCCCGGAAGCTGTGGTCGTATTGGCATTGGTGTCTGCGGTGTGCGTGTCCTGCCCTTCGGAAATGGTGATTATCGCATCAAAATGGCAGGTACTGAGGCACAAGCCGCAACGGATACAGACCGTTTCATCCAGGTGGTAAGGCCGGCGCCTCTCACCGGAAATGGCCTGCACCGGACAGATTCTGGTACAGAGACCACAGCCTGTGCATGTTTCCGTTTCAATTCTGTAGACAATTAAATCTTTGCAGATCCGGGCCGGACAGCGTTTCTCGTTAATATGGGCGTCGTATTCATCCCGGAAATAACGGATCGTTGTAAGAACGGGGTTGGGCGCGGTTTGCCCCAGGCCGCAGAGGGAACCGTCTTTAATTGCCTCTCCCAGTTCTTCCAGGCGCTTAAGATCACCGGGGCGGCCCTTCCCCCGGCAGATCCGGTCCAAGGTCGCCAGCATCAGCGGGGTGCCGTTGCGGCAAAAAGTACATTTGCCACAGGATTCTTCAGTGGTGAAATTTAAAAAGAAACGCGCCACATCAACCATGCAGGTCTCATCATCCATGACCAACAGGCCCCCGGAACCCATAATCGCGCCGATTTCTGCCAGCGACTCGTAATCTACGGGTGTTTCCGCCAGGCTGGCCGGGATGCAACCGCCGGAAGGACCGCCGGTCTGGACGGCCTTGAAAGGCTTGTCGCCGGCGATCCCCCCGCCGATGGCAAAGACGATCTCCCGGATGGAGATGCCCATCGGCACTTCAATCAAGCCGCTGCGCCGGACCTTGCCGGCGAGGGCGAAGACTTTCGTTCCCTTACTTTTTTCCGTACCGCAGTTTTTATATACCTCCGGCCCCAATTCGAAGATGCGGGCCACATTGGCCAAGGTCTCGACATTATTGATGCCCGTGGGTTTTCCCCAGCGCCCTTCCTGCGCCGGGTAGGGAGGGCGCGGCCGCGGCATCCCCCGTTTCCCCTCGATACTGGCGAGGAGGGCGGTCTCTTCCCCGCAGACAAAGGCCCCTGCGCCTTCCCGGATATGGATGTGAAAGGAAAAGCCGGAGCCGAGGATATTCTCACCCAGGTAGTTTCGTTCCTCCATCTGGGCGATGGCCAGGCGCAGGCGTTGCACGGCCAGGGGATATTCGGCCCGGATATAGATATACCCTTCATTGCTGCCGATCGCATAGCCGGCGATGATCATCCCCTCCAACACGCTGTGGGGGTCGCTCTCCAGGATACTGCGGTCCATAAACGCCCCGGGATCGCCCTCGTCGGCATTGCAAACCACATATTTGGGAGCGCCCGGCGACTGGCGGGTAAAACGCCATTTCAAAAAGGTCGGGAAGCCGGCGCCGCCCCGCCCGCGCAGGCCGGACTCTTCAAGCGTGGCGATGACCTCTTCCGGAGTCAGCGATGCCAGTACTTTTTGTAGCCCCCGGTACCCGCCGGCCTTCACGTAGCTGCCGATATCCTCCGGATCGATTTTTCCGCTGTTTTTCAGGAGGATCCGGTGCTGGCGGGTGAGGTAATCCTGTTCCCGCCCGGTAATGACATCCGAATAAACAACCCAGTCGTTACAAGGCCGGCCGGCTCCCAGGTGTTCCTCGAGGATACGGCGGGCTTTTTCCAGGTCGACTTCACCATATAAATAGACCCCTTCCTCATCTTCCACCTCGACGAGGGGTTCACAAAAACACATGCCGATACAACCTGTCCGGATCAGAGTGAAACTCTTCTCCGGCATCTTTGCCAGTTCCGAACAGAAAAAATTATAAACCGGACGGGCGCCGGCGGCAATACCGCAACTGGCCAGCCCGACACGGACAATTCTCTTTTTTGCTGTTGCGACACGTTTCATCAGGACAACCGCCCCTCTTTATTTTGCGGACTCACATTATTCTGCGGACCTGCTTTGTCTTCCACACCTTTTTTATTCTGCGTCTCTTTTTTCTTTTGCCCGGCCCCGCCCCGCACCAGCCGGACGGCCTTCTCCGGGGTCAAACGGCCGAAGGTCTCGCCGTTGATTGTTATCACCGGAGCCAGGCTGCAACAGCCCAGGCAGGCCACTTTTTCAATGGTATATTTCTGATCCGGGCTGGTATCGCCCTCTTCAATCCCAAGCTCCCGGCGGAGCGCCGCGGTGATCTCTTCCGCTCCCGCCAGGTGGCAGGCGGTGCCGTGGCAGACCTGGATCAGGTTTTCGCCGATGGGGTGGAGACGAAATTGTGAGTAAAAAGTAGCGATACTATAGAGTTCACTCCCGCATAATCCGGTCAAGGCAGCGACCCGCGGTAAGAGCTCGGGGGGGATATACCCGAATTCTTTCTGGATTTCCTGGAGGACCGGTATTGCCGTCTCCTGCCCACGGCCCAGGCGGCGGATGAGTTGGTCAATCCTCTCGCGGAGCGGACCGCCGGGTTGCAAATAGGCTACCTTCTCGGCTGTACCGGCCATTATTACCCCTCCCCCGGGTGCGGGGTCTGACGGTCAAAAAGGTCAACAACCCGCAGTGTAGTGAGCTTTTCTACCCAGGGCAATCCGGTGATTTTGGCGGTGATCTCCTCCAGGCCTGATGGGGTTTCGACCGTTACCACCAGGTCAAACTCGCCGGCCACCGGCTCCACATAGTCAACGTCCGGGAGTTCTTCCAGTTCCAGCAGGCCGTTGCGGAGATCATCCCGGTCGGTTTCACTTTTTACCTTGACTAAGAAATATGCTCGCAAGCCCATACCTTTGGTCGCTCCTTCCTTTTCTCTACCTTTCCTCCTGTTACCGGCCTGAGCAGGAAAATCTCATCCCTTATACTATACCACTTTGTACAAGGGAGAACCGTTTTTTTCGCAGGCCGGTCCCGGCAAGCCTTAAGCGGAAATGGCGGCCGGTGGAGGGATATCATGCTTTTATTCGCGATAAGAACTAAGATACCTGCTAAAAAAAAGAATATAGGTTTAACGATTTGTTGTAATTACTTTAACCGCAATTTTAAACTACAGATACCTACTTTATTATGTAAATACAGGGAGGAAAAGGAAATTAAAGCGCGAATATTTATAAACATAAAATTTTGGGCGGGAGAGGTTTATGCAACAGAAAGAAATTGGGAACTACGGCGAGTCTCTGGCCGGGAAGATTCTGGAGCAAAAGGGATATGTGATCCTTGACCGCAATTTCCGGACCCGTTACGGGGAAGTGGATTTGGTGGCGAAAGAAGGAGAGGTCCTGGTTTTTGTCGAGGTAAAGGCCAGAAGAAGCATGAACTACGGGTCAGGGGCGGAGGCCGTGACCAGGGTGAAGCAGCAGCGGTTGATCCGGACGGCTCTTCACTATATGTTCCGCCGGGGCTGGCAAAACCGTCCCTGCCGGTTTGACCTGCTTGAGCTGAACCTGGATCAGGAGGGGAAGCTTCTCAGTTACCAATTGCTACAAAACGCGTTTGTGCCGGAAAGGGGGAAGAACTGCTGATGCCGGCCAGGCTCTTTAGTGCGGCGGTTTTAGGGATCGACGGGTATCTGATTGAGGTGGAGGTGGACCTCTCCCGCGGGCTGCCCTCTTTTGACCTGGTCGGGTTGGCGGATACCGCCGTTAAAGAAGCTAAGGAGAGGGTGAAGGCGGCGATAAAAAACTCGGGGTATCCCTTTCCTACCCATAAAATCGTTGTGAACCTGGCTCCGGCGGACCTGAGAAAGGAGGGCGGCGGCTTTGATCTGCCGATTGCCCTCGGGATTATGAGCGGGGCGGGCCTAATTGCTCGCGGGCGCCTGGCTGAAGGTGTGATCACCGGTGAATTGGCCCTGGATGGAACCGTCCGTCCGGTCCGCGGGGTCTTGGCGATTGCTTTGGCCGCCCATAAAGCGGGGAAGGGGTTTGTTCTACTTCCGGCCGCCAATTATGCCGAAGCCCGTGTGGTAAAAGGGATTGAGGTTGTGCCTGTCCGGAACCTCAGTCAGGCGGTGGCTTATTTGAACGACGGGCTCGTCCCGCCGGCGCCCCCGGCCCGGGAGGCGGAAGGAGCCAATCCCGGGGAAGGGGAGGACTTCGCCGAAGTCAAAGGGCAGGAGACGGCAAAGAGGGCCTTGGAGATTGCCGCCGCCGGCGGGCACAATCTATTGCTCAACGGGCCGCCCGGGTCCGGCAAGACAATGCTGGCCCGGAGAGTCCCGTCAATCCTGCCGCCCCTTACCCGGGAAGAATCAATCGAGATCACCAAGATCTACAGTATCGCCGGGCTGTTGCCTCATGGGGCTTCTTTGGTGACTAGACGCCCGTTCCGCAGCCCGCACCATACCATTACCAAAGCGGGGCTGACCGGCGGGGGCAGTCACCCGCGGCCGGGTGAGGTAACCCTGGCCCACCACGGGGTCCTTTTCCTCGATGAGCTTACCGAATTTCGCCGGGAAGTACTGGAGGTCTTGCGGCAACCGCTGGAAGACGGGGTGGGCTTGATCTCCCGGGCTTTGCTCTCCCTGGTCTACCCAGCCCGTTTTATGCTGCTCCTCGCGAAAAATCCCTGTCCTTGTGGATTTCTTGGCGACCCGGAACACCCTTGTTCCTGCACGCCCTGGCAGTTACAGAGGTACCGGGCGCGGGTCTCCGGCCCGCTGCTCGACCGGATTGACCTACGGATTGAAACACCGCGCCTGAATCACCGGGAGATTCTGGCGGACGGCGCCGGCGAATCCTCAGCACAGATCCGGGAACGGGTGGTCCGGGCCCGCGCCCTGCAGGAAGAGAGGTTTACCGGAACCGGGATCCACTGTAATGCCCATATGGGCCCTGGAGCAATAAAGAAGTTTTGCCGTCTCGGGGCTGAAGCCCGCCGGCTGTTGGCCGGGGCGATCCAGCATTACGGGCTCTCGGCCCGCGGCTGCGACCGGCTTTTAAAGGTGGCAAGGACCATCGCGGATCTTGAGGGGAAAGAGATGATCAACAGCGCACATTTGGCCGAGGCCATCCAGTACCGGGAAGAAAAAGGCTAAAAAAGAAAAGTGTGGTTATCCCGTTATTCTTTTGCATCTTCTTCATAAGGCTCAATATGAGCTATTACCTGTGAATTTTTTTTAAATTTTGCCTTGATCGCATCTTCTATATCATGAGCCAGTTTATGTGCTTTTTCAACATCCAATTTTGAATTGACTTCTATGTGCAAGTCAATATATAAATTATTGATACTGCCTCTACTTCTGATATTATGAACGCCTTTAACATCTTCAAAGCTCAGGACAACATCGCTTATTTCTTTTGCATTAATAGCCACACCGTCAAGAAGGACATCGCTATTTTCTTTAAAAATTTCATAGCCGGCGTGAATTATAAAACCGGCCACGATCAATGAAACAATAGGGTCGGTTTCCGGGGGAAGCCCTAATTTGACACCGGCGAGGGTTATCAAAACCCCTAATGAGATATAAATATCACTTCTTGTGTGCATTGAGTCGGAGATAAGGATTTGACTGTTAAGTTCTTTTCCCTTTCTATACTCTACAACAGAAACAACGATATTAACAATTAAAGTAAAAATCAGGACGATAAGGCTTTCGATTGTTATTTCCGGAATTACTGGTTCTATAAATCTTTTAACTGCATCCAAAATCACCTTTCCGGCAGCAAGAAAAAGCATGACCGCTATAAATAAACCCGCTAATGTTTCATATTTGGTATGTCCATAAGGATGGTCCTCATCTTCAGGTTTGGCGGCAAAATGAATGCCAATCAACCCGACAATGTTGGAAGAACCATCCGAAAGTGAATGGAATCCGTCTGCGGTCATGCTCGCGCTTTTAATAATTGAACCGATGATAATTTTCAATGCAGCTACGAGTAGATTAGCCAGCAAAATAAGGAAAAGAACTCTTTGTATTCTATGGAAATTGTTTTTTTTCATAGAAAAACCCCCCGCTAGGGACTGACTCTCTTTTTCTCCTCGCATTTATTCACAGTATTCATTCGCACCTCTTTGGGTGATATGAGCATACTGTGTTACCATAATATATTTCTATTAATAAAAAAATCCATGAGCCCTGTTTAATGCAATGTCCCATGGATTTGATGATATCCACTGTCTTATAAAAAGACCCGGCCGCACACGTATTGAACCGTGTCGCCTGTTCATTTGCATATTATTAGATAAAACTAACATTATTAATTTTTTGTAAACATACTTATAAAATATTATATTGGTCAATCGTGCAACTGTCAACAGCAAATAGTTGCTTATGTGTTTCCTGCGACGGAGCCCTCATCGGGTATATCTGGCTCAACTGGGACGGGGTAGAAAATGAGGTTAGAGAGGCTACAGTTCTTGACACTATCCTTTATTTTTCTTTAAGTTGCAATAATTTACGGTATAAAGTAATATATAGGTAGCACATACGGGCAAGGAAGCGAAGAAATGGTAGAACGGTGGTGAGAAGGTGAAGGACCTTACCAGAGTGGCCTTAGTGACGGTAATTCTTTTATCCGTGTTTTTCTTCGCCTGCCGGCAAGAGAAGGAAGTAGCCGCATTTACATACCGGGGAATTCTCTTCGAAGGCTTTAACCCGGTGAAACACAAACCCACTCCGGAACTGGCCCGTGGCGTTGAAATGGAGCAGGTTATGATTACCCATACCCAAATGAGGACTTTGATGGGTATCGTCGATATGCTGGAAAAGGAGAACCTGCTTTACCTTATGGAAATCCCCGGACGGTTTGTCCTCGTAAACTGTCCGTATTCTTTTGCCGATAAACCCCAAATGACAATCTATCTTGACCGGCAAAAAATTAATATGGATTATTCCGTAGCCGATGATTGGCAGAACAAATTATCCAAGTTTACTCCTGGTTTAACCCTTGAAGAGCGGATTTCTCTCCGGGGGGTCCCGAAACTCCCCAACTTGTTGCGTATTATTATTCATGAAGTGGGCCATTTGATCGAGTACAAAGTTTTGGGGTTCAGTTGGCAAGGAGAGTTTATTGCCAACGAATTAAACCGGGATTTTGTCGAGATCTCCTGGGATAAGGAGAATAATTGGCGGGATCGGGAGAAGATCCTCTTACGCCTGGAAACGATCAGGGAAGATGAAGAATTGGTGGAGTTTTTGACCTGGTTTGCCGGGAACTCTTCGTTTTTCAGTGTATATAGTAGCACGGGAATGACCGAGGATTTTGCTGAAAGCTTTGTTTCTTACTATTTTAAAACCCATTTTGATTATGCGTTACAACTTTTCTACCGCGGTGAACTGCGCCTTGCCGATCTGACCGCGCCAACCAAGGGAAGAGAAGAAAAGATCGGTTTTATCGCCGGCGTGATGCAGGATCCGGAGTTGTTCGATCTGATAAAAAAGGGGAGATGATGTAATGCGTTGTAAATTTCTCCCGGCTATCCTTGTGGTTTTTCTGTTGGCAAATTTTACGGTATCCGCCCGCGACCCCTTTATCCTGCGGGTTGCTACGGCGGAGGTTCAGGAGTCGCCGGTTGCGGAGGGGCTCTACAGGTTTAAAGAATTGGTGGAGCGAAGGACCAACGGGAGGATAAAGGTCCAGGTATATATGGGCGGTGTCCGCGGGCAGGAGGAGGAGCTGCTTGAGGGGTTGCGCCGCGGGACGGTGGATGCGGTTTTGGTCACGTCCTCCAAATACAAGGCTCTGGTCCCGGAGATGGAGTTGTTGAGCTTGCCGCTGCTCTTTGCCACCGAAGAGCACTGGCAAGAGGCGTTAAGCGGCTCCCCTGGCCGACGCCTGGGGGATTTCGCCTTACAACGCCGCCAGGAAGTGGTCATGGGTTATATGACCACAGGTTCCCAGAATATTTTCGCCCGGCGGGATCTGATTAGCCTCGGCGCATTACGGGGGATGAAGATCAGTGCCGGGTCGTCGCCGTTGGCCCTGGAAGCTTGGCGGGCTTTAGGCCTGGAGCCTATGGTGGTTGCCGATTCGGAACTGACCGTCGCCTTGCAGAGCGGCTGGGTGGATGCGGTGGGGAGCAATTTCTTTGATTACAACAGGTTGAAGTTGTATGAGGCTGCCAAATGCGTGGTCCGGACCTGTCATATGATAAGAGCCTACCCGCTTATTTTAAGCGGAATGGCCTGGGAGCGGATTCCGGCGAATTTCCGTCCGGTGGTGGTCTCCTGCGGCAGAGAGGCCTGCCTGTGGCAGGCAAGTCGTGCCTTTACCAGAAACAAGGAGATAAACGAGGAGTTGTCACGGAAGTACTGGGTGCGCCCGCTTAACCCGACACCGGAGGAGAAGGCGGTTTGGGAAAAACAGATCATTCCTCTGCAAAACAGAGTGGCCAAGCAGTTGGGATTGGAAGATATCCTTCAGGAGATCCGGGCGATGGCGCCGGTACCAGAGACAGCAAAGGAGAAAGAGAAGGAAGAGAAGGAGTAAAACGGGCATACGCCGCGGGTATATGCCCGACGAAGCCGGGATTGCACCCGGCTTTTATTTTGGCCCTGTTTGCTCTCGTTCCGCCTCAATTCCCAGGCGTTTCAGAACCGCCGGATCCGGGGTAATAGTTAAGGTCTGAAAGTTTTTGTACAGGACAAAACCGGGCCGGGCGCCAGCGGGTTTGCGCACATGGCGCCTTTCGGTATAATCCACCGGCACCTTGCTGGAATGACGGGCTTTGCTAAAATAGGCGGCGAGGTTGGCCGCTTCCAACAGGGCCTCCTTGCCGACCTCCTTTCCCCCGCAGCGGAGCAGGACATGGCTGCCGGGGATTTTTTGTGTGTGGAACCAGAGATCACGGGGAGAAGAGAGCTTAAAGGTCAACTGGTCGTTTTGCCTGTTGTTTTTGCCCACCATAATCTCCCACCCTTCGCTGGAACGGAAGAGCGCCGGGCGCCCGCCGGGCGACTGCCGGGGACGGCCCGGGAGCCGGCGGCCTTTAGTCAAGCCCGCCCCCTGCATCTCTTCTTCGACTGCCGCCAGTTCTTCAAGGTCCAAATCATTTTGCAAGGAGTTTTCTAAAGATTCCAGGTAGGCCAGTTCCTCTTTGGTCTTTTCCAGCTCCGCGGCGATCCGGGTCCGCCCTTTCTTGGCTTTGGCATATTTTTTGTAGTAATTCTGCGCGTTCTGATTTGCCGAAAGCGACGGGTCCAAAGGGATGGTTACGGTCTTACCCTCCGGGTCATAATAGTTTGCCAGTTCCACATGGCCGGCGCCCCGGGGAACTTGGTGCCGGTAGGCGGTAAGAAGCTCTCCGTAGAGACGCCAGTGATCGGCATCCTCCGCCTGGGCCAGTTCCTCCCGTTGTTTCTGTGCTTTTTTTTCCGCCTTTTTTTTGGCCCGGGTGATGATCTTGAGCAGCTTCCGCTGCCGCAAGGCCAGCTCTTCCCGGTATTCCCGGCGGTCAAGGGTCTCCGCCACCGCCCGGCTCAGGCTGGCGGCGGGAACCAACGCGGACTCAGGCAGGGAGAGGGGCCGGTAGGGGAAGAAATCTACCGGTTGTCCGTTTTTTTTGTAGCAATAAGGATGGATCCGCCCCGCCTCGATCTGCCGGTGGAGTTCACCCAGGACGGTGTGGATTTTTTCCGCATATACCGGTGTATCCTCCGGGGAAATGGAGCCCGCCGTGGTTTTGGGGTCAAGGCCGGCCCGGTGCAAGACCTCTGCGGCCAGGAACGGGGAGACGCCCAGGATCTCTTCGACCAGGATTTGGCGGAGGGACCGTTCTGAGGGTGAACGGTCGATGATCAGCCGGAGATCGTAGGCTGTCAGGGTCTCCAGATTCCGCCCGGCCGGAGTAGGCGGCGGGGTGTAGATGGCGCCCGGCAGGATCCGCCGGGACTCGCCGTCCCTGTCCGGGAGGCGCTTTAAGGCATCCAGGATCCGGCCTTCCCCGTCGACCAGCAGGAGATTGGCGAAGCGGCCGATGGCTTCAAAGACCAGGGTAAAGACGGTTAACCCCTCTTCGGCGTAGTAATTTTCAATTTTAAAATGGAGAATTCTCTCGGAAGAAGGTCGGCTTACCTCTAAAAACCTTCCCCCTTGCAGGTATTTGCGGAGCAGCATGCAAAAGGCCGGCGGTTCCCGGTGGGACACGGGTTTTTTATTAATCAGATGGCTCCGGTAAAAACGGGGATGAACCGAAAAGAGCAACCAGAGATCCCGCCGGGGAAAAGGATGAAAGACCGAGAAGACCACTTTTTCCCTGTCTGGTTGAAAGATCCGGTCGATTCTCCCGTTGACCAGGGTTTGTTGGTACTCTTGTCGCAACGCGGCTACGGCCAGAGCATCAAAAGGCATGGTCATCCCCCATTTCCTAAACAGTATAACACTCCTGGAAGCGATTTGGCAACCCTCCCCAGGAAGCATTTTTCACCGGGCCCGGCATAGAATTAGGACGAGATAAAGATCGTTAGATTACTGCACGATCCTGCCGAACGACAAAGGGGGGGTTGACAAAATTGGCGAAAAGCTGGTGGATGATGTCGCCGGAAGAGACCGCAAAAGAGTTGGGCGTCCCATTTCATGGCGCCTTCATGCCGGCCACCGGTCTTACGCCTCAGGAAGCCGCCAGGAGACTGGGGGTTTTCGGGGAAAACCGTCTGCAGAAAAAAGAGAGATTCTCCCCTTGGCGTCTGTTTTTTTCCGAGTTTGCCGATTTTATGGTTCTGGTGCTGCTGGGAGCGGTAATCATCTCCGGAGCACTGGGAGAATGGGATGATGCCTTTACGATCCTGGCCATTGTTTTTCTCAACGCAATTTTGGGCTTTGTCCAGGAATATCGGGCGGAACGCTCATTGCAGGCATTAAAAGAGTTGGCGGCCCCACAGGCCCGTGTGATCAGAAGGGGAAAGCTGCAAGTCATCCCCGCAGTGCAGGTAGTCCCCGGGGACCTGCTGGTCCTTGAGACTGGGGACCGGGTGGCCGCTGATGCGCGTTTGGTGGAAGCCGAAGCCCTGGAAGTGGATGAATCACCGTTGACCGGTGAGTCTTTGCCGGTGGCCAAGGAGACGGCGCCGATGAAAGAGAAAAATCCGGGCCTGGGGGAACGGCGGAATATGGTCCAGGCCGGGACAACGGTTACGCGCGGGCGGGCCAAAGGCCTGGTGGTCGCGACCGGGATGGAGACGGAATTGGGGAAGATCGCCGGGCTTTTGGAGTCTTCCGCCGGCGGTCCCACGCCATTACAAAAACGCCTGGACCAGCTGGGCAAAGTCCTAGTTGCCTTCTGCCTTTTTATCTGTGTCTGCGTTGGTTTGCTCGGCCTTTACCGGGGAGAGAGCTTCCGGAGCATGTTTCTTTCCGCCGTCAGCCTGGCGGTCGCCGCTATCCCCGAAGGGCTGCCGGCGATCGTCACTATTTCCCTGGCGTTAGGGGTCCAACGGATGATTAAGCGCCAGGTGATTATCAGGCAACTGCCGGCTGTGGAAACCCTGGGTTGCGCCTCGGTCATCTGTTCGGATAAAACCGGGACCCTTACCCGGAATCAGATGATGGTGACCGCGGTTTTTTTAAACGGGGAGGAACTCTCCGTTACCGGTAACGGCTTTGCCCCCTGCGGGCGTTTATACTGGCGGCGAAGACCCTTGTCCCCTCTGACCTCCGGTGCGGCGGTCCGGCCGGCGCCGGCGGCAATGAAAACCGCAGCAGAGCGCGGCGGGGGAGAGGTGAGCTACCCGGACGGGGAAGGGTTGCGGCTTTTGCTCAAGACCGGTTTGTTATGTAATAACGCGGTCTTGACTGGAGACGGAGACGGTCCGGACTGGAAGGTGACCGGCGACCCCACGGAGGGCGCGTTGCTCGTTTTGGCGCGCAAAGCGGGCCTGACAGGCGGCAAGGCCCGGCGACGGCAGGAGATTCCTTTCACCCCGGAAAGGAAAAGAATGAGTGTGGTGGTGGAGGAGGGCGGGAAAACAACGCTCTATACCAAAGGCGCCGCCGACCTGCTTTTGGACCTCTCGGACCGGATCCGCTGGCAGGGGAAGGAGGTGCCTTTGCAGCGGATGCACCGGCGGCTGGTCTTAAGAGCGGTGGAGAGCATGGCAGCCCGGGCCCTGCGGGTGCTGGCCCTGGCCTACCGCCCGCTGCCAGCTATGGAAAAGGCGGGGGAGGATGAGGAGAAGGACCTGATCTTTCTGGGGCTGGTAGGGATGATTGATCCGCCGCGGCCGGAGGTGAAAGCGGCGATCCAAACCTGCAAGGAGGCGGGGATCAGGACAGTGATGATTACCGGGGATTTCCCGGGGACCGCCCGGGCGATCGGTGAAGAACTGGGGTTGTTGCGCCCGGACGGGTTGATCCTGACCGGGGCTCAGCTGGACCGATTATCCGAGGATGAACTGGCCCGGATGATCGACCGGGTTGATATTTTCGCCCGTGTCAACCCCTACCATAAGCTGCAGGTGGTAAGGGCCTTTAAAAAACAGGGGAAAGTGGTGGCCATGACCGGCGACGGGGTCAATGACGCCCCGGCGGTGAAAGAGGCCCAAATCGGGGTGGCAATGGGGATCTCCGGTACGGAGGTGACAAAAGAGGCATCGGATATGGTGATTGCCGATGATAATTTCGCCACCATTGTGGCAGCGGTGGAAGAGGGGCGGGGGATTTACAGTAACATCAAAAAATTCCTCCGTTATCTCTTGGGTTGCAATACAGGGGAGATTATCACCATGTTTCTGGCGGGCGCGGCCGGGATCCCCTTTCCCCTACTGCCCATCCAGATTCTCTGGACCAACCTGGTGACCGACGGCCTGCCGGCGGTGGCCCTCAGTATGGAGCCGGCGGAAAAAGAGTTGATGCAGGCGCCGCCGCGGGCGCCGGAAGAAAGCATCTTCAGCCACGGCATGGGCTGGCAGATTTTTTGGCAAGGGGCGGTGATCGGCCTCAGCACGGTTCTTCTCTTTCTTCTCACCTTATTCCAAGGCGTCACCCTGGCAAAAGCGCGCACCGTGGCCTTTTCCGCCCTGGTCTTTTCCCAGCTGAGCTACGCCTTTGTTTGCCGCAGTGAGAGTGGGTCTCTCCGGACGGGCAAAACCCGGAAGACCCCCCCGCTGGTGGCGGCGGTACTTTTTTCTGCCTTTATGCAATTGTCCGTGGTCTATCTTCCTTTTTTGCAGAGAATTTTCCGTACCGCCCCCCTGGCCTTGGGCGACTGGGTGCGGGTGGCGGGCGCCGCCGTTCTTTCGTTCCTGGCAACGCCGCTGATGAATGCCGCGCTCGCTCGTGCTGCCGGGAAGAAGTGCGGGACCCGGATGGAAAAACCGCAGGCAGTAGGAGATACAGGCTAGGGCCGGACAATGCATACCATAAAACCGCCACTCGCCGCCCGCGCCAAGGCAGGACAGATGGCCGCGTACATACGTAAGAAGGAGGCAAAAGCCGGATATAATTTACTATTGAGGTGTGGATCTTCGTGAACCTTCTCTTTCTGCTCTTTCTTTTCGGCGCCCTGGTCCTGCCCGTCCGTTTTCACCTGCACCTGCACGGCAGGGGGAACGTCTTTTTCTTCTTTATCGAGATGGGCCTCCCTCCTTTGCGCTTTCTCAACCATACCTTTTTATTTACCCTGGAATCGCCGGAAAAACCCGGAACGCCATCCCGGGAGGGAGCACGCGTACACACGCCGGAAGTCGGCAAGAAAGGGGAGTTGCCGGCGGTCCCCGGGCTGGTCCCCGGGCTGATTCCCGCCGGTTTAAACCAGGTCAATAAGTTGCTAAGCAAGTACGGGGTTGGGGGGACCTTTCTTTATCTGCTTTTGCCTTCCGGATACCGGCGGTGGTTATCGGTAACACAGGATCTGGAAAAGCGGGGGAGGTTTTCCCGCTTTAACTGGGGAACGGTAGTTGGGTGCAATGACGCGGCCCTGACGGGGATCGCCACCGGTCTCCTCTGGGGGGTAAAAGAATCGCTCCTCCAGTTTTTTTTGGGCGGTTACCGGTTTGGCCCGGAAAGCCCGCGCATCGTCATCCTGCCCCGGTTTAAAACACCGGGTTGGGAGACCATGCTGGACTGTATATTTGCCGTTCAGGTGGGACATATTATCCTTGCCGGCGTGAAAGGTTTTATTTACAGCATGATAGGGGGCGAAAAACATGGCGGACCACCCGATTGAAGGGTTGATGAAAACGGCCATGGAAAGCATAAAAGATATGGTTGATGTCAATACCATCCTTGGCGACCCGGTGGAGACCCCGAACGGCGATGTCATAATCCCTGTTTCCCGTGTTTCCTTCGGTTTTGCCGCCGGCGGCAGTGAATTTGAGAGTATGCGCCGGACCGGAGAGAGAAGAGGCGGGGACAGTGAAGGGGAAAAGATGCCCTTTGGCGGTGGCAGCGGCGCCGGGATTACCCTAAGCCCCGTGGCTTTTCTGGTGGTTGGTAGGGAACAGCCCCGCCTGCTGCCGGTGGACGGCAATGTCCTGGCCGACCGGATTATTGATCTGGCTCCGCAGCTTCTGGGGAAAGTGCAGAACCTTCTTGGCCGGAACAACAGGAACAAGGAAGAAATGCTCACACCTGCTGTTTCCCAGCCTTCACCTTCATAGATTGGGCGGTGAAAACCATTGCCATTGCGGGCGGAAGTCATCCCTGACCTGTGTATCGCTTGCGGACTGTGTATAGATATCTGTCCGGAGATTTTCTCCTGGAGCCATGAGGAGAAGGCAGAGGCCAAAGCCGGGGAGGTCCCTGCCAAACTGGAGGAAAAAGTGGAGGAAGCAGCGGAAAACTGCCCTACGGATGCCATAAAGACCGGTTGAAGACCGGTCTTATTCAATTTTTACCATGTAGAAGGGGAGGGAACGCAGGGGGTCGGGGAGAATAAAGCCGTCCCCGCCGGCGGTGATCACCTGGAAGTAATAGAACAGCCGTTGCCCGCTGCGGAAATAAGAACCGGGAATTGCCGCCGTAAAGTTTTCTCCGTCGAAGGCCATGGGCAGGACGGCGGTTTTTTCCTCCCGGGACAACCGGTAACAAAGGGAGATTTTTTTGATTTCTCCGGGGTCCCGGGGCGTGACGGTTATGGGCAGTGGTGCGTACGCCGGCCCGGGCTCGGGAGAGATCTTCTCCGGCGGGTGGTGAAGAAGGTAGGGGATATCCCGGCGGGTTCTTTTCCACCGGGGGATCAACGGAGCCACCGGGCTGCCGTACACGGCCTTGCCGCCTTCACTGTCAAAGGCGCTGATGTAATAGCCGGTGATTTTTTCGGCGGCGGTCGCGGGCGGCGGCAACTCACACCGGAAAAGGCCGTTGCCCGCAGGGCGCATCTGCGCCTGCCGGTAGCCTCCGACAGTTGCGGTTTGGTAGTGAAGGGTTACGCCGGTTACCGGTTTAACCCCGGTGACCGTGGCCTGAAAAACCTGGGGAGAACCGGGCCTTAGCACGGCGGGGCTGTGGGCGATCAGAGGAACGGTGGGCCTGACGGTCAATGCGGAGATAAACCAGTCGGCCCCCTGTCGGCTGGAGAATTCCACCGCCAGATGTTCCCCTTCCTTGATGGTGATTGTTCTTACCAGATCAACCCTTTTCCCGGCGGGAACCACCAGGTTTTCTGTGATCACCCTCCCATTCAGCCTTATGCTCAAGGGACCGCGGGTCAGGGGGCGGGAGGTTTGGTCGCACAAGCTTAAACGGACTTGATAAGACCCGGGGAGAAGGTCAACCCGGAAGACGGCCGGCTTTCGCGCCCAGACCAGGTCGTTAAATAGTTGCAGCCCGTAGCTGCAGGTGGCGCTCCCGGTGATCAACTCCTTTACACTCAACCGGGCGGGGGCTGGGGGGACCCCTTGTAAATCCGTGGCGTCCAACCAACCGAACCCCTTTTCTATACTGTATCCGGTCTTCGGTCCAACAAAGAGAAATCTTTTTTCAACACCGTTATCTCCGGTTCCCTGGGCGGCCGACGACGGGAAGGAACCAAAATCAAAGCCCAGCAGGAAGAGGCCCTGCCGCTGGTGTTCGCGGATTAAGGCATCGATCCTTCTCTCCTCTTCCAGCAGGAAGAGGAGTTTGTCCCGCCAGTGGCCGGCTTCGCCCGGGCCGGTGACCATCCGGTGGAAATAAAGGTTGCTGGTGATGCGGATTATTTCCCCCCAGAACCTTCCGGACTCCCGCAGAAGGTCACGGGCAAGGAAGAGTTGGGTCCGGTCTCCGGTTTCGTAAAAAAGGGCCAGGGCCAACGCAGACCGGATTTTTACCGCGTGGTACCGGGCAAAGTTGGCCAGAACCGTAAAGTCCCGCAGGGTGCTGTCGTCTTCTTTGATCTCTCCTTGCACCGCCTCCCGGCTTGTAAGATACCGCGGCAAGGGGTTGTTCCCCCGGCAGAGGGTGATTTTTTCCAGGAGATTGCTACCCAGCTCCTCCAGGTGTTCTGACACATCTTCCGGGTTTACCCGGCAGCTGGGTTTTCCGGCCAGAAAATCCCGGACGTACTGGCTGATGCTGCTGAAAAATTCCGGTACTCCCGGCGGGGTCCGGAGATAGTGATCCAATAAGCCACCGGTGTCGATCTCCGGCCACAGCAGGTCTTGATCCGCACCTGCGCGGGCGGTAACGTAAAGGGTGATAATTTTCCCGGCCATACTGTAAAGCTCCGCCAGTTCCGCCCCGGCCGCGCCGAACCGCCGGAGGAATTCCCGGAGCCATATTTTGCCGGAAGTATACGGGTTGTAACTCAGGCGGCCGAAGAGCAGGTAGAAATACCAATACCGCTCAAATTCCCAAGTATAATAGGTCTGGCCATACCTGAGGAGCGGCCAGTCCCTCCGGTCATAGCCCGCGTCCTTCCAGGCCAGGGGAGGAGCAACAGCACAGCCACAGGGACCCGCAGAAGTAAAATTGAGGATAAACCGGCGGGCCAGTTCCGGGTCTCCCCACGGCAGCACCCGGTGGGAGGCGGTCCTTAATTCATGGATCAGGGGGAGGGAGGCGTCTTCGGGCTCGGAACCGCCATATCCTGCTTCAGCCGGCGTTTTCACTGGGTAGCAGGGGAGGGTAAAAAACATCCCTTGATATTTTGTGGAGAGCGCAAGGGGAACCCCCTCCCGGCGGAGCGCGGCAACAGCCTCCGGGGCAAATCCTTCCGTATCAAGGATTAACCCTGCTTTTCGCGGGTTTTCCTTGAATACGCGTATGTAGGTTTTAAGCAGAAAATCGATCTGCCGCTCTACGGGGATCATGGGCGCGTCTTTCCAGCGGAGGAAGAACCCGTCAATCCCCGGGCAGAGGGTAAGGAGTTTTTTAAGGATGGTATAGGTATAGGAGATAATCTTTTCCTGGCTCAGGCCGGTAACAGGAAAGGGCGGGAAGAGAAGGCCTTCCGCGGGCAGGGTCTGTTCCAGGCCGAGGATGAAGTCGATACCGTGGCGGCGGGCTGCCGTGGAAATATTCTGCAGCAGGGAGATGTTTTTTTCTTTCACCGCCGGCGGGACATCAACCGCCCGGATCTCCGGGAATTCCGGGGCATCCAAGAAGTAAGGAAGGGCCAGTCCGGGGGATTTTTCCGGAGTGGTGAGGAGGAAACGGAAACGGTTAAACCTCGTCCTTACCAGCAATGAAAAATATTGCTCCCAGTAAGCCGGGAGGAAATAGGTTTGTTGTGGACGCCGGAAATTATGGAAGATGAAGACCTCCCGGATGGGGAGGAACGGTTTTTCCGTCACCGGTGTTACCAACTCGTTCAGCGGTTGGGAGTCGATCCGCTCCGCCAGTTCATAGAGGGCATAATTCAACCCTCTGGTATCGGTGGCGCAGACAATCACCGCCGGCGGCCCGCTGTCGTTTATAGCCACTTCCTGAATGGTCAAGCTTTCGGCGCCGGGCAAAAGATCGATTCTTTTTTGGGCGGCGAGTTTTTGGAGGAGAGGACTTTCTCTCAGAGTGCCGATAAAAAAGTCGGCGGGCGCTTCCTGCGGGGAGAAGATCATCTCCACGCTCACACCCTGCCTTATGAGACTTTCTTTAACTTGTTGAAGGGCGATACTGGTGCTCTCTTCCGGTTGCTCCCGGTTGACAAAACGCATAATTACTGCCATGATCTAACCCCTCTTTTGCTGCGGAGTCCATAAGTTTGTCCTAAGGAAAAAACCGGACTGGTTGTTATCTTCGCTTAAAATGGAGTTTTTCCTCTTTCTTGCGGGGAATAGGCGCCCGGCCGGCCCACTGCTTGTTCTATTTCTCCTGTTTATTCCATATATTTAGGAAGGAAGCCGGGTATGGGGGAGCAAAAGAAAAGGAGGGCGGCGTCCTTGTCAAGGCCGGTTTATTCGTACCTATACCGCTTGTTCTTCCTCCTTCTGCTGGCGGCGGTTTTTTTCGCCGGGATGCTGGCCGGAGCCGGAAACGGCCGCAGGCTGACAGGGAAGCTACAGGAGGCCTTTCCCGGCTGGCAGGAGAGATGGGCGGCCTCCCGGGAGTGGATCGTTGGCGCCGGGAAGAAGGTTACCGGGTTTACCGGCGAGGTTAGAGAGGTGTTCGCGCGGCGGGCGCGCCCGTCTGCGCGGTTGCGTACTGCACAGTCACACCCGCCGGAGAAAAGAAGGGTTTTTTTTCCGGTTTTGTCCTGGGAAAAACAGGAGCTCTTCCCGGACCGGATTGGTTTTACCCTGCCGGAGAAGGCATCGGTCTATGCGGCGGCCGCCGGTTTTGTTGCGGAGTTGCTTCCGGTTAAGGGAGGATGGCGGGTACGGTTAGATCACGACGGGGAATGGAGCTCTTTCTATTATCCCCTGGCCGGGCTGGCCGTCGCCCGCGGCGAGCAGGTACAGCCCGGAGAAAAACTGGGCCATTGCGCGGCGGTGAAAGACGGGGAAACAAAACTGTTCTGGGAGGTCTGGCGCGGGGGAGAGGCGGTTCCTCCCCGGAATTTGCTAACGCGCAGGCCGGTGCAGGAAACGGGGAAATAACCGGTGATCCGGATCCGAATTCACCCTCTTTTCCTCTTGACCCTCTTTATCTCCGGGGTCACCGGCCGGTACCTCAGTATGATCCTGGTTTTTTTATCCGTCCTCCTCCATGAACTGGCGCATATCCTGACCGCCTTTGGTTTCGGGTACCGGGCGACCGCTGTGGAACTCTTTCCCTTTGGCGGCGTGGCCAGGATGGATTATTCCCTTTTTAATGACCCCCGGGCGGAAGCGGTCACCGCCCTGGCCGGGCCTGTCCAGAGCGGGGTTCTTGCCTTGCTGGCCAAAGTAATGGAGGGTTGGTTAGGTCACCCGCCGGTCTTCGGGGAGTTGTTCCGGATCAATCTGGGTTTGGCCTTTTTTAATCTGCTCCCCCTCTTCCCGTTGGACGGGGGGAGGATTCTCCGGGCGTTTCTGGCGACCGCGCGGGGTTACACCGCAGCCACCCGGCAGGCGGTGAAATTGACCAAGTACACGGCGGCTGTGGGCATCCCGGTTTCCTTTTTCTTAGTGAGAAGAACACCCGTCCCTTTCTACCTCCCTTTCCTCCTGGTCTTTTTGTATATGGCTGCTGGAAAGGAGAATTTTTTTTACGCCTATTGGCGGCAGAAGGACCGGAAATTGCAGGTATTGAAGGAGAAGGGCATGCTGCCGGCCAAGGTTTGGCTGATTGACGCCAAACGCCGCCCCGGGGAGGTACTCCCGTTTTTGCAGGGTAGAGATTATCACCTTTTTTTACTGCGCGACCGGAGAGGGCGGATCTTTGCCCTGTTCAAAGAGGAGGAATTGGCTGCGCTTTCCGGGGAGAATTTGTCTCAAAGCTTTTACCGGTTATGGCGGAAGGGAAGAAGTGGAAAAGGAGATCCCTTCTTTCTGTCGAAAAAAATAGATAACCAAATGTAGGCAAAACACTGACAAAGGAGACAAATTCATGTATAATGCCTATGAGGAGCTTTTTGACAGGGTAAAAAAACCCGGCAGGTACACCGGGGGAGAGCTTAATGCCGTAGTCAAGGATTGGCATAAGGCAAAGGTCCGGGTCGCCTTGGCCTTCCCCGACCTCTACGAAGTCGGCTTATCCCACCTCGGTCTCCGCCTGCTTTACTATAGGATCAACGATCAAAAAGAGTTTTTGGCCGAACGGGTCTATGCCCCGGCGGAGGATATGGAAGCAGAACTCCGCTCGGCGGATCTCCCCCTCTTTTCCCTGGAAACCCGGCACAGTCTGGCCGCCTTTGATCTCCTCGGCTTTAGCCTTCAGTATGAGCTGAGCTATGTTAATATCTTGAACATGATGGCGCTCGCCGGGATCCCCCTGCGCAGAGCGGAGAGGGACGGAGCCGGGATGGGATTTCCCTTGGTCGCCGGGGGCGGTCCCGGCAGTTTCAACCCGGAACCGCTGGCGGATTTTTTCGACTTTTTTCTCCTGGGCGACGGGGAAGATGCCATCCTGGAGATCCTGACGATTATGGCGGCAGGAAAAGAAAAGGGAAAATCCAGGGCGGAACTGAAAAAAGACCTGCAGACCGTGGCCGGGGTTTATCTTCCCGAGTTTTACCGGGTGGAATATTTACCCTCCGGGGCGGTGGCCGCCGTCACCCCGGTGAACGGGGCGCCACCGGTCGTCCATAAACGGGTGATCCCCGATCTTAACCGGGCCTATCTTCCCAAAAAAGATCTCGTCCCGTGGCTGGAGATCGTCCACGACCGGTTGGCGCTGGAGATTATGCGCGGTTGCACCCGGGGCTGCCGGTTTTGCCAGGCGGGAATGGTTTACCGGCCGGTCCGCGAGCGGACGGGAAAACTCATCGAAGAGCACCTGGCGGAGCTGCTGAAAAACACCGGCTATGAGGAACTCTCCCTCACTTCGCTCAGCAGTGCGGACCATAGCGAGATCACCGAACTGGCCGGGCGGCTCGTCGCCTGTTATACACCGGAGGTTTCCATTTCCCTGCCGTCCTTGCGCCTGGACGCCTTCTCACCGGAACTCGCCGCCCGCCTGCAGGGGGGGAAAAAAAGCACCCTGACGGTTGCCCCGGAGGCGGGAACCGACCGTTTGCGCCGGGTAATTAATAAGAACCTCACGGAGGAAGAGATTATTGCCATGGCCCGTACGGCCTTTGGCGGCGGTTGGCAGCGGTTAAAACTCTATTTTATGATCGGCCTCCCCACCGAGGAGCAGGAGGATTTGGATGGGCTGGTGACCTTGGCGCGCCGGGTATACGAAATTGGCCGGGAGTTTCATGGGAGCCGGGCGCGGGTGACGGTCAGTGTGGCGAATTTTGTCCCCAAGGCCCATACGCCTTTTCAATGGCGTCCCCAGGCCGGGATCGAGGAGATCCGGGAAAAGCAGAGTTTTCTCCGGCGCCGCCTGGCGGGGGCCGGAAGAGGGCTGACCTTCTCCTGGCATGAGGCGGAGCTGAGTTTCTTGGAAGGGGTTTTTGCCCGCGGCGACCGGCGGTTAAGCGCGGTCCTTGCTGAGGCCTTCCGGTTGGGATGCCGCTTTGACGCCTGGGCGGATAAGTTCCGGTGGGACCTCTGGCAGGCGGCTTTTGCCGCCACCGGGCTGGATCCGGCGTTTTACACCACCCGTCCCCGACCGCGGGAAGAGGTCCTTCCCTGGTCCCATTTGAGCGCCGGGGTGAGCCCGGAGTTTTTATGGGAGGAAAACTGCCGGGCGGAAAAGGGGATCCCCACCCCCGACTGCCGCGACCACTACTGTACAGGGTGTGGGGTCTGTACGGTCTTTGACCTTCCGTTCCCACCGGCAAAAAAGGCCAAGGCGGGAGGTGGGAAGGATGCATAAGATGCACAAGTACCGGCTCCGCTATGCCAAATATGGTCCAGCCCGCTTTGCTTCCCACCTGGATCTGGGCCGGGCTTTAGGCCGCTCCCTGCGCCGGTCGGGGCTGCAGGTGGCGTATTCCCAAGGTTTTCATCCCCTCCCAAAAATGGCCTTCGGACCCCCTCTTCCCGTCGGCGTGGAGAGTGAAGCGGAGTTTGTGGATATCACTTTCACCGGAGAACTGGCGGATGAGGAGATCTCCCGGCGGCTGAATGCCGTTTTACCAACGGGCCTGGTGGTCACGGGGGTACTGAAACTGCCGCCAAAGACCCCGTCTTTAATGAGTTTGATTGACCGGTTTACCTATATTTTTTTCTTCGTTATTTCTCCGGAGGACGCCGGCGAGTGGGACAAGGAGAAGACCGCCGCTTTTCTTGCGGCTTTATGGCAAAAAGAAGAACTGCCGGTGGTACGGAAAAAACAGGGGCGTGAAAGAAGGGTTAATCTGCGTCCCTTCTGGTATGATTATAATTTTTCCTTTATTGAACAGGGCTTGCTTCAGGTCGTGGTTGATGTGGCCTACGGGCCGCAGGGGACCTTACGCCCCGATGAGTTGCTGCCGTTTTTCCCTTCCGGATGGCGGCTGCAGAAGGTCGTTCGGGGGCAGGCCTGGAGTGGGGGGGAACCCGTTCTCCCCGTTGCTGTTCATAGGGGTAGATTGAGGAGTATAGAAAGGAATGGGCAAGGAATTTTTGATTAACGCCGGTCTCAGCGAGACCCGCATGGCCGTGTTGGAAGAGAAGAGGCTGGTGGAGATTGTGATTGAGCGCTTCCATGTTTCCCGCCGGGTGGGGAATATTTACCGGGGAAAAGTCGAGAATATCCTCCCCGGTATGGAGGCGGCTTTTATTAATATCGGGATGGAAAAGAACGCTTTCTTGTACGTGGACGACCTGCAGGTTTTTAAAGGCCACGAAGAAGAGGTTAACGGACCGGCGCCCCCCATCAACAAGCTACTCCGCGAAGGACAGGAGATCATTGTTCAGGTGGTCAAGGAACCGATGGGCAGCAAAGGGGCGCGGGTGGTAACAAACCTGACCCTTCCCGGGCGGTACTTTGTTCTGATGCCTTCCGTCAATTACATCGGGATCTCCCGGCGCATCGAAGATGAGGACGAACGGGAACGCCTGCGGGCGTTGGCCCAGAAATTGCAGCCGCGGGGGATGGGGTTGATTGTCCGGACGGCCGCCGAAGGGGTCGACGAGAGAGAATTGCGGGCGGACAGGGACTTTCTCTTGAACCTCTGGCAGAAAGTGAGGAAAAAATCCCGGAAAGGACCGGTTCCCGCCCTGCTTTACCATGATCATGACTTGCTGTACCGGATGTTGCGAGATCACTTTACCGAAGATATTGAGCGGTTAATCATTGATGAGGAGCAGGCTTATAAAAAGGCTCTGGAGTTTTTAAACAGTATGAATCCGCGCTTGAAAAGCCGGGTGGAATTGTACAGGGGGAGCCTTCCCTTATTCGATTATTACAGTATAGAACACCAGATTAAAGAGGCGTTGCAGAATAAGGTCTGGTTGCCGTCCGGTGCCTATCTCGTTTTTGACCAGGGCGAGGCCTTGACGATGATTGATGTCAATACCGGCAAGTTTACCGGCTCCACGAATTTGGAGGATACGGTTTTAGCCACCAACCTGGAGGCGGCGCAGGAGATCGCCCGCCAGATTCGCCTGCGGAACCTGGGCGGGATAATTATTATCGATTTTATTGATATGGGGAGTGAGAAAAACCGGCGGCAGGTTTTGGAGGTATTAGCCGCGGAATTGGCGAAAGACAAACAAAAATCAAACATCCTTGGTTTTACCGCCCTCGGTTTGCTGGAGATGACGCGGAAAAAAATCCGCCCGAGCTTGCGCGAGCAATTACAGCAACCCTGCGCCTGCTGTAACGGCACCGGTTATCACTCTTCCCTGGAGACACAGGCAGCCGCCGCCGAACGCCGGATTATTCAACTGGCCGCCGAAAGCGGGAGAGACCAGGCTTTGCTGGTGGGGGTTAATCCTGCGGTGGCCTCCTTATTAATCGGGCCGGGCGGCGGCCACCTGGAAGCCTTGGAGAGGATGACCGGGAAGACGATTTTCATCAGGGGCCAGGAGGAACTCTCCACCGAGGAGGTGAAGGTCCTGGCGGTGGGCGAGTTGTCACTGGTAGAAAAAGAGGCGTTACCGGTCAGCGAGGGCGAGGTCTTAACGGTCAAGGTTCTGGAGGCCCATGCCAACAACCCGGCCGACGGGATTGCCCGTATCGAAGGGTATGTCCTTGATATTGAAGACGGCGGCCGCTGCCTGGGGGAGACGGTGAAGATAATGATTGAAAAAGTATACCGGACTTATGCCCGGGCGCGGCTGGTTGACGGTTGACAAGACCGATCCTTGGTGTTAAGATATTAAAGGCAGGTGGCGCCTGTGCGCCGCGCCTGTCGCAACCGCACGGTTCCGGTGGCAAACTCTCAGGCGGAGAGGTGCGCTGAGATACCATAACCGGCGAGTCTGGACAGGGAGGGTTGAGTTATGTTTGCGGTAGTGGAATGCGGTGGCAAGCAATACCGGGTGGCGCCCGGAGACGTGATCACCGTGGAGAAGCTTCCCCAAGAGGAAGGCCAGGAGGTTGTCCTGGAAAAAGTCTTGCTCCTGGGAGATGCGGAGGGAGTCCGCATCGGGAGACCCTTGGTGGAAGGGGCCAAGGTCCGGGCGAAAATTATCGAACACGGAAAAGGGAAAAAGATCTTGGTCTTCAAGTATAAGGCGAAGAAGAATTACCGCCGGCGTTACGGTCACCGGCAGCCTTACACCCGCCTGTTGGTGCAGGAAGTGGAAGGATGACAAGGATCTCCTTTTTCACAAAAGGGGATTTCTTTGCCGGTTTTCGGGCGGAAGGTCATGCCGGATACGCACCGGCAGGAAGTGACATCGTTTGCGCCGGGATCTCGGCTCTCCTCCAGAGCACCGTTATCGCCCTGGCCGAGTTGCTGTCGATCCCGGTGGAACTGAAAATGGAAAAAAAGACCGGTCTCTTTATTTGCCGGCTGCCGGCAGCATTGACCGGGGAGAAGCAAGAGAAAGCCGATCTGCTGCTTCGCAGCATGCATCTGGGTTTGCTGCGGATGGCGGATGAATATCCCGGGCATTTAAAGGTTTCAATTAAGGGAGGTGGCGAAGATGCTGAAGCGTTTTGATCTACAGTTTTTTGCCCATAAGAAGGGGATGGGCAGCACCAGAAACGGCCGGGACAGTGAAGCAAAAAGACTTGGCGTCAAGCGGTATGACGGGCAGAAGGTCAATGCCGGCAGTATTTTGGTACGTCAACGGGGAACAAGGATTCATCCGGGCAGTAACGTGGGGATCGGTAAAGACGATACGTTATTCGCCCTGATCGACGGATATGTGACTTTTGAACGGAAAGGGAAGAGAGATAAAAAGGTCAGTGTCTATCCTGAGCCCGCAGTGACGGCCTAACCGCCTTCATGGCGGTTTTTTTATACGGGAAGGAAATATGCCGGAGGGCGAGAATACAATAGTTGGGATGAACTCCTGAAAATGTTCATTGATGAAGTGCGGATTTCGGTTGCCGCCGGTAAGGGCGGCGACGGGGTGGTAAGTTTTCGGCGGGAAAAATATGTCCCCCGGGGCGGGCCGGACGGCGGCAACGGCGGCCGTGGCGGCCATGTCTATCTCCGGGTGGACCGGGGCCTCTCCACCCTCAATGATTTACGGTACAAGCGGCGCTTTAAGGCGGAGGCCGGCGCCAACGGGGGAAAAAACAACAGAACCGGAAAGAGCGGTCATGACCTGGTAATCCGCGTCCCCCCCGGGACGATGGTCTTCTTGGATGAACCCGGCAGCGAAAGGCTGCTCTGTGATCTTACCGGCGAGAACGAAGTGTTTCTGGCGGCCCGCGGCGGCCGGGGCGGACGGGGGAATGCGGCTTTTGCCGGCCCTACATATCAAGCACCCCGGTTTGCAGAGAAAGGTGAACCCGGGGAGGAAAGAAGATTGCGCCTGGAGTTAAAACTCCTGGCTGATGTGGGTTTGGTGGGATACCCCAATGCCGGCAAATCCACTTTATTATCGGTGATATCCGCCGCCCGCCCGAAAGTTGCCGATTATCCCTTTACCACTTTAAGTCCGGTTTTGGGCGTTGTGGGAATAGGTGACGAGAGTTTTGTCGTGGCCGACCTCCCGGGCCTGGTGGAAGAGGCCCATAAGGGAGTGGGTTTGGGACACCGGTTTCTCCGGCACAGCGAACGGACCCGTCTTCTTTTACACCTGGTGGACCTGGCGGCGGAGGGTGAGGATCCCTTAGCCATCTGGGAACTGGTCAATAGTGAACTTGCCGCCTACAGCGGTGAACTGGCGAAAAAGCCCCAGATCGTTGTGGGCACCAAAATAGAACTCCCCCGTGCCCGGGAAAATTGGCCCCTTTTCCAGCAGGTGCTCACGGAGAAAGGTTATGAGGTGTATGCCATTTCCGCTGTTACCGGGGAAGGGGTTAAGGAATTACTCTACCGGGTGGCCGCCCGTTTAAAAGAATTACCGCTTCCCAAGGCTGAAGTACCGGCGCATTGGGAGGCACACCCGTCTTTGGCCGAAGACGGCGGTTTCCGGGTTATAAAAGAAGAGGACGGGGTTTTTCGCTTGGAGGGCGAAAGATTACTGAAGAGGATTGCCCGTTATGATTTGAATCAAGAAGAAGCAGTCTTCCGGCTGCAGAAATATTTGCGCCGCCGGGGAGTGGAAGAAGCCCTGAAAAAAGCGGGAGTAAAGGAAGGTGATCTGGTCCGGGCAGGTGAGGTCGAATTTATCTATTACGGTGAACCGGATGAATTTTAACTTTTGGCCTTTCTTTTTTATTCTTGAGTTTGAAGAATAATAGGAGGTTAAGAAGATGACCTGCTTGGAGTGCGGGAATTGTAAGGAGGGAAAGAAGGTCTTTTACTGCCCCGCGCGTAATGAATTCGAAATCCGGGAAGAGGTTGTGGTCAGGGAAAAGGAGAACTCCCGCTGGAAAAAGGGAGACCCCCGGTATGAACAACACCGCCGTCGTTTACGCAAGGACCGTGAAGACTTAAAGATCAGTTAAATATAGATGGAAAGAAAGTAAACAAAGGAAAATAAGGAAGAATGGACACCGGATTTCGGTGTCCAATCATCATCCGGGTATTTTTTTTATGGTATAATAGATTCGTCCTGTACCCGTAGGAAAACACAACCTTGTGGCTGCGTGCCGGGGTTATGAACTGAAGCGGAAGAGTCTCGAGCAGCAAGTACCGAGCAATAGACGAGTGACGAGCGACGAGCGACGAACGACGAGGGAGGTTTAACCGTGACGGAGCGCAAGAAAGTTCTGGAAGAGGCCCAGAGAATTGTGATCAAGATTGGGACCAGCACTTTAACCCGCGCTTCAGGCCAACTCAATCATGAATTCCTCTCGGAACTGGTTTGTCAGGTGGCGCATGAACATAATAAAGGAAAAGAGATCTTAATTGTTACTTCGGGTGCGGTCGGTGCGGGCCTGGGAAAGCTTAATTTGCTGAAGAAAAAGCCGGCCTCCCTTCCGGAACGCCAGGCGGTGGCTGCGATTGGCCAGGGCTTATTGATGGAGGTTTACGAGAAACTCTTTGCCACCCATGGGATTACTGTAGCCCAGATTCTTTTAACCCGGGACGATATGAACGACCGCCGTAGGTATTTGAACGCCCGTAACACCCTCTTGCAGTTGATCACCGGCTATAAAGCAGTGCCAATTATCAATGAGAATGATACGGTGGCCACGGAAGAGCTTGATCTCCGGTTCGGAGATAACGATACCTTATCCGCTTTGGTTGCCAGTCTGGTGGGAGCGGATCTCCTCGTGCTCCTGTCGGATGTCGGTGGTTTGTATACCGGCGACCCCCGCCGGAACAAAGAGGTTTCCCTGGTTCCGGTGGTAAGAGAGATCACCCCCCGGATCCAGGCAATGGCCGGTGAAGCAGGGACCCTTTTTGGTACAGGAGGCATGCAGACCAAGATCGAGGCCGCCCGGATCGTTACCCGTTCGGGTATTGCCATGGTCCTGGCTTCCGGGCAAGAACCGCGGGTGGTAGAGAGAATAATCGCCGGGGATGCGGTGGGTACCATTTTTCTGCCGGCCCAGGAGACACTCCTCGGGAGGAAACGGTGGATTGCCTTTGCTGGACAACCTCGGGGGGAGATCGTGATCGACCCCGGGGCGGTGGAAGCCCTGGTGACACATAAAAAAAGCCTGCTACCGTCGGGTGTCGTTGATGTGAAAGGCCGGTTTGAACTGGGCGATCTGGTGCGGATTGTCGACGAGGAGAACCGGGAAGTGGCCAGAGGCCTCAGCAATTTCTCTGCCGATGAGATCAGAAAGATCATGGGCGGCAAAACCCGTACGATCGCGCAAATATTGGGCTACAAGACCTATGATGAGGTTGTCCATAGAAACAACCTGGTCTGCCTGGAAGAACCGGCCGGCGCCGGAAAATAAGGAACCGGGGGGCGAGACTTCACTTGACAAGAATCGGACTTTTTGGCGGCAGTTTCGATCCACCACACGCCGGGCATCTGTTACTGGCGGAGTCGGCCCGTGAAGAATTGCATCTGGAAAAGGTCTATTTCATCCCCGCCCGGCAATCGCCTTTGAAAGACTGGTCGGCTTTTGCCTCTCCCGAAGAGCGCCTGGCCATGGTTGGCCTGGCGGTGGCGGATAACCCTTTTTTTGAGGTTTGCCGGGTGGAACTGGAGAGAGAACCGCCTTCTTATACCGTGGAAACGGTCAAGTATTTTCACCGGTTGTTTCCGGAGGCGGAATTATGGTTGATCCTTGGTGAGGATAACTTGGCGGAGTTACACCGCTGGTATCATGTGGACGAATTGCTCGCTCTCACCCGGGTGGGAGTAGGAAAAAGACCCGGCAACTGCGTGCATGGGGGTGGGGAAGAAAAGAGGTTTCCGGTTTTGGCCGGAGGGGAGGAGAGGATCCGGTTTTTTTCCCATCCCGGGATTGAGCTTTCCTCCCAGGAGATCCGGGAGCGGATCCAAGCGGGGCGGTCCATCCGCTACCGCGTACCGGAGAAAGTCCGGGAGTATATCGAAAGGCGCCGGCTTTATGGAGGTTAGTTTTTTCACCGGATATGCTGGTTTTTACGAGGAACGTAGGTGGGGAGCGAATTGATGATTGATCTTCCGGCCTTGCAAGCGAGGTTAAGCCGGACCATTTCTCCGGCCCGTTACCGTCATTCTTTAGCCGTTATGGACCTGGCCCGGGAGCTGGCAGCGGCTTACGGCGCGGAACCGGAGGAAGCGGCGGTTGCCGGACTTCTGCACGATGTCGCCAGGGAGATAGAGCCCGGACGCCTTCTGACATTGGCGGAGGAATGGGGGGTACCCCTTTGCGAGGTGGACAGAAAAGTCCCGATTCTTCTCCACGGAGCGGTTGGAGCCGAAATCTTGCGGCGCGAATGGAACCTGGAAAATCCCCGGATTTTAGCAGCTGTTGCCCAGCACATTACCGGTGGACCGGCAATGTCCCTCCTTTCCCAAGCGGTCTTTATCGCCGATTATGCTGAACCCGGGCGCAGATTTTCGGCGGCCAAGACCGCCCGCCAGCTGGCGCGGGAGGATCGCGTAAAAGCCCTTAAGTTTGTTTTTCACCGGGGCATGCAGTATGTTTTGAACCGGGGTTTTTTAATTCACCCGTTGACTGTCGAGGCTTGGAACCAATTGGCGGCCGAGGGTGATCTCAACCCCGGAACAACAAGGGAGGAACAAGGATGAGTGAAGACCGGATTCTCAAGGCCGTGGTCGCAACAATCCAGGAGAAAAAGGGGGACCGCCCGGTAATTTTGGACCTCAGAGAGGTTTCGATTATTACCGATTATTTTGTGGTTGCCGGCGGGCAGAACCCCCTCCACCTTCGGGCGCTAGCCGACGCGGTGGAGAAGCGCCTGAAAGAGATGGGGGTTTTACCGCTGCGGATCGAAGGTTACCGGGAAGGCGGCTGGATTCTCATGGATTATAGAGATCTCGTCGTGCACTTGCTGGGGAAGGAAGAACGCGACTTTTATCGCTTGGAGCATCTGTGGCACGGGGCGAAGGTTATAGAGCCGGCGATGGCTTGACAACCGGTCCTTGCTGGGGTATACTTATTTAAATAATAATTCAAAACCGGTGAAGAGGAGTAGTAGGCGGGCGCCCGGAAAGAAGAGAACCGGTGGGTGCTGCGAACCGGTCCGGAAAACCGCCGAACTCGCCTTGGAGGTGCAGGGGGAAGTGCATACGCATAGTCCCGCGCGTGCGCGCACCTTCTGCCCCGGCCCGGGTTAAAGGCAATGAGGGTTTTCCCGCTTGAAGACGGGGGAAACTGAACAGGGTGGTACCGCGGTTATAGAATCGCCCCTGGCTTTTGGAGCCGGGGGTTTTTTAATAGCCGTATGCACCGGGTTGCCAAACAGGAGGGAAGAAGATGGAGCGTTATCATAGCCGGAAGATTGAAGAACACTGGCAGGAGAAATGGCAGGAGACCCAGTTGTACCGGTCGGTGGTCCAGCCGGATAGGCCAAAACATTATGCCCTCACCATGCTGCCTTATCCCAGTGGCGATCTGCATATCGGGCATTGGTACGCCATGGCGCCTTCGGACTGCCGGGCGCGGTTTATGCGCATGCGCGGGTACAATGTCCTTTTCCCCATGGGGTTTGATGCCTTTGGCCTGCCTGCGGAGAATGCGGCGATCAAAAGGGGAGTTCACCCCAGCATATGGACGCTGGAGAATATCGAAAAGATGCGGGAACAACTGAAGTCCATGGGGGCGATGTTTGATTGGGAACGGGAGGCCATTTCCTGCCTGCCCGGTTATTATAAATGGAGCCAGTGGTTCTTTCTGAAGTTTTATGAGAAGGGCTTGGCCTACAGGAAACGGTCGCCGGTGGATTTTTGCCCCCAGTGCAACACAACCCTCGCCCGTGAACAGGTATGGGGCGAAGACCGTCACTGCGAACGCTGTAAAACCCCGGTGATCAAGAAAGAACTGGACCAGTGGTTCTTTAAAATCACGGACTATGCCGAAGAACTCCTGGATTTTTCAAAGATCGACTGGCCGGAACGGATTGTCACCATGCAGAAGAACTGGATCGGCAAGAGCGAGGGGGCGGAAGTTATCTTCCAGCTCGAATCCGGCGATGAACTCAAGGTCTTTACCACCCGGCCGGACACCCTCTGGGGAGCGACTTTTATGGTCCTGGCCCCCGAGCACCCGCTGGTGGAGAAGATCACAACCGGGCCCAACCAGGAGGCGGTCAGGGAGTACCGGCGGCAGGCCGAACGGCGGAGCGAGATCGAACGCCTGGCGGTGGATAAAAAGAAGACCGGGGTCTTCACCGGCGCCTACGCCATCAACCCGGTTAACGGCGAAAGGATCCCGGTTTGGGTGGCCGACTACGTGATGATGGGCTACGGCACCGGGGCGATTATGGC
>JAAYIC010000067.1 GCA_012735195.1 Bacillota bacterium
AAAAAGAGGTGAAAATAATGAAACGGAAGATCATTCATATTGATGAAGCCAAATGCAATGGTTGCGGCCTTTGTGTCGATGCCTGTCATGAAGGGGCCTTGCAAATGGTGAATGGCAAGGCAAAACTGGTTTCGGAAAGTTACTGCGACGGCCTGGGAGACTGTTTGCCGGTATGCCCCACCGGTGCGATCACCATTGATGAACGGGAAGCGGCCCCCTTCGACGAGGCGGCAGTGAAAAAGCGGATGGAAGAGAAAAAAGCTTCCGCAGCCCCTTCTCTACCCTGCGGTTGTCCCGGCTCCCAAGCCCGCTCCTTAGAGAAAGAAAAAGCGCCGGCGCCTTATCCGCGACAGGCAAACACCCGGTCGGAGCTGCGTCAATGGCCCTGCCAGCTGAAACTGGTCCCGGTCAATGCGCCTTACCTCAACAACGCCCATTTGCTGGTGGCTGCTGATTGTACGGCTTACGCCTATGCCGGTATTCACCAGGACTTTATGCGGAACCGGATCACCCTGATCGGCTGTCCGAAACTTGATGCGGTGGATTATGCGGATAAACTCACTGCCATCCTGGAGAATCATGAAATCAAAAGCATTACTGTTCTGCGGATGGAGGTCCCATGCTGCAGCGGCATTGTAAATGCGGTGAGGAACGCTTTGCAAAAAAGCGGGAAAATCATCCCCTGGCAAGTGGCGACGATCAGTCTCGACGGGAATATCATTGAGGAGTGATTACCAAAAGGCAGCTGCGGATTGACCCGGAGATTTGCTCGGAATGCGGGATCTGCCAAACGGTCTGCAACCGGCGGGTACGCGATTAATAAGAGCCTCTGCCTTACCGGTCGCGACTGTGCCGACCGATGCCCAAAACAGGCAATCCGGTATCAATAGGCGAAAACTGTAAAGACAAAAACAAGGGCTTTCGTCAGCAGGCGAAAGTCCCTGCTTTGTCATTTTTGATTGTAAAACCACCAAGCACGTCAATTTTCACGTCAAGTCTTAAAAAAGGATACAAAAAAAAGGGCCTGTGCAATTGCTCAAACCCTTGTCATTATTAGTTTTATAACTGGCGCGCCTGAGAGGATTCGAACCTCTGACCTACGGATTAGAAGTCCGTTGCTCTATCCTGCTGAGCTACAGGCGCGTTGCTTTATCAATTTTATCATATTCTCCCGCCCGCTGCAATCCCCTACAGGGGATTTTCAATAAATCACTGCTGGCCGGTACAGGCGTTCCGCCTCTTCCTGCCGGCAGGGTTTGTTTTGGTTGTCTTTTCCTTTTCGCCATTTTTTGCTATACTATTGTGAGGAAATTGGTTTAAGGAGGTAAGGCTTGATGGAAAAGACCGCCACGATCCTGGGGCTGATTAGAAAAGATTGTCATGATATCCAAAGACTAGTTGCCGGCATCAGTAAGCAGGAGTTTCTTGCAAGTCCACAGCTGAGCATGGCGGTAACCATGTCCCTCTTCAGCATCGCCGAACTAGGTAAGACTTTGCCGGCGGAGTTCCATACGAGCTTTCCACAGCTGCCTTTGGAAAAGATTATTAACCTAAACGCCACCGCCCATGAGAGCAAACACCTGAATCTGGAGGAGGTTTGGGCTGTCGCCACCTGCGAAATCAAAAAGATTTTGCGTTTTATTAACTACTATGAAGAACCGGGCTGGCAATACTAACCGGCAAAGCCGCCTGCGTCATAAAAAAGCCCCGGCAGGAAACGCCGGGACTTTTTCGCTTTCCGCATTTCCCACGATAAGGCGGTTTACTTCGGGTTTGCGCTTATTAACTTCTTAAACAGAGTTTTTCCAACAATATAGAGAACCCAGCCGAGAATCACTACGGCGGATATTTGCTGTACGAAATAGATTATTAGATCAAGAAGGTAAAAAAAATCACGCCAGAACATCCCCACGCCACCTCCGAACTGTAACCTCATGCCAATTATGCCACAAGTTCGGAGATTTTATGCACCGGGTTCGCACGCGGCGTCCTAGTATTCAATCCCCCGGCGGGCTGTTACCCCCTTTTGGTACGGGTGTTTGACCTCCCTCATCTCTGTAACCAGATCCGCCCGGGCGATCAGTTCCTCCGGCATCGCGCGGCCGGTCAGAACCAGTTCCACCCCGGCGGGCAGGGTCTCAATAAACCCGAGCAGAGCGGATAAAGGAAGTAACCCCAGGTTGATCGCGTGACTGATCTCGTCCAGGATCACCACCTGGCAACCGTTCCGCATGGCGGCCGCCGCCTCTTTCAACCCTTGGCCGGCCAGGCGTTTTTCTTCTTCCGTGGGGGCGCGGTCAATAAGCCAGGAACCGCTCCCGTACTGGTGAACGCCGATCCCTAATTTCCGCGCGGCTTTCACCTCCCCGCTAGCCTCTTTCTTTAAAAATTGAAAGATCTCCACCTTCAACCCCTGCCCGCAGGCACGGAGGGCCAGTCCAAAAGCGGCGGTGGTCTTGCCTTTGCCGTCCCCCGTATATACCTGGATCATCTCTTCTCATCCCCCTCGGCAGGGAGGACCAGGTCAACCTCGCGTCCGCAGTTGCCGCACCGGCCTCCGTCAACCCCGGTTACCCGTGCGGCAAAACCGGTCCTTTCCACCAACACTTGCCCACAGTCGGGACAGTTTGTCCTGTTATACTCCGTGCGGGCGTCAACGCTGATGTTGCCGACATAGACGTAATATAATTCTTCTTTCGCCACCTTATAGGCGTTTTCCAGCACCCGCAGGGGTGTAGGCGGCAGTTGCAGCCGGTAATTGGGAAAATATCTGGAGAGATGGAGGGGGATCCTCCGGTCCAGGCCGGCCAGAAAGCGGACCAGTTCTCTGGTTTCTTCCTCCCGGTCGTTCTCCCCGGGGATCAACAGGTTGGTCACTTCAAGGTGTACCTTTTTGGCCATGATTTCGGCGGCCTTCCGGACCGGCGCCACCCGGCCTTCACAATGCCTGCGGTAAAAATCATCCTCCCAGGCCTTAATGTCCAGGTTAACCGCGTCGATGAAGGGCAACAGTTCCCGCAGGGGCTCCGGGTTGAGGTAGCCGTTGGTCACCAGCACATTCTTTAGACCCTTCTCTTTTGCCAGGCGGGCCGTGTCGTAAACGTACTCGTACCAGACCAGCGGCTCCGAATAGGTATAGGCCAGGCCGATATTGCCCCGGGCGCGGTAGTTATCCGCCAGTTCCACCAGGTCTTTTGGGGAAAGGTACTCCGTCGGGGCTTCCCCGTGGGCGATCCCCCAGTTCTGACAGAAGTCGCACCGCAAGTTGCAGCCGACGGTCCCCACGGAAAGGATCAGCGCCCCCGGATAAAAATGATAGAGCGGCTTCTTCTCAATCGGGTCCAAGGCCAAGGCAGAGACCTGTCCGTAACTGGAGAGATAAATTTTGTCGCCGCGACGGAAGCGGACGCGGCACCGGCCCCGTTCATCCTCCTGCAACCGGCAGGCCTGCGGGCAAAGGGTACACAGTACCGTCCCCTCCTGCAAACAGCGGGAAAAACGTATTTCTTGTGGGGTCTGCATTCTCTTTGGCCCTTTTCCTTTCTCTTCGCTATCGGTTATTAATGGTAACGTACCACTTCAAAACGTTCCAGTTCCACCGGTTCGTCCGGGCCGATCCCCGCTTTCCGCCGGGCAATCGCCACCTGTTCTTCAGGGGTTTCAATCCCTTCCAGGTTCGGGAGGAGGAGGCCGCTCCGGTGTCCCCTGCGGACAATCACCCCGTACTTATTGGGATCAAGATCGCCAATCCCCCTGACCGGTTCCGGAGGTTTCAGGATATCCACCGAATAGACCAGATCCTCCAATTCGTCTTCGCTGACCGGCGGGAAACGGGGGTCCTGAAAAGCGGCGGCAAGAGCGTTCGCCATAATCTCCCGGGCGAGACTGCTCCGGGTGGGATAGACCGTCCCGATACATCCCCTGAGTTCTCCATGTTTTTTAATAGAAACAAAGACCCCGGCCCTCTGGGGCAACTCCTCCGGGAGGCCGGCCTCTTCTTCCGCCTCTTTTTTGCGGAGGTGGTTTTCCACTGTCCGGCGGGCCAAACGCACCGGCGCCGACTCCTGTTGCCGGCGGGCGGCAACCTCCGCCGCTCTTTTTTTCTGCAGCTCAGGGAGGAGCCGGCGGGCCGGGTTTTCCGCCCCCGGAATGAACGTGGCCACCGCATAGCCCACACCAAAGGGCCCTTCATAGCTTAAGACCTCCGTCTGCATCTCCAGGCCTTCGAAGACTCCCAGCAGCATCAGGACAGACCGGTAGCCGCACTCGGCAGCCTCTTCCACCAACTCCGGATCGAGCCGGACAATCTCTTCCGGGCGGTTCTCCCGGATCAACTTAACCAGCAGGAGATCAAATTCTTTCCCCCGGGGGTTATAAGGGACCGGCGCGCCCGGAATCAGGCAATGAGAAAGGTCGCCGCTGGCCACCACCGCCACCCGCCGGGAAGTCTTTCTGATCGCCCGGCCGATGGCCACACCCAAAGCGTACTGCTTTTCCGGAGGGTAATAATAACAGATCCCGGTAGCCACCAAACGGAAAGGGGTCTCCGCCAGGAAGGAAAGGGGAACCACAACGCCGTGGTCCAACCCTCTGTTCAGTCCAAAGGAGGGATATGTATCCCGGTCAAAAACAGTTGCCGACAGCCCTTCCGCCTCCACTTCGGCTGTGATTAGATCCACCAGTTCCCGGTCGTTCCGGAAGACCCAGGAGAGGCGCGAGCCAAATTGCCGGAGGTCCCCCTCCAGGTTTTCGTCCCCTCTGATCGGTAGCTCCCTTCCCAATACCGGTCCGTGGGGAGAGAAGACCACCACCGTCTCCGGGGATAAATCCTTAAAGATACCGGCCAGCCTGTTCATGGCTGCGACGGTCCTGGCAACTTTATCGGTCTCCTTGCCCCCGATCTCCGGGATGATGATCGCGGCATGGGGGACCAGCGCGCCAAAGAGCAACATGGCCAACCCTCCTTTAAAAGTAGTATCGTGCCTCTACCCAATATCCTTTCTCTGCAGACGAATTAAATCCTCCCCAGGGGGCGATCCCCAGTTGCCATCGCCATTTCCCCTCTCCCCCGCGGAAGACCAGGAGAACCCCTTCCCGGACATGTTCCGCCTTCCAGAGGCGAAAGAATTCGATCCGCACCCGGCACCCGGGAAAAACCCGCTGCCAGCGCAGGCCGGCCCGGAATCCCGGTTCCTCCCGTTCCTCCTCTTCGTCATCGGGATCGTATTCCCAGTAATCCCGGCGCACGGCTTTCCTGTACGCCAGCATCCACCCGGCGGTCATCTCCGGGGAACGGGGATACTCCAAGACCCCGGTAATCTCCCACTCCTCCCGCTGCTTGCCCTCCCCCCACTCCTGAAAGAGACGGGAACCTCTGGTTACCAGGTGGGTACGGTTGTTGATCTTCCATTCCCACCGGAAATTCCAGTAGTTGCCCCATTCGTTTTTCCAGGCGTCCCCCGGGTAGACCCCTATGCTCTCCCGGTAGCGCAGGGAAAAAAAGTGCCCGCCCGACCGGTGTTCGCCCCCGGTTTCCAGCTGCAGCTTGCGCCAGGAGTTCTTGGTCAGCCGCAGGTATTCTTTTTGTCTCCCTTTGAGCTCACCCAGCCAGGAAAAACCTGCCCGCCGCAGCCGGATCCTGGCCCCGGTCTCATGATAGGAGTATTCATCCAGACGGGAAGAAGCATGCGCACGGGCGGCCGGGATCATCCGTTCTTCCCTTTCCCCCCACAACCGGCCGGACAAACCACGGCGGCCGGTATTTTCAAAAAAGAGCCGGGTAGCAAGGTAGTTACAGGCCGGCTGGGTGGAAAACCGTCCCCACGCCCCGTACCACCAGTTGCCCTGGGCCCTCCTCCGGACCTCCGCCTGCAAGTAAGAAAGACGGTCATCGGTAGAGGGCTCGCTGTATACCAGCCGCCAGTTCCAGCGCAAATCCGGGGCCCGGTACCCGAAACTGTAGGCCCCCCGGGTGTAAAAGCCCTCCTCTTCCTGATACTTGATTTTCCAGGTGAAATTCCCCGGTTGCCAGGCGGCTTGAGCCCCGCCGGGATTGATCAAAATAAGACCGCCAACAAACAGCAGCCCTTTAATGAGCAGCGTCCCTCTTTTCACCCCTCTTCCCCTCCGCTTCCTCTTTATGGAAGAAGGTTTCGACGCCGCGTCTTCTTTTTCCTTTTTTATCTATTTTCCCCAACCAAGTCAAAACGGGGCTTAAGCGGCTCGCCCAGTACCAGATGGCCGCCCAGGGTCCTCCCTTTCTCCCCGGCCACCAGGAGGGTCACTGATTCCAGGTCCAGATTGACGGCAAGGGTGTTGACGATGCTGTAAACAGCCAGCAGTTCCGCGATTCCTCCCTGTACCGCCGGCTCCAGCTCCGCCTTTAAATCGACGACCGCTGTTTTCCCGTTGACCCATAGTTCCCGCACCCAACCCCCGGGCGGCACCGCCGGGAGCAAAAGGCTTTTTTCCCCGGGACCGGCAAAGAGTTCTTCCAAAAGACGACGGGCCAGGTCAGAAGGGGATTTCGCCCCTTCCGGCAGTTCCCTTTCCTCCGCCCACAACTCCGGACCTTTATTCTCCGGGGCGGCAAAATAAAGGTGGGCGGTTTTTGGCGGCCGCCCGGTCAACACCGGTTTTTCCTGCCGGATTACCGGCACGCTCCCGGCCCGTTCCCGTTTGTGGAGGAAATAGGCGACCGTGCCGGCAAAGATCGCCTCCGCCACCTGTTCACGGTAGGCCGTATCCGCCAGCAGCTTTTCTTCGCGGGGGTTGGAGATAAAACCCACCTCCACGGTGACCGCAGGCATCCGGGTGGCCTTCAAAATCAGATAATCGGCGGCCACCGGCCGGCGCCGGTTGGGTCCGAGCCGGGCCGCCAGTTCATCCTGGATGGCGACGGCCAATTCCTTACTCTCCGGACTCCCCGCTTCGTAAAAACACTGGGCGCCGGACCAGATGGACTGGGGAAAACTGTTCACGTGGATGCTCAGCAGGAGATCAGCCCCGCTCTGGTTGGCGAGCCCGATCCGGTGGGCCAGATCCCGGCTTTTCCTGGTGCCACGGGACAAATCCCCCGTTTCACCGTAATCCAGATCCTTTTCCCTGGTCATCACCACATAGACTCCCACCCGGGAAAAAAGACGGCGTAGCCTCAGGGCGATATCCAAGGTGATCTCCTTCTCCGTCAAACCGCTCCTGCCCACCGCACCGGGGTCTCTTCCCCCGTGGCCGGCATCGATTACTACTTTCTTTCCTGCGACCACGCCCGGCAAAGGAACTATTGTCCGGAGCGGCTCATCCCTTCCCACCAGCCCCCACCCCAGGAAAAAACAGAGGAAAGCTATTGCCAACATCCGGAAAACAGCCCGCGGCGATATAACGGCCAGAAAAACAGGCGGCCGGCCCACCCTGCCTTCACTCCCTTGTCCGGTGTACCAGCGGCACACAATGGTTAGTTCAAGCAGTAAATGATATGCCGGCGGCCGGCGGCTTAGAAGTGGTAGCCCGGCTCCCTCCTATCGCCGGAATGGTATGGTTGCTACGGGTTGAGAGTGCCGGGGAATCCGTTGAAACCCCGTGCTTCACCCGTTTTTTGACCGCTGTTAACTGAAAGAAAATTTATTTTTTCCTTGTTGACTTTTACTTTTAATTTTGCTATTATTATTTTGTTTAATACACGTGGTGCGGGTGTACCTGCGTCGCGTGCAAAAGACCCAAAGGGGGAGAGACGTTCCATCCCAGGTAAAACCGACAGTCCTGATCTAACACATATCCCGAGGCTTCCTTAGGTATCGTCGGGTAATGGGAAATCAGGGCGCTTATGGGTCAAAACGTTCTTCCTGACCAAGAAAAGTAAATGAACGGGGTGAGGTGGAATGAGAGCTTTTGATACTGTAGGTGCTCATGTACTGGCGGATTTTTGGGGGTGCCAGTTTGAAAAGCTCGATGATGCCGAGCTTTTAATGAACAGCCTGCGTGAAGCGGCCAAAACCGCTAATATGACTATTCTGGCTGAGGAAGCCTACAAATTTGAACCTCAAGGTTTTACCGGGCTTCTCCTCCTAGCGGAGAGTCATATTTCCATTCACACGTACCCGGAACGAGGTTACGCCGCGGTTGACGTTTACACCTGCGGTGGCGGGATAACACAGAAAGCCATTGAGTACTTGAAGGAAGTCCTCGCACCCACCAAAACCAAGGAGGTCGTCTTGCGCCGGGGGGTACCGGAGGATACTTGACTGATAAGTTTAAACCGGTCCGACCGGTTTTTTTTATGCCCGGAATTGCCCATCCTTCCCCTCATCCGGCTGAATTTTCCCTCGGGCCTTTTTGCCCCGGCCGGTTATACTAAGAGCGGATAAAACCGCCGGCCGCCGCGGTTATAGGGGGAAAAGCCATGCGTACGCTCTGGAAGGGCGCCATCAGTTTTGGACTTGTAAATATCCCGGTCAAAATGTACACCGCCACCGGTCGGAAGGATATTCGCTTTAATTACCTCCATGCCGCTTGCAAGACGCCCGTTCAGTACCGGCGGTATTGCCCTGCCTGCCAAGTGGAGGTGAAACCGGAGGACCTGGTTTGGGGTTACGAGTACGAAAAAGGACGTTACGTGGTTCTCCGGGAGGAAGACTTCCAAAACCTTCCCGGGGAAAACACCAAAACCATTGATATTTTGGATTTTATCAACCTGACCGAGGTTGATCCGGTCTTTTTCGATAAAAGCTACTATCTGGAGCCGGCCCCCGGCGGGGAAAAAGCCTATGCCCTTCTAAAAAGAGCCATGCTGGAAACAGGAAAAATTGCCGTTGCCCGGGTGATGATCCGGGCCAAATTATCCCTCTGCTGCCTCCGGGTCTTCAGCAACCTGCTTTTAATGGCAACCATGTTCTACCCGGACGAGGTGCGGCCGGCCGAGGTCCTGAGCGGCCAGTTCAAAGAGCCCTCCCTCCACCCCAACGAGATCACCATGGCCAACAGCCTGATCGAGAATTTGTCCGCCCCTTTTCAGCCGGAGAAATATACCAACGAATACCGGGCGGCCCTGATGGAATTGATCCATGCCAAAATTGCCGGGGAAGAGGTAGCCGTCCCCGCCACCCCGGAAACGGCGAAGGTGGTGGACCTGATGGAGGCCTTGAAAGCCAGTTTGCAGGCGACCGGCGCCGCCAAGACCGCCGATACTGCCGCCGAACCGCCCGCCCGGGGAAAGCGGAAGAAGAAGACCGGATGAAGCTCCCGGATAAAATCCGGCCCATGCTGGCCGTGGCCGCCGAACCCTTTGATTCCCCCGCTTATCTTTTTGAGCTCAAATGGGACGGCCTGCGGGCCCTGGCCTTTCTCAACGGCGGCACCCGTTTGCAAAGCAGAAACCTGCGGGAGATCTCCGCCCAATATCCGGAGTTGGCCTCTTTACACCGGCAGGTAAAAAAGCCCGGAACCATCCTGGACGGAGAGATTATCGCCCTGACGGACGGAAAGCCCAGTTTTCAGCGGTTGACCAGCCGGATGCATACCACCTCCCCCCAGGGTAGCCGGCGGGGCATGCGGGAAAACCCCGTGCTTTATGTGGCCTTTGACCTGCTTTATTATAACGGCCGTCCCCTCCTGCAAGAGCCCTGCCAGAAAAGGCAGGAGTTGCTGCTGGCCGTTACCACACCCGGCGACTCCTTGCTCATCAGTACCGGCCTGCCGGAACAAGGGCGAAAGCTTTTCCAGCTGGCTGCAGAGAGAGGGCTGGAAGGGGTGATGGGCAAAGAGAAAGACAGCCCTTACCTTCCGGGAAAACGCAGCCCCTTCTGGAAGAAGATCCGGGTGACCCGGAGCGCCCCTTTTGTCATCTGCGGGTATACCACTAACCCCGCCGGCCGCCGGGACTTGTCCGCCTTGATCCTCGGGGCTTATGCCGGGCAAGAACACGGACGCGTCCTTCTCCCCTGTGGCCTGGTGGGGGCCGGTTTTTCCCAGGAAGAGATCGACCACCTCCTCTCCCTGTTACGGCCGCTGGCTACAGTCGCCTCCCCCTTCTCCAACGGTGGCCTTCCCTTCTCCTGCGGCCCGCCCCGGAAAGCCGGAACCGGCAGACCGGAGGTCCATTGGGTCCGCCCGGAACTCGTCTGTGAAGTGGAATACCTGGAATTCACCGCCACCGGTCAGCTCCGGCATCCCCTCTACCGCGGACTCCGCCCGGAAACCGCCCCGGCCGCCTGCCGTCTGCCAGAAAAATAACGCCCAAAAAAAGCCGGGGAAAAACTATGGTTTTCTTGCCCGCAGTACTTTTGGAGGAAGAAAATGTCTACCACTACCATAGAAACCCTTACCATCAACGGACACCGGTTGACCCTGAAAAACCTGGATAAACCCTTTTGGCCGGAGGAAGGGATTACCAAAGGCGATATCATGGAGTATTACATAAAGGTCTGGCCCTTCCTCGGCCCCCACCTGAAGGACCGTCCCCTCTCCCTGGTGCGTTACCCCGATGGGATCCACGGTAACCATTTTTACCAGAAAAACTTCCCCGACGCCCCGCCGTGGGTGGAGAGGGTTGCCGTTAAAACCGGCAAGCGTACAGTCTATTATGTTATGGCCAACAACCTGGAGACCCTTCTCTGGAGCGTCAACCTGGGTTGCATCGAGGTCCACCCTCAACTGGCCACCAGGTACGACCCGGATCACCCCAGCTATATTATTTTCGACCTGGACCCCATGCCCCCGGCCACACTGGAAGAGGCAAAACAGGTGGCCCTGGCGATAAAAAAACTCGCCGACCGCCTGGGTCTGCAGATCTTTCCCAAGCTCTCCGGGGCCACCGGGATCCACCTTTACCTGCCGCTTGCTCCAGTCTACACCTTTAAACAGACGGCCGCCTTTGTCCAACAACTGGGGGCCGCTGTCATTCAGGTCTTTCCGGAACTGGCTACCGCCGAACGTTCCGTCACCGCCCGGGACGGAAAAGTCTATATCGATCACCTCCAAAACCTGCCGGGCAAGACCATTGCCGCCGTCTACAGCCTACGCCCCTTTTCCGGCGCCCCGGTCTCCATGCCTGTGACCTGGGAGGAACTCCCCCATGTCCATCCCGGGCTCTTCACCATCGCCACCGCCCACCGCCGTCTGCAGAAAAGAGGCGACCTCTTCTCACCCCTTCTCTCCCTTAAGCAGACTCTTCCCGCCCGTTACCTGCCGTAACCCCGGACTTTGCCCTATAATGTTAATAAGTATTACAAGAAATTTTACGTTTTTTTTACTTTTTTTCAGCTAAGTACAGACAAAATAAGAAAAAATGCTATAATGAATTAACAAACAAAATTTTGGAGGTGATGCCGGTGAAAGAAAGGGTAACATATGTTCTACTCGCTTTTCTCTTGACAAGTCTGGTTCTTTTCAGCGGCTGTTTTTCAAAAGTCAAGGAGATTGACAAGATCAGCGGTCCCTCCTGGGTCACCAGTTTGACCATGCC
>JAAYIC010000093.1 GCA_012735195.1 Bacillota bacterium
CCCATCCCGAACACGGCAGTTAAGCCCCTCAGCGCCGATGGTACTGGCCGGGAGACCGGCTGGGAGAGTAGGTCACTGCAAGGAATCTATTTGTAAAAGGCCCGCTTCACAAGAAGCGGGCCTTTTTTTGAAACCCGGCGCCACCCAACGGTAACCAACACCGGGGGAGATTTGTAAACCGGGGAACGCCGGGGTGTTGAAAACCGTTGCGTTTTCAGGAATAAAAAGGCAAGAAAAGGAGTAAAAAGATAAATGGTAAAATATTTCGAACAATCCACTGTCCTATGCAGGAACTAATTGTTTTATAGCGAATCTAATATGAGCAAACCGAATACTAATAGAAGATGACGCCATCTCTTTTCCAAGTAGCATGCACCGGAACAAACAAGGCGGCAAGATTTCCCCCTGCTCGGGGCCGGGGGTTTTTTAACTGTAGGCAAAGATACTTAATTAAGAAGCCGGAGAATTACTTCTCCAAAGAAGACGTAACAAGAACCGGCGCCGGCGGGGCACACGTATGCGATAGCTCGCATGCCGGGGGCAAGAAATTGTAATCAAGGGGGTGAAGATCAACTCTTAACCTGTAAAAAGCTGTGATATAAAACTGTGATTCACAGTAACACGGGAGGGAAATAGAGTGGCTTACTTATTGGGATACGACATCGGGAGTTCATCGATTAAAGCGACATTATTGGAGGCGGAAACAGGAAAAGCCGTCGCTTCCTTTACTTCTCCCGAGGATACAGAACTTGATATGGCCGTACCCGAACCGGGTTGGGCGGAGCAAGACCCGGAAAACTGGTGGGAACATATTAAAGCCGCCACTGCAGGAATCAAGAGTAAAGCAGGGATAAACCTCCATGACGTCAAGGCCATAGGGATCGCCTATCAGATGCACGGTCTGGTCTTGGTCGATAAAGACCTGCAGGTTTTACGGCCGTCAATCATCTGGTGTGACAGTAGGGCGGTGCAGATCGGCGAGGAAGCTTTTCAGGCGCTGGGGCCGGAGAAGTGCTTGCAGCATCTCCTTAATTCGCCCGGAAACTTTACTGCTTCTAAATTAAAATGGGTGAAGGAGAACGAGCCCGATATCTACCAAAAGATCTATAAATTCATGCTTCCCGGGGATTATATAGCCATGAAGCTCACCGGTGAGGTCAAGACCACCGTCTCCGGTCTGTCCGAAGGGATCCTCTGGGATTACCTGGAGCAGCGTCCCGCCGAATTTCTCCTGGATTACTATGGGATCTCTCCCGACCTGTTACCGGAGATCACCCCGCTCTTTTCCGTGCAGGGTGAAGTCACGAAGAAGGCCGCCGACGAATTGGGTCTGGCCCCCGGAACAAAGGTCTCTTACCGTGCGGGTGACCAGCCGAACAACGCCTTCTCCCTGAGTGTGCTCTCCCCGGGTGAAGTGGCGGCGACCGCCGGTACCAGCGGTGTGGTTTACGGCATTTGCGACCAGCCCCTCTATGACAAAGAGTCGCGGGTCAATACCTTTGTCCATGTGAACCACACGACGGAGAATCCCAGTTACGGCGTGCTGTTATGCGTGAACGGCACCGGAATCCTCAACCGCTGGTTGAAGAATACCTTTGCCGGTGCTACTTACAAGGAAATGGACCAGATGGCCCTGGAGGAGGCTCCCCCCGGTTCCGCCGGACTCTTCTTCTATCCGTATGGAAACGGCGCCGAGCGGACCCTTGGCAATAAGAACCCCGGAGCCGCCCTCATAGGCTTGGACTTGAATGTCCATGGACGGCCGCACGTCTTCCGCGCCGCGCAGGTAGGGATTGTCTTTGCCCTCAATTACGGTGTGGAGATTATGAAGCAGATGGGCCTCGAGGTGGACACGGTGAAAGCGGGCAGGGCCAACATGTTCTTAAGCCCGTTGTTCCGGGAGGTCTTTGCCATGGTAACCGGCGCTTGTGTGGAGCTTTACAACACCGACGGCTCGCAGGGCGCCGCGAGGGGCGCTGGTCTTGGCGCCGGCATTTACCGGGACACCAAGGAAGCCTTTGTCGGCCTGACCCCTGCGGGGATTACGGAGCCGGACACGGCAAAAGCCGTCCAGTACAAAGAGATCTACCAGGAATGGGAAGCGAACCTGAAGAAGATACTCTAAGAACAGCTTCGAAAAGCAACGCAAAACAACAGCTTCCAAGAAAGCACCAAGCAGCCGTAAATAAACGGCTATTTGGATATAAAAAAAAACAAACGTTTGCAGGAGGGAAAAAAAGTGACAAAAGTTTACCACAGTATTTGCCGGTGGACATTCAACCCTGGCAAGGGAGGCTTCCTTCCGGCTAATATCCGGCCGGCATGGGCCTCTGACAAGCTGGATACCGTTGGTGTAATCAAATTAATTAAAGAGAAAATTGCCCCGCGGCTGCCGGAGAACGTGGTCCTTGGGTACGAGGTCCACTACGATACGGAGATCGATGAGAAGAATGCCGCGGACGTGGCCGATGCGCTGGTGGATGCCGGGATGTACCTGGCTATGATTACCCCGGGTGCCCACAGCCATTTTGCCTACGGCGGAATAGCTTCTCTTGACCCGGATGAGCGGGCAAAAGCCAACGAACTGGGGGCCAAGACCGTGGATCTGGCATACGGACCCTTGCGCAAGGCTTGGCATCCGGAGGTCCTGCCCACCCTGGTCGTCTGGAACGGCTCCTTCGGCTATGACCTGGCCACCCCGGCGCTCCGCCAGATGTACCAGAACCTCAAAGAGAGTATGGCTGCTCTCTGTAAACATGAGGAAAAAGCCGGCGGCGAGATGTACATTGGCGTTGAGCCGAAACCGAACGAGGGCCATCCGGCCATGCTCCTGCCGACGGTTGCCTCGGCAATCCTCCTCTTCAGGAAGATCGAGGAAGAGTTCGGTGTCTCGCGGGCGAAGAAGGGTGTTAACAAAGAGTTTGGCCATAGCGAAATGATCGGCCTCGATCATATCTATGACACCTTGGAGGAACTGGATAACGATGCCATGGTCCACATGCACCTGAACAGCCAGGGTTATAATGACGGGATCACCCTGGGCGGCCCTGGGAAATTCGACATTGACCACGGCGTCAAGATTACCGGGATGAATGTCGCCATCGCCGCTCTCCTGGACCAGTTCAGCTTCAACCGCTGGAAAGGCCATGACATGCAGCCCCGGGGCTATGACAATGAGGAGCAGGCGATCGACCGGGTGATCAGGAGCGTGCTCAGCTGGGAAGCTTGTGCCAAGGCTGCCGCGGAACTGAACACCGATGAAATCATCAAACACCTGACGGCCAGAGAGACGGGTCTCGCCGAAGATATGATGAGGGAAGCTGTGGTTAAGGCACAGAAATACTTCGACGAGATGTATAAGGGTTAAGCGAATGGAGAAAAAAGGACCGGCGGCTGTACGGCCGCCGGTCCTTTTTTCATAGACGCCGGGAACCGGCAAGAGCAACTTGAATTATACCAAGGTTCATCAAGTTATGTCCGGTTTCATGAAGAAGCGGCCAGAAGTTCCGCTAGCATCCGGGCGTTGACGACCGCTTGGCCGGCGTGGTGGTTATTGAAAAAAACAAAGGTCGTCTTGGCCTGGGCAGATAATTCCAGGATGGCGGGGCGCCATTCCTGTAACTCGGCGGAGGAATAGAGGTAATTATAACGTTCCCAGGCTTCGTCATGCTTCCACCAGCGGGCGGCGTTACGGCCATGAAACCGCAGGTAAGCCAGGTCGGAGGTGATTCGTGCCACCGGCGGCATCAGCCCTCTTAAGCGCGGTTCATCAACACAGCAAAACCCGAAGTCCAGACGGGACAGGAAAGAAAAAACCTCCTCCCTTACCCACCCGGCGTTGCGAAACTCCACCACCGCCGGGAGATCGCCCAGGGCTTCCCGGGCGAAACACAAATACTCGAGATTATCATGGGTGTACTTGAAACCCCAGGGAAACTGGAGAAGGACACACCCCAATTTACCGGTGGCAAGCAACGGCGCAAGGGCCTCGCGGAAACGGTGAAAGTTTTCCCCGGTTTCTGCCGGGTCCTTACTGATTTCGTGCGTCATTGATCTATGGGCTTTTAAACAGAAGGTAAAATCGGAAGGGGTCTTCCGTTCCAGCCCGGCAATGCTTTTGCTCCCGGGCATTTGGTAATAGGTGAAATTAATCTCCACGGTTTTGAAGGACTGGGCGTAAAACGGCAACATCGCCGCAGACGCCAGTCCCTCCGGATAAAAAGGCCCCCGCCAGTCGTCATAGGAGAAACCGGAAGTCCCAATAAGAATATTCTCCATTTTCTCACTCCCCGGCAAGAAGATTCGCGGCCCGGAACAGAATATCCTCCCCGTATTTCCGGCGCAACCGGTCGAGGACCGGCTCCAAATTATCGGCGCCCGGATAAATCTCGGGAAAGAGCGAAAGCTGGCTCCGGGCGGCTTCTTCCATGATTAGGCCGGTGGCGGTTACTCCCAATCCTTTAATGGGCAACCCGGTCCAGCGGGTAAAGAAGAGTTCCCGGGCTACCGGGGCCAGTTGCGTCTCGCAGGTGGCGGCAACCGGAAGCTGCCGCTGGAAGGTCCTGGTTTCGATTTTCTTCTCATTGACCCTGGTCCGGATCTTCACCCGCACCCCTGTGGCCAGCAGTTTTTTCTCCCTGAGACGGAAAGCGGCTTTACTGCTTAAAACCCAGATCGCCCCCTCCAGCCGGCGGGCGGAGGTAAGTGGAGTGGGAAAAGTGGTCTCATGGCCCATGCTTTTTTCCGGCGGGCGCCGGTCCAGCGGGAGAACGGGCTCGTTGTTTATGCCCCGTGCGGCCTGGTACAGCTTTTCGCCCCATAACCCGAAAACCGATCGGAGTTTAACCAGGGGGACGGCGGCCAGTTGACCCAGGGTGGTAATCCCGGCCGCCTGCAGGACCTCTGCGGTCTTTGGACCGATACCCGGGCAGATGGAGACCGGCAGTGGCGCCAGGCGCCCGGGCAATTCGCTGGCGCGGATGACGCAGAGACCGTTGGGTTTTACGGTTTCTGTGGCAATCTTGGCCACCAGTTTGTTGGGTCCGGCCCCGGCGGTGACTGTTAAGCCGGTTTCCGTAAAGATCCGCCGCCTTATTCTCTCCCCCAAAACCTCGGGCGGTTCGGAGGCGCCGGTCAGGTCCAAAAAAACCTCATCTACGGAGTAGGCTTCCACCAACGGGGTGTATCGCAGGTAGATCGCGAGCAGGCGCAGGGAATAGGAGAGGTATTTTGGGATGTTAACCGGAAGGAAGACCCCGTGCGGAAGCAAGGCCCGGGCTTGGAAAAACGGAATACCCGCCTTTACCCCAAACTTCCTGGCCTCATAGGAGGCGGCGGTCACGACGCCGTGCTCCAAAGGAAAACCACAGACAACCACCGGCCTGTTTCGTAAACGGGGGTTGGATGCCTGTTCAACTGCGGCAAAAAAGGCATCGGCGTCAATATGAAAAATTAACCGTTCCGGGCGGGCGTGGTCAGTCATGGTAGATCCGGAGCAGGTCCCACCGGAGAGAACGGGTGTGAAAACATAACTCGTAGAGGTTAGCCCCGTCGGTGATAACGGAGAAAAAGAGGCGCCGCGCTTCCCCTTCGTAATCACTCCAACTGGCCGTAACACGGGAGACGGGGTAGTTCCTTTGGCGCCAGGTAAAAAGACGGGGCGCCACCGTCGAACGGGAAAAGACGGCCACTACAGTAACCGGCTCTTTAATCTCTTCAATCATCAAACCGGATGCTCCTTTACAAACATATGTTCGATTAGATTATAACACAGAAATTGTAGTGAAACAACCTCCAGGTTTTTCCATGGAAGCAATTGTAGCGGGAGGCTTGACATGGGTTTTAACTCGTGGTATAAGTATCTTCAAAAGGCAGGACGATCAACGGCAAAAACAGCTCATTAAATGCTGAAGACGGGGATAGAAAGAGGAACCTATGGTAGTTTTTACTGAAATCATAAGACGAGCGGGACCGTTAATATTAACAGCGGCGGTCATCTACCTCAAGTGGCAAATTTTATTAAGCCTCGGCCTGCAATTAAATGGGACTAGAGTAAAAAAAAGCATCATCTTCGGCTTTGCCCTGGCCCTTACCGCCGTTGATTTCTTTGGGAAACAGGCAAATTTTGTAGAGTTTGGCTTTTTCTGTATAATCCTGCTTTTTCTTTTTTTCTTTAAAATACTCTGCCGTTTATCCTGGCTGCAACTCCTGGTAACGACTTTGGTCGGGTTTTTACTGGTGAATTTGGGTAAAATAGTACTCACCGGCGGTTTCCGGTATTATTTGGGCGGAACAGAGGGGTATATCCCCTCCCAAAGCCTGATTATTATCGGCCGCGGGCTTGCTGAAAGCATCTTTCCCGGTTTTATCCTGTTGATTGCCAACCTCTTGGATATCTCCTTCATACCGTTCACCCGAAAAAAAGTCCGATCAGGGCTGCTGATGATCGGCCTTTTTACATTAATGATCCTTTTAACCAGTATTCTGTTTGTCAGGAATAATTTACTGATTCATAAGGCCTGTAACTTAAGGCTCCTTCAACTATTTGGAGGGCAATTATTGATGACCGCCGCAATTGTCAGCCTCATATTGCTTATTCGTTCCCATTTAATCACGGAAAAAGAACGGGAGTTGGATGAAGAAAGGTTAAAAGAGAGCCAACGTCTATTGGAGACTTTGGCCAGTGAATACCGGGAGTTTCGTAATAAATTACAAGTGATGGATATGATGGCCGCGGCCGGTAACGGTGAAGCTTTAGGCAGATACATCCAAGAAGTGGCTGAGGAGATTAGCGGCCGTAATCATCCGGATTATCCGGATCCGGTGATCAAGGCGACGGTTCTCTCCTGGCGGATCCGGGCCCAGGAAAGAGGGATTTCAATTATTGAACAAGACAATACAGTGCTGTTAAAGCCTAAATCCCAAAGAATAGCTGGAGAGATTCTCAGTAAGGCTTTAGGGTCACTGATTGAAGAAGCCTCCCGTTTACGCTGTAATAAAGTGATCATCTCCGGAGTGAAAAGGGCCGGGGATACCGGTTTTAAGTTACAAATCTCCACGGATGAGCAAAAAGGCGCGGGAATAACCAGGATATTTTCACTCCCGGCAGAAAGACAGGTTCCTTTGGAGAATTTGCTGGCCAAGGCCAACGGGCGGTTGGAGATAATCGCGGATGGAATTATTATCTGGCTGCCCGGGGAGTTGTCAAGGGAGAAAATGGTTTTACGAGGGTAAAGATATCTATCTAAAAATTAAAATGGCAGCCCCGGAAGGAGTCGAACCTTCGACCAACGGTTTAGGAAACCGCTGCTCTATCCTCTGAGCTACGGGGCCGCAAATCTTTGGGCTCGTTATTTATTTTATGTGGCCATATACGACCGGGCGATAAAAAAATAAGCCCTGAATAATTTTTTGGCGCGCCCGGTAGGATTTGAACCCACGGCCTTTTGATCCGTAGTCAAACGCTCTATCCAGCTGAGCTACGGGCGCGCAAAAACGTCCTTTTTTATATTACCATAAAGCCGGTACCCGGTCAAGATGGGGTTTTCTTGTTGAAACCCCTATTGGCTTTCTACTGTTCTACTAATACCCGATTAAGAGGGGTTTCACTAATGTAGAAGCAATTTTCCGCTGGAGTCAAGCCGGGCACGGATCCCCGAGTCGTCATCTTCAAATTTGTAGGCCAGATCGCCGATTTTTAGGACCGTATTCGCATAGACTTTTTGCGCGGTAATTGTCCTTCCAGGCTTAGTTTGGACCACGACTCTGGTCCAACCCGGGCTTCCCAGTTCTTTGGCAAAGATGTCGCCGCGCGCTTGGATGACGCCGCCCCGGAAAATCCCGAGTTCCCCTTTTAAGATGATGTTGCCGCCGGCAAGAAGCAGAGAGTTATAAACCCCTCTTCTGGTGACAACAATATTACCGCCGGCTTTGATCTCGCTGTTTTGAATATAGGCGGCTTCCACATGGGCATTGCTGTAATCCATCTTTTTAATAATCTCATAGGCCTTTTCTGTTTGGGAAGACAAGATGGACAGCTCTTCCATGTTTTCTATGCGGGAAAGGCCGGTTGGTTTAATTTTCTGCCGCAACCCGGCGAGTAACTCTCTAAGCTCGGGTACGGTTTTTTCGAGGGTTTTCTCATCCACTTTATGATAAAGGATCTTCGCAACCTCTATTATATCGTGATATTTGCTATCCAAGAGTAATTGGATTATTATTCTTTCACTGTGTTCTTCTTTCTCCATACAAGCCTTACAAGCCTCATCTTCCCGTAATTGGCTGACGGCTTTTCCTACCCGGTCCAATAATTCTTTTAAGCGGAACAGATAAAAAGAAACCTCTTGGTAATAAGTGGAGACCCCTCCTGCTGTCACCCGGCTCCCGATAATGTTCTTTGCCACTTCCACCGACCCGTCGGCCTCAATCAAGGCCTGCGTTACATTTCCGGCGACTTTTACC